>WJMI01000017.1 GCA_014728015.1 Chitinivibrionales bacterium | reverse complement strand
TGAGGAAACGGGCAACGTCAGCAGCGTCATGGGTGGCTGCCATCTCCGGTTCGCGTATCTTTTTGACCGTGAAATAGTCGACTGCCGGGCCGAAAGTTCCCATGACAATCCGGTACGTGTTCTTGTTCGGCGTACCGCTGGGGCCGTGGACCATCCCCCAGAGCGAATCGATTATGCACAGCCGCTGACGCGGAGGCGCCCCGCCGAGGATGGCATCGCTTTTGTTGATCGAGAGCACGTAGTCGAGATTGCCATGCGGATCGCCCTGCGCGCCGTCGGGCGGATGCGGATCGAATGTGCCGAAATGGTTTTTCATGGTGAGTGTTGTTTTCCCGCCGATGCTGTGCCCCTTGTTGACCGCCATGTTCACCAGGATATCAATGGTCCCGTCTGCAATGTGCGCGGTGCATTGCGCCGAGGTGCACTCGGTATACGGAGCCGGGATGTCGGCGCGCTCGGTGCCGCCCAGAAGAGAGTTTCTGTCACTTACCTGCGCGCCGGCGGGAAGCTTGTCCCCCACGTAGCCGTCGTACAGGTGGTATGCGTTTGAGCATCCGTCGAAAAGGAATATGCTCTCATATGGAATGCCGAGCGCATTGAGTTCGTCACATACCTTCTCCACAAGCGCGAGGCGCGGGTGGTTTTTTGCGATGCAGTTTACCTTGATGGCGGCCTTCTTGGCGCTCCAGTCCGCGCCGCCGGGCTTCTGGAATATGGTCGCCCAGGCATCTCCGGCATCGGACTTCTGCGCCAGGACCTTGGCCATCTCGTCCATATTCGCGCGGATAAGATCGCGGTTGGCCGGATCGTTCTGTGCATCCATGTCCGCGAAATTGATGATATCTTCCCAGTCGGCGCTGACCATATTGGGATCGCGGCAGGAGACAACCCTGAGATTGTCGATGTCGGGATTGATTGCCGGCCACGGCTGTGATGCACCGGCGAAGGCCTTTTTCGGCATGGCCGCAGACACGGCCAGGCCGGCGGCGCCGGTTGCCGAAGATTGCAGAAAACGCCTTCTGGCGCCAGAGAACCTCGCTCCCATACCCCTACCCCCAGTTGTAGAGATTTGACGGCCGGGTCAGAGGTCCTGCGCCAAAGCCCCGGCCTCTATGAGTGCACGCGTATCCGCGCGGCTTTCTGCGTTGTCGCGCCGCGAACTGTAACAAGATACGTTCCGGCGCCGACCGCCCGGCCCCTGCTGTCGCGGCCGTCCCACACGAACCGCACCAGCTCATCGCCGCCGGTCCGCCCGGCTTTCAGGCGGCGCACGGTCCGTCCGCGAACATCAGCAATGGAAACGCTTTCGATCCGTTCGCGCGCGGGGAAACTTACCCACGCGGAACGCACCTGCCGTCCCGGAGCCCTGAGTGTGACGCTGATCCGGGAGCCGGCACTGCCCGGCCCGCGGTTGTGTCGGGCGATTGTGCCTGTCGGGGTTACTGTTATGAATCCCCGCGGCGCGCGATCGTCGGCATCGCTTTCGCTGTATCCAAACGCGGTCAGGTAGCGTGCCACATGCTCGTCGCCGTGCGTGCCGCCCATCTCTTCCTCGCGGATCCTTTTCACCGTATAATAATCAACTGCCGGGGCGAACGTTCCCATGATAAGCCGATACGTGTTTTTGTTGGGCGCGCCTTGCGGTCCGTGCACCATGGCCCACAGTGAATCGATAATGCACAGGCGCTGGCGGGGCGGCGTGCCGCCGACAATGGCATCGCTCTTGTTGACCGAGAAGATATAGTCGAGGTCGGCGTGCGGGTCACTCGCGGCGCCGCTTGGCGGATGCGGCACGAAGGTTCCGAGATGGTTCTTCATTGTCAGTGTCGCGCCGCTGGGATTTTCATGGCCCTTGTTGATAGCGAAGTTGACCAGGATGTCTATGGTGCCGTCGGCGATGTGCTTGGCGCACTGCGCTGCCGTGCAAGCAGTATACGGCGGAGGAAACGATGCGCTTTGCCTGCCGCCCAAAAGGCTTACGCGATCTCCGATGCCTATGCCCGCCGGCAAGCCGTTGCCCACGAAACTACCGTACAGGTTTGTCGGATTGGACTGGCCGTCATACAGC
>WJMI01000240.1 GCA_014728015.1 Chitinivibrionales bacterium | reverse complement strand
GCGGACAGCAGATCCAGAAATATCATGACCGCATTGCCGCGCAGCCATTCGTTGCAGAACTGGCATTTGAATCGCAGGCCGCTGAACGTATAGAACAGGCTCGTTGGCGGGCGGGGGTAGTTGCCGCATGCGGGACATTTCACGGCCCGGCCCGCCTTCCGGCCGACGACACCTTGCCGGCGCCGCCGCAGGCAGCGCATTCCTTGCGAATAATCCCTTCGCCGCCGCATACAATGCAGGTCTGTGGATTACGGGACGTTCCCTGGTATCCCTTGCCGCTGCAGTACGGACATTGCGTGACTATCTCTCCGGCGCCGTCGCACCGGGCACAGACAACCGAATCGGCCCGGCCGGCCCGCGGGGACGAATCGGGTCGGGTGCCCGCCGCTTCGTCTGCCGGGGCCCTGGTCGTTCCTCGCCGTACAGAGGAGTCCTTGTCTCCGTTCCCGCACGAGCCCATCAGCGATATCGCCACCGCCAAAACGCATGCCGGGTTTCGCGCTGCTTGTTGGAAGCGCAAAAGTCAATCCTTCTCTTCGATCTGCGTCACGCGGATTACACCGGGATCGATAAAACGATCGTAAGTATCCGCGGCGGCGGTGGAATAAGAATACATGACCGCGCCCTCCCGGGCAGCTTGCTACGCGAACAACAGAAGGCTGAGCGCCATGACGACCATCCCTGCGACCAGTCCGGATATTGACAAATGGTGTTCCCCGTATTTCTGGGCCGTGGGCAGAAGCTCGTCGAGAGAGATATACACCATGATCCCGGCCACCGATGCGAATAGAATGCCGAACGCCGCGTCGCTGAAAAAAGGCATCAGTATCAAATAGCCTATCACGGCGCCGACCGGCTCCGCCAGTCCGGATGCGAACGAGTATACGAATGCCTTCCGGCGGTTGCCGGTGGCGTAGAATATCGGGACGGATACGGCGATTCCCTCGGGAATATTGTGGATCGCGATAGCCACCGCGATACTCAACCCGAGTGCGGGCTCCTTGAGCGCGGCGGTGAACGTGGCCAGCCCTTCGGGGAAATTGTGGATGGCAATGGCCAGCGCGGAGAACAAACCCATGCGATACAGCGCGCCGTTTTTCGCCGGCGGCAGCTTCATGTCCTCCACGCCGCGCGCCTCGTGCGGGTTCTCGAATTTCGGCACGAGCTTGTCGATGAGCGCGATGAGAACAATGCCGGCGAAAAACGATGCCGTGGTCAGCCAGTAGGCGCGGCTGTCGCTCATTGTTTCGGCAAGAGAACCGCGGGCCTTCGCGAAAATCTCGATAAACGATACGTACAGCATGACCCCGGCGGAAAAGCCGAGCGCCACCGACAGGAACCGCGTGTTGGTTTTCTTTGAGAAAAACGCCAAGGCGCTGCCGACGCCGGTGGACAGGCCGGCGAACGCGGTCAGGCCGAACGCGAACAACAGCGTACGTAATCCCATTTCTGTTTCCTTCGGGTCAGCCGCGCTCTTCCACGCTCATGGCGTGATGCACGAATCCCTCGGCGCGCGCAAACCGCGATACGTATTTCGCCGATGCCCGAAACCCTTTCTTTCCCACCTCGGCAACTGATATCCGCTTCACGAAATCATCAACCCCCAGGCCGGATGCAAAGCGCGCCGTGCCGCCGGTCGGAAGCACGTGGTTCGTGCCGATATAGTAGTCGCCCAGGGCCACGGGTGTGTGCGGGCCCAGAAAGATCGCTCCGCTGTTGTGGATCTTTTTTGCATCGTCGCGGGATTTCCTGGTCATGATCTGCAAATGCTCCGGCGCCAGGACATTGACAAGCTCTATGCTTTCCCGCCGGCTGTCGCATACGAAAACGCTCAGGGCATGGCCGGGAAGCCTCCGCAGCATGCCGCGCACCGGCGAGGCGGTGATTTGCTCGGCAAGGTGCGCGGCAACCCTGCGCGCCAGGGTCATGCTCTCGGTGATACATACCGCTGTCTCGTCGCCGGTGCCGTGCTCGGCCTGGGCCAGCATGTCCAACGCGATCCAGGCGGCCTTTGCCGAGGTATCGGCAATGATCGCGACTTCGCTGGGCCCGGCGATGGAATCGATATCTACCGTGCCGTATACCGCGCGTTTTGCCGCGGCCACGAACGCGTTTCCGGGCCCCACTATCTTGTCGACCGCCCGTACGCTCTTGGTTCCGTATGCCAGCGCGGCAACAGCCTGGGCCCCGCCGATTTGATAGACTTCGGTGATGCCGAGGAGATCGAGCGCGAACGCGATTGCGGGATCGAGGCGCCCTGTGACCGGCGTGACCACGGCAATTTCCTTGACCCCCGCCACCTGCGCGGGAACGACATTCATGAGAACGCTTGACGGGTACGCCGTATACCCGCCGGGAACATATACGCCGGCGCGCGCAAGCGGCACGACCCGCAGCGACAGAACGCCTTCGGCGGTACGCATAGTGAACCCGGCCTTTTTCTGCCGTGCATGATACGCGCGAATGCGTGTTGCTGCCCGTCGGATGGTGTTTTTCAGAGCCGGCGATGCTTTTTCCGCACGGGCACGAATGTGCGCGGGAGAAACGCGCACGGAGCGGGCCGAAAGCGCCCTCTCTTCGAATTGACGAGTGTATGAAAAGAGCGCGGCATCTCCTCGTTTGGCAACGCCGGCGAGCACGCGACTGACAATGCGGTCTACGCGGGTGTTTCGCGAACCGCGCGATGACGCAATCCGCTTCAGGAGCGCGCGGCCCTGCGGGCTGTGCAGGCGAAAAACCGGTATGGTGCGTGAATGGGACATACAAAATCTTCGGTTGCGCGAGATGGCACTATTTCACCACTATAAAAAATAGGTTATGTGGGTGGTGCGCAGCTTGCTGTGGAACAAGGAGCCGTTCGACCATGTACCGGAAGTCGTACGCCAGGACCGTGGCGCTACGCCTGGGTCTCCGTTGTTCCTGCATTTTCAGCGACCGTTTCATGTACGGCGCAGAGCTGCTTGACCAGCTCGTTGAGCCGCCACTCTATGGAAGAAAGAATCCACAGCTGAAAATGGTTGACCCGCTGCTGGTTGTGAAGCAGGTACATGAGCTTCACCGAGATCGCGGCAATGGCAAGCTCGCCCAGAATAACTTCGATGCTGTGGGTAAGAACCACGCACGCGACAAGCAGGCCGCCGACGACAACAGCGAATACGATGTTGAACGCCTTGGTGTTGAACGAGGGCATGCCCCCGACCTTGCCCACGATAGACCTGACCCGCTCCTTTTCTTTTCGAAACTGTTCGATCTCCTCGCGTAGATCGTGCATTTCCTGTTCTATTCTGTCCGACTGGTTGGCCATCATTCCTCCGCCGCGGGCTGTCGTATTTGGTGGAGGAACAAAATACTCATCGCAGCCCCGCTATGCCGCGCGAAGCGCGTATTCCTCGGGTCTGAACTTGGTCATATCGCTTTGGGCAAGCATCTGCTCGATAAAGCGGTCTTGGTTGCCGGGCAGTGAGCCCACGGCCGCGGTGAGCATGTCCAGGTACGTAAGCTCCATTTCGGGGATGCGGACGGCCCCTGCTTCATGACCTTCCTTGATGAGGGAAAGGGTCTCCGCGGCGGCGGCCTTGCATGCGGCATAATGGCTTCCTTGCGATACCGCGGCCGCGGCAATGCGTATGGCATTGGCCGGGGCGAGCACATAGGCCTGGGGGTCGAGGGAGGAATCGGATGCGACCAACAAGTCACGATAAGCGCGGTCCACCCCGCTGGCGCGCGCGGTATTCATAAGACGGCAATCGTAGATGAGTTGCTCTAAGAACACCGTCGGCGCCCTGCCGCCCAAAAGCTTGACATTTTGCACGGATTCGTTGGACCAGAGGTCGCACGCGGCGGCGGCGACATTGCCCAGCGGGCTCAAGTGGGCACAGGCCGCTACCGCGCCCTCCATGGACATGGGGCATCCGGTGATGGCCTTGAGGTAGATATTCTCGTATCCGCAGTCTTTGCCCGGGCCGACCGCGCCCTGTTCGTATGCCACGAGGCTCCGCGCTGCACTTGCGGCGCGGACCACGGCCGCAAAAACGCGAGGGATCATTTTTTTCTCGGCGAGAACCATAGCTGTATTGGCAAAGCCGCAGGCGGTGTCACCGGCCGCGACGGTGCCGTTTGATGCGGCGATGTCAACGATGTGTTTCCACAGGAACGCCATATCGCGCGGCCCCATAATGCCCAGCGCGAATATGACCGCGCCGATGTCGCAGGCGATAAGAGCATCATCATGTATTTCCTTCCCGCCGGTCGATTCTATGGACAAGAGCTCGCCGCCGGCGCGTGCGCACCCTTCAAATGTTTCCAGCATACGATCGAGGAACTTGCCGGAACGGAGGTATGGCGGCCGTTTCATCTCCCGGGTGTCGTTGGGAGTAACGCGCAGCGCGGACTTGAGTCCCGTGCGTGACTGCCACGAGTCAAGTACTTCATTGATGGTCTCGGTAAGCTCGATTGCGTAGCGAGGGGTGATGGTCATTTCGATAAGCGTTTCCAGCTCAACCACGAGAGCCTCGCAGTCGAGCGCAACCGCCCGGCCGCAGGCTTCGTCCACAATGGCGCGATACATGTCGCGGATTTCTGAAATGGTGGTTTCGTCGACAGGCATGGGCGGTACGGTAAAATTGAGCTCGGGATAAACAGTTCCGCCGCCTAGCACCACGCCGCGCCGGGTGGTGACCGGTTTGGGCGCACGTCCGTAGACAAGGTTGTCTGGGGAGTCGATTGCCAGTTGATCAAACAGGTGCATGGGGTCCTCCTCGTGAAATAGTTCACTTACTTGATGAACAATATACACCAAACAGACGCCCCTCGCAACGGTTTTTCCGTCACATCCAATCACATCACAATTAACCCAGCAGGTGCGATTATGCCCCAAGAAGGCAATGTTAGATCGTCAATCTAAGGCCACGATATGGGGGTTCTGGACTGGTAAGTTGTTGATTTGCAGAAACAATTCCTGGTCCGACCACATTCATCAGACCACATTCATCAGAGAACATTTGGTCGGCAAGGTGAAGTAGACTAAAAAGTCCCTAGGAAGCCAGGTTCAACGAAGTTGCGTAGTTGTCATCAGCCGGCCTCTTCCATTATTCGCAAGGGCATGATAAGGAAAAGGTCTTCGCTTTCGGGCTCGCTTGTATCGGGAAATAAAAGGCATGCGCTTATCTGGGTGCTCATCTCTATACGGACTTTTTGACTTGTGATAATGCCGAGTATTTCGGAAAGGTAGGCGGCATTGAATCCAACGGTGTGCTCTTCGCCGCCGTATTCGATAGGAATCCTCTGGCGGGCTTCTCCCCCGATATCACGATTCAGAACCACTATTTCGAGCTCATCGTTGCGGAATACGAATTTCACCAGATGGGTCTTCTGGTTTGAAAGCACCGACACCCTGCGCACAGCTTCCTGAAGAAGAGATCTTTCTATGATTGCTTTTTTCGGGTTGTTCTTGGGAATGACTTTCTCGTAGTCGGGATACGGCCCCTCGATGAGCTTCGAGCACAGCATGACGCCTTCAGCGGTAAAAACGATGTATTTCTCGCCAATGGCAACATGGACCGAGGGATCCTCTGAGTCGGAGGAAAGAATCCGCACAATATGCAGCATACTCTTGGGTGAAACAATGCTTTTCTTCGCAGACGGCAGACCAAACTCTCCCCTATACAGACACCTTCCCAGCCGATGCCCGTCAGTGGCGACCATGCCTGTTTTCTTTTTGTCTATTTCCCATAGAACACCGCACAGGCATGCCCGGGTTTCGTCCCGCGATACCGCGAAACTGCTCTTTTGAATCATATTCTTTAGAAAGGACAGCGGGATATCTACCTCTTTTTTATCGGTTACTTCGGGAAACAGGGGGAAATCCTGCGTGTCGGCCCCGGCTATTTTGCATACAAATGAATCAGCGCTTTCAAGTATCAGCACGTTTTCATCAAGCCGGATCGTCAGCGGTCCTTCTCCCAGCTCGCGAACCACTTCGAACAGCTTGCGCGCATTCACCGCCAGCTCGGCTTCTCCGTCTCCCTCTATGCTTCCCTGTACCTTGATCGAATGATCCAGGTCCGTGGCCATAAACTCGATAGTACCGGGTGCCAGTGATACCTTCAGGTTCGAAAGCATCTGGAGCGAACTCTTTGTCGGCACGATTGGATATGCTTTCTGGAGAAGCTCGAACAGTGATTTTTTTTCGATTGTGTAGGGCATACTGGCCTCATCTTCCTTGAGCGACAGCGTTTTTCAACATGCCTTCATCTGAGAAGTGTGTATCTATATCTAGATAAGAGTAATTATATATATGTTGATAATATTAAACAATCAAGTTATTTCTTTTTATTCAATGAGTTACACCTATTGAAAACCTGTTGGAATAAGGGTTGATTAACGGGGAGGCGGTGTTGAAAATCCGCCGAAACAAATATTAAACACCCTATTCACACCCCTACTGTTGGGAAAACAGTGAAGAAATATAGTTAATATCTCGCTGTACACTCTCGTCTTTTGCCCGAAGAGTTTCTATTTGTTGGATTGCATAAATGACCGTACTATGATCGCGCCCGCCGAAGTGGAGG
>WJMI01000016.1 GCA_014728015.1 Chitinivibrionales bacterium | reverse complement strand
CTCGGCCGTTGCCGAATCGAGATTTGCGGTGGGCTCATCGGCCAGTACCACCAGCGGGTTCTTCACGAGCGCCCGGGCGATTGCCACGCGCTGCTCCTGCCCGCCGGAGATTTCCCGGGGAAGCCGGTCGGCCATGGATGCGAGCCCCACCGCCGCTATCATTTCCCGCGCCTTGCGCGCGATTTCCATCTTGTCCATTTTCCGCTCGATTATCATGGGCAACTCGACGTTTTCCTGGACAGTCAACACGGGAATCAGGTTGAACGACTGGAAGATGAAGCCGACATTCTCCTTGCGATACTCGGAGAGCTGGCGCTCCTTGAGCTTTCCGAGCTCGCGGCCGTTATAGACCACGCTGCCGTTGGACGGGGTATCGAGGCAGCCGACGATGTTGAGCAGCGTGGTCTTGCCGCTCCCCGAAGGGCCCACGATAGCGAGAAACTCCCCCCGATCGATCGACAGGTCTATGCCGCGAAGCGCGTGTACCGCGCGGTCGCCTTTGCGATAGTCCTTTGTGATTCCATCCAGCTCAAGAAGTGCCATAGGATGTCTCCCTGCAGTAGGTATTCGCGCTCGACCTCACACGCGGATTATTTCCGGGCGTTCGCGTTCTCGATCCCGTTCGCACAGTCGTGCCGCGCGCGTTTTGTTGGCAGAATCATTTTCTGCCCCGCACGCGTCATCCTCGATGTGCATCGCAACCGCCGCCAGCCCGATAATATGATCCAGAAGAATACGATTACGGACCGACCGGACGTGCGGCACGTCCACCGAAGCGGTGGACGAACGGGTAGACACGACAGTCATTATTCTACTCCGCCTCCATGTCCTGCCCGCGGGCTTCCGCCCCTCCCCCGGGAACACTCTTCTTCGCCAGCGCGACGGCCACGGCCTTGTTCATGAGATGCGGTACTTCCGACGGTACCAGTATCATCGAGCCCTTGGATTTCAGCGCATCAAGCAGCAGATTCAACGACCGCAAGGTGAGCGCCTCATTGTTGCCCTTGTATTTCTTCGATGCCTCCGAGTATTTGTCGGAAAGCTCAATCTCCGCCGAGCCCAGTATCACGCGCGCATTACGCTCCCGCTCGGCCTGCGCCTCCCTGCTCATGGCATCTTCGAGCTCCTGCGGCAGTACGATGTCCTTTATCTCCACCGACAGGGACGTGATCCCCCAGGGATTGGTCTTCGCATCAAGAATCTTCTGGAGTTCCTGCCCGATCTCGTCGCGATCGGTGAGGAGCCGCGCGAGTGTCGTCTTCCCGATGATATCGCGCAACGCGGTCTTGGCGCTCAACGGAACGGCGTTGCGATAGTTCTCGACCTCCAGTTTGGCCTTGGCCGCATCCCAGATCATCCAGAATATGATCGCATCGACATATACGGGAACAGCATCCCTGGTCAGTACTTTCTCGGCCGAAAAATCCGTTACCGTGATCCTGCAGTCGACATAGCCATAGGGTACGTCGATTCCAGGCACGAGAAAAAAAAGCCCGGGCCCCCTGGTCGCCCGGTACCGTCCCAGTCGAAGCACCGGCACGCGCTCCCACTCGAATGCCACGCGGATCGACAACGCGAAGCTGCACAGCACCGCGGCAACCGGAACCGAGATTACGGCGGGCGGCATGCCCGTGGCCAGAAACACGATGACCACCGCCGCGGCGAGAAGAAAGAGAAGCTTGTTGAGAACATAGCGGCGGAGCGCAAACGACTGCTTGCGCAGGTTCCAGAGGACCGGGTTGAATTCCCGGCGTTCGCGAAACTTCGTGTCTTGTGCTGCCATGGCTCAACTCCCCTTCTTCGGGTTGATACGTTCCTTTTCAATTCTTTGCAAAGTAGAAAGCGCTTCGCTCGTGCTGACACCCAGTCCCGCAATCTCGTCAAGGAATCTCGCGCACAGCCGCTCGATTCCTTTCTTCTTTTCATCCGGATCCAGCTCGACCGCGGTCTCGGACACGAACGTCCCTGTTCCCTGCTGGGTGTTGACAATACCGCGGAGCTCCAGCTCCCCGTATGCCTTGGCGATCGTGTTGAGGTTCACCTGCAGATCAACCGCGAGCTGCCGCACCGTGGGAAGCCGTTCTCCCGGCTTGAGCATCCCATTGGCAACCCCGTAAATCACGTGGTTCACGATCTGACGGTAATACGGTACTCCGCTCGAATTGCTCAGTTTGAGTGTGAATGCCACCCCAAGCCCCTGCAGACAAATGTCATAGTGTACTAGTACAATGCAAGTATAGTACATTTCGTATGCAGTGTCAACACTTTTTTTCTCCGCGCGCCTCTTCTTCCCGGCGCCACGGTCACGCTGTATTTTCGAATTCAAAACGCAGCCATGGCAGGATCCGCATGACGCCGTCACGAGACACGCAGTATCCGTTCAGGGATTTCCAGCCCGTGTACTGGAACCCGTGTCCGCGCGTAAGCGGGGAAACCGGTCCCGAAATATGCTCTGTTAAGAGAAACCACGGCATTAAGAGCTCGTACAGGCTTCACAACCCCCGCGACGAGCTCAACGAGGGCCGGCAGTTCCTCGATCGCGCAATCGTCGAATATCGCATCGGCTATAATAGCTACTCGTTGTATACAATAGGCGATTTCTTCGAGGCAGGCTACGCCCTCGATCCCAAGGCCGACGGCAATATCCGCGGCGACGTGGCCGAGCGGATAGCCCGGCGGATTACCAAATACTGGCTCCGGCATTTCAGCCGCAGCGGATACCCGGGCGGCGTATTCGACAAGCGTTTCAACCCCACGGAGCGCAACGACTACATCGTCGCGCACGCCGGCCGGTATATTCTCAAGATCCAGAAATACCCGAATCTCGTGATCCTCGACAACACCGGAAAGGGAAAATACGGCTACGAGAGCATCAAGGAGCTTGACGGTCTATTCGACTACCGCTGTGGCAAGCAGCGCCACGTCCTGGTGCTCGAAAGCAAGCTGGAACGCATAAATGTGGATTGCGACGATCTTATCCATAACCTGTTCACTCCCCTGCGCCAGCTCCTTCCCGCCGCCACGTTTACGTATGTCCTTTTCTCCGACCGGGAATCCATCTACGTAAAGAAGGGCTTTGAGCGGCTTCGTCAGCTCAAGCACCTGCCCCATAAGATTTACACCACGCTTAAGAGCCAGGGCATCGGCGTCCTCTTTTTCACGTTCAACGAGACCGCCGCTGATTTCGAACGTATCAAGAACCACCTTATTACGCAGTATCGCGCCACAACCCATCTCGGTATCGAGCTGCACGGCCGCATGCGGCTGTCGGACAAGGAGATTACGCTGTTCGACGGCGGCGAAACGCCGCACCTGAAGCTGGTCAAGGACAAGCATTCCGGGCTGTGGCGCGAAGTGAAGCTCACCCACAAGCGGAAGAAAGTCAAGTAGCCGGCCGGCGCGCTCCCGGGAGACGCCGTCACCGGCACGCGGGACGCTCAGACAAACACGATGGTCTTGTTCTCGTAGCGTATGATCCGGTGCTCGACATACGCCTGGATAGCATTCGCCAGCGCCAGTTTCTCAAGGTTCCGTCCCTTGCGCTTCAGCATGTCGACATTGTCGCGATGCGACACGCGCTCGACCACCTGCTCGATGATCGGCCCCTCGTCAAGCTCGACGGTCACGAAATGTGCGGTTGCGCCAATCACCTTTACCCCGCGCTCGTAGGCCCGGCGGTAGGGATCCGAGCCCTTGAAAGACGGAAGAAAACTGTGGTGGATATTGATAATGTCGCCCCGGTAGCCCTCCATGAACACCGCCGTGAGTATCTGCATGTACCGGGCGAGTACCAGGAAATCGGTTGTCTCACGCACGAGCTCCAGGAGCGTACTCTCGCGTTCGGGTTTGGTATCGGGGGTCACCGGTATGTGGTGAAACGGGATGCCCGCCTGCTCGACCAGCGGGCGCACCGCATCGTGATTGCTCGCCACCAGCGGTATGTCCACACGCAGCTCGCCGCTTCGATGCAGGTATAGAAGGTCGACCAGGCAGTGGTCGAGTTTCGAGACCAGAATGCCCATGCGCATGACCGTGCTGGCGTAGTGGATCTCCCAGGTGGCGCCGAGCCCGGCGGCAAGGATATCGAACTCGCGCTCGAGATGATCCGGGGGCACTTTCGCGGGATCAAACGTGAATTCGAGCCGCATGAAGAACCGCCCATTCTGCGGGTCGGTCGTGTACTGGTCGGCCTGGATGATGTTACCGTTATAGCGAAATACGAATTCGGACAGCCGGGCGATGATGCCGCGCTGGTCGGGGCATTGTATCAGGATGACGGCGCTTTCCATGAGAATCCGTACCGGCCCGCTACGCCGGAAGATCTTCTTCAGACTCGTATACGTTCAGGACTTTATTGATATTAAGCGATGCGAATATATCCTTGAGGTTCTGATTGGGCTCGATAATACACAGCTCGCCTTCCCCTTCGCTGAGCTCCTTGTAGCATTCGATGAGCACGGCAAGCGCGCCGCTGTATATGTATGAAGCATCGGTGAAGCTCACCGCGATATGGCGTTTCCCCTGCTTGAGATATCCTTTGACAAGATATGTCAGCTCCGACAGATCGGCGATGACCGCCAGTTCCTCTTCAATCCGCAGTATCTGATAATAACCCCGGGTCGTGATCTCCATTTTCACCGCCTACCTCGCCTTCAGTAAGAGCACAAACCTGCCGCTCTTCGAACGGCTGTTCTAAGATAGATAATATACTACGCCTTTGGCCGGGTCTTTTTGTGTATTGATGCAGCTTGCCCCATGCCGCCGTCGCCTATTCCCGGCCGCGGCGCTGCCAGAGAAGAATTTCGAGCACTATGAGCAGGCCCAGGACCACCCACAGCAGGTTCAGGCGCGAGCTGCCGCGTATCGATGCCAGGAACTCTTCGAACCCCTCGCGATCCACGACCTTGACAAACCGTTTTGCCGCCGGGCCCGGCTGCGGACGCCGGTAGACCAGACGGGCTTCAGCGGGGTCGGCATGCACCGCGACCCAGTAGGCCGCCTCCCCGCGCGGCTGTACCCGAAACACACCCGGCCCGTCGAAACCCACGGTCGGCTGGCTCGACCACTGGGCCACAGGCTTGCCGTTGACATCAAAGACATGCGCCCCGACACCGCGTCCATAATACGGATTTCGCTCGATGCGGCCGGCAATCCACTCGTGGGGGCGCGCGCCGACCGAAGAGAGACCGAAACTCAGCAGACGATCGACAAGCGGCACGTAGAAGCCGGTCTCGGCGAGGTTGTTCGACGGATCGATGCCCAGCGGCGTGGCGAGCACGATCCAGCAATGGCCCGCGCTGTCAACCGTGCCGGCCGCGAGCGCCGCGCGGTTGCTCAGCCGCACCAGCACATCCCCGGGAACCGGCGCGAGATACCGGTCGACCGCCACACTTCGATCCCTTGCGAGGGGAAAACCGCGCCAGAGCACGGAAATGGTGTCGGGCAACACCGCGGAAAGAGGCGATTCCGCGCGCACGATTTCCGGAGCCGCGCGCACGCCCAGATGCCGGAACACGTCGCGGGTCAGGGACGATTCCCCGTGGTCCATGGCCGGCGAAAACACGACCACTTTCGCATCGAGAGAGCGCCGGGCAAAGAGCGCTTGCAGCGCGCGCGCCGGCCGCGATAGACCCGCCAGCACAATGACGTCCGCCGAATCGAGATCTTCAAAGCGGACCTCCTGGGAACCAAGCGTGCGCGGCTCGTACCATAAAGAGCCGTCAATGGCGCCGAGCGCCGCGGCAATCGGAAAGCAGGACGCATCATCGCATACGATAAGAACGCGCACCGCGTCGCGAGTCCGCGCCACGAAATGATCGACATTGTCATGCGGATACGGATCCGCGGGCACGAGCCGGACCGCGCCGTGCGCATTGCGCGCGGCTGCGCTCGTTTCGATACGCAGGCTCGCCGAGTCGTTGCGCGGAACGGCCACCCGCTCATGGCCGGTTCGAAGCGCTCCCGAAATCACGGAGACTTCACCCGAGGCAAGCTCGCGTCCGGTCGCGCAAACCGTGCATTCCAGGTACGGGCTCGGCCCCTCGGGTGCGCCGCCCACCCGGATGGCGTAGTTATACGGGTGCCTCGGCGCCAGCCACACGCACACCACGGGATAGAAAACCGAGTCGGACAAAAGGAACGTGTCCACCAGCGCGGCGGTCCCTTCCTGAAAATCACTGAACAGCACGAGCGATGGAAGCTGCGTGCCGCGCATACGTTCCCGGCGGAACGCCCGCAAGGCTTCCCCGAGATTCGTCGGGCCGTGCCGCACCGGCTCGCACTCGGACTCCTCGCCCGGCTCATATACATCGAACGCGCCGGCGCATGGTTCGAATACCATCAGCTCGTGACTGTGCACAAGAGTGCTGTCGAGCGATGCGAGTCCCTGCCGCGCCCGGGCCGCAAGGGTTCCCGCATCGGTTCGATAGTCCATGCTTATCGTGGGATCGATCCACGCGAAGGTCCTCCCCTGCGGGTTCCTGAACGAGCCGAAGGGGTCAAAACGGCTGTAGGGCCGGGCGAAAAGAAGTACGATGACAGCAACTATCGCGATGCGCGTCAGTAGAAGCAGCAGCCGGCGGAGGCGCTTGCGCCGGCTGGCTTTCACCGCGGCCTCGCGGAGAAAGCGCACCGATGAGAAATCGAGACGGATCGTCCGCCGCCGCTGGAAGAAATGTATCAGGATGGGAACCGCTGCAAACAGCATCGCCCACAGGAACAGGGGCCGGAAAAACGCGAGCCAGCTCACGGCAGCCGCCTTCGCTTCTCCAGTACGCGCATGAGCGCCCCGTGAAACGGTTCGTCGGTAGTCACTATCTCCCAGTCGATTTCCAGCTCGCGGCACGCCTCCTCTATCTGCTCACGATGCCCGCGCATCCCCCGGCGATAGAAGCGTTCCGCTGTCTCGCCGTCGAGAAACACCCGTTCGTCGCTTTCCACATCATGGACTTCCAGAGGCGCATCCCGCCTGAAATCCACCTCCAGGGGATCGAGAAGCCAGATGAGGACCGTATCCTGCCTCTTGAACCGCAGGTGGCGAAGGCCCTGGATGATCGAGCGCGGATCGTCGAACAGATCGGATATCAGCACGCACATCCCGCGTTTATGGATGCCGTGCGCGGCGCTGTCGATGGCCGCGCCGCAGCGTGTCGCGCTGGAAGGCGCGCTGTTTTCCAGGCATGCAATGATGTTCTTGAGCTGCACATTGGTCGATCGCGGCGGCAGCGCTGCATCAATCGAATCATCAAACGTCACCAGCCCCACGGCATCGCGCTGCCGGACAAATATCCAGGCAAGAGAGGCGGCAATGGTGCGGGCGTAGTCATACTTGTTCATGCCGTTGCGGGAGGAGAACCCCATGGATGCACTTTTGTCAAGAAGTATACGCGCGTACAGATTGGTCTCGTCTTCAAACAGCCGGACCACGGTCCGGTCGGTGCGCGCGAACTTGCGCCAGTCGATATTCCGGATCGATTCCCCCGGGAGATACGGCCGGTGTTCGAGAAACTCCGCGGAAAAGCCGTGATACGGACTCCGATGCAGCCCCGCAATCAGCCCCTCGACAATGATCTTTGCGCGAAGGTTGAGACTCCGAATCGGCGTCAGATGCTCGGGTGTGAGAAACGATACTCCAGATTTCGGCTCGTTCATGGCGGTTCAGGATCTTTCGTGTATGCGGTGCGGCCGATGCCTAACGCGGCGCCTGGCGCCCCCATGCCATCTCCTTTGTCTGGCGGGCGATTATCTCGGCCCTGGCTTTCTCGCGCCGCGCCTCCTGCGCCAGCGCCGAAAGACGGGATTTCAGCCCGCGCATGTCTTCCTGTGCGAATGCCGAAACGAATTCTCCCTCGGGAAACGCCAGCGCAAGCTCCTTGCGCGCGAACGCATCGGCAATCAGGTCCGCCTTGTTCAGCACCAGAAGCTGAGGCACCTCATCCGCTCCCAGCTGCTTCAGCACCTCATGGGTGGTGTCCAGCTGATACTTGATCCAGCTGCTCGATGCGTCCAGAACGAGCATCAGCAAATCCGCTTCGGAAACCACCTCCAATGTACTCATGAAAGATGCAACGAGCTGGTGGGGAAGCTTGCGAATGAACCCGACAGTGTCCGAAAGCACGATATTGCCGACTTCGGGAACGAACAATCGGCGCGATGCCGTATCGAGCGTGGCGAACAGCTTGTTCTCCACGCGAACGTCGGCCCCGCAGAGGGCATTCAGAAGAGAGGATTTCCCTACATTCGTGTATCCCACAAGCGCGATCGTATAGGCATCCTTGCGCGATTTCCGCTGCGTATGACGGGCCCGTTCGATCGCCCGTATCTTGTTCCGGAGATCGGCGATACGCCGCTGCACGAGGCGGCGATCGACCTCGAGCTGCTTTTCGCCCGGTCCGCGCGTGCCAATGCCGCCCACCTGCTGCGAAAAATGCGACCAGGCGCGGGTCAGCCGGGGATACAGCGTGCGCAGTTGCGCGAGCTCCACCTGTATGCGCGCCTCGTTGGTCCGGGCGTGCTGCGCGAAGATATCCAGTATGAGCTGGCTCCGGTCAATAACCTTCCCGTCAATGACCTTCTCGATGGTCCGCACCTGCCCCGCCGACAACTCGGCATCGATGACCAGCGTCTTGCATTTCCGGGCCTTCAGCGTACCACGCAGTTCCTTCAGCTTGCCGGAGCCCAGGTATGTCGCGGCCACCGGGCGGTCCCGTTTCTGCACCTGTACATCGATGACATCCGCGCCGGCCGTGCGGCACAACTGCACCATCTCCTGCATGTCCTCCTCGAACAGATCCCGATCCATGCCGGGAACAAGCAGTCCCGCGAGTATGATGCGCTCGTTTGGAGGAGGATACTGGATATCGAACATGCGGGTCCTACACGTCGAGGCCGGGTACAACCACGAGCCGGCCGGCGGCCCTCTGTGACGGGGTCAGGGTCAGGACTTCGGCGCCTGTCTCGGTGATCGCGACAGTGTGCTCGAATTGGGCCGACAGGGAGCCGTCCTTGGTCCGCACGGTCCACCCGTCACCCGGATCCGTCACGACCCGGTACCCGCCGAGATTGATCATGGGCTCGATCGTAAGCGTCATGCCGGGCTGCAAGATAATATCGTCGCATTCGGGAGATACGTGATGGTAGACCGTGAAGAATTCGTGAAACCCCGTGCCGATCCCGTGGCCGGTATACTGATGCACGACCGAGCATCCCTCTGCATTTACGAACGGCTCAATGGCTTCGGCGATGGCCCGGAGGTGCTTTCCCGGCCCCGCGGCCTCGATCCCGAGCTTGAGCGCCCGGGCGGTCACCTCAACCAGGTGGCGGGCCGCATCGGACACCGTGCCGATCATGAACGTTTCGGACGAATCGCCGTGAAACCCTTCGACGATTGTGGTGATATCAACATTGACGATGTCGCCGACGGCCAGGCGGACGTCCGGCGAGGGAATCCCATGGCAAACCACATCGTTTATCGATGTACAAACCGACTTGGGAAAGCCGTGATAGTTCAGCGGCGCGGGCGTGTGCCCGTGCGTGACCGTATATTCGTGCACCGCCCGGTTGATTTCTTCGGTGGTCGTTCCGGCGCGGACCAGCCCCCGGATGTGATCCATGAGGCGGCCGTTGAACGCGCCCGCGCGCCGCATCCCGTCTATCTGGGCGGGGGATTTCACCATGGGCCCGGTGTCCGAGCGTGCAGCCGCTCGTTTTTTGCGCGTATCCTCGAGCATGTGACAGCGCTTGTATTTCCTTCCACTGCCGCACCAGCATAACTCATTGCGTCGTATGTTTTTGCGCATGTTCCGCACCGAACCTGTTCGTTAACATTTCCAGACATCCAAAAATACTACCCCGCCGTCCCGGACCTACAATCGGCGCCCGTCGGCCGTGCGCTTCACGCCAAGCACGAGCACCACAAGCGCGATGCACATAAACGCGGCCGTTGCGACGAAGGTCGTGGTGATTCCCCATGCGGCCGCGAGCGCGCCGCCGGCGAACGGGAACAGAAATCCAAACACGCCCCGCGAGGTATTGGTGATGGCAATGTAGCGGAGCCGACGATCGGGCGAGGTAAACACGAGGATGATATTGATGAGGCTTACGAGGAAGAACCCGTGCCCGATGCCGTTGAGTACGAACGTCAGCGCGAACCAGTATACGTTCGCGGCGACGGCCGCATTTACTGGAGCAAGTATCCAGCACACCGATGTCACGATCATGCCGAAGCGATAGCCGAACCGGCGTGACAGCCACCCGTCAACGACCGATCCCAGGGCGAAGAACCCGCCGAACAGGACATTGCATATGCTGGCATAGCGGTCGCGCACCATCGCGGATGCATCGGCGAAATAAGCATCCATCGACCCGGTCGTATACAGCGGAAAGCTCATCGTGCTGGCCGATGCCAGGATAATGAAAGCCACATAGTATCGAAACGACGTGTCGGCCTTGAGGACGGCAATCAATTGCGACACGAATTCCCGCAGCGGGACGCGTGCCGGGACCACGGGGTATATCGCCTCCCGCTGAAACATCAGTACCAGATAGCACGAGCCCCAGGCGGCCGCGCCAATCGCGAAAGCAATCCCGTAGTTGAGCGGAAAGAGAAAGCGGTTCATGATAATTACCACGCCGATGCCGCCCACCAGCGTCGCCGCCTGCTCGGCGAAGAACCGCACGCCGATCACCATCCCCCGGCGGTCGTCATCAAGCCAGCGTCCCAGAAGCTCCTGCCAGAGCAGGGTCGACATGCCCCATCCGAATGTGGACACGGCGTAGAACACGAAAAACGCCGGCAGCGCCGCGCGCGGCCACCGCGGGGCGATCAGCGCGACACCCACCAGCGGAACCAGAAACAGCCGGGAGAAAATGCCCCACCGCAGGAAGGGACCTTGACGTGATGCGCGGCCCTCGTACAGCCAGCAGCTTATCAGTTGCGGGCCGAACAGCCCCGCCGAAAATACCGCGAATACCGCATTGATTATCAGAGGGTTCGCCGTAAAATGCCTGACAAAACCCGGCAGGATTGTGAATGGAGTAAGAATGGCGAACCCGAACCCGAACAGCACGGCATCCAGAATCACCAGACGGGCGTTGCGGCGGTGAAAGCCGGCAAGCGATTGTGAAAACTCCGAAAGCGCCTTCGTATCGGTCAAGCCGGCTCCCAGCGAACGAGATCAGAAAAAGCATCGGCTATGCCGGGAGCGACCGCCACAATGCTCCCCGGGGCCAGGGCGGGGGCCGCGCCCGCCGCGCTTCTGACACGCGCCCCGGCTTCCGCGGCGATCACCAGCCCGGCGGCGAAGTCCCACGGGGAAAGACGGTACTCGAAGAAGGCATCGAACCGCCCGCAGGCTACCCAGCACAGATCGAGTGCCGCAGCGCCGGTCCGGCGAAGCCCCCGGATATTGGCCTCGAGGAGCCGCGTGACCGCCGCCAGGGTATCACGCATCAGCGCGCCGCGATCGTAGTAGAAACCGAAACACACGATGGCATCGCGAAGGGAGCCTGCTTTTGATGGACAAAGGGGACGGCCGTTCAAGAAGGCGCCGCTGCCGTGGCATGCCCAGAACATTTCTTTGCGCACCGGATCGTAGACAACACCCGCGCGCGGAACGCCCCCCTCCACATACCCTATCGACACGCAGTAGTGGGGAATGCCGTGCGCATAGTTGTTCGTGCCATCGAGCGGATCCACAATCCACGAGCGGTCAGGCGGGATTTTGCCGTTGCCCCAGGTCTCTTCACCCATGACCGCGTGGCCGGGAAATGCACTGCGGATGATTCGGAAAATGGTTTCCTGGGACAGGATGTCTGCCTCGGTAACGAGATCATTCGAGGCCTTCCGTGTCACCCGGCCCTGCCGGGAGCCTGTGATAACCTTTCCGGCCGCTCGTGCCGCCTCCCTGGCCGTCTCGAGTATGTCCGGCATTCTCATGCTCCCTTGATACAGCAGGGGAATATATGATCGGGCCGCGAACCACTCCCCCCAATGATCGCGCCCACCAGTTTTTATATTAGGGTCTCGGGTTGCCGTGCGGTTAAGCCGGCCGCCTGTGGGAGAAGCCGCTGGCAATGACAGGTTCCTCATGAGTGTATGGAGCAAGCTCGACAGGCCGCTCGTTCTCGCATCCAACTCCCCGCGCCGGAAGGACCTGCTTGCCAGAATGGGCTTTCGTTTCAATACGCGCGCCCCGCATGTCGACAATGAAGATGCGTTTTTCGACGGCCCTGTCCCGGCCGTGGCGGTCAGGAATCTGGCCCGGGCAAAGGCGCTCTCCGTATCCGCCGGGCTCCCCGCGAGCCTGGTTTTCGCGGGAGATACGGTCGTGTGCATCGACGGGCGCGTGATGGGAAAGCCGGTCTCAAGGGACGATGCCCGGCACATGCTCTCCCGCCTGTCGGGATGCGCGCATGACGTGTACTCGGGCATCGCCCTGGCATGCGGCGACAGCCGGTTTGCCGCCGACGGTGTGGCGAGGACCACGGTGGTCTTCCGCAAGCTCGATCGCGAGGAAATCGATGCCTATCTGGACGAACCGGAATATGCCGACAAGGCGGGCGCCTACGCGATACAGGGCCGCGCCATGACGTTCGTTGATAGAATCGAGGGCTGTTTCTATAATGTGGTGGGGCTTCCGGTCACCGAGACCCTGAAGCTCTTCGATGCGTATCGACACCGAAAGGAACCCCTGCATGACTGACAGCACCGGGGCCAACGGCAGCGAGAACGGGACCCAACACGAGGCGCCGCAGCAGCAGCCTGCGGAAAAGGTCGGCGATATCCTGCGCAAGGAACGGGTTACCCGCAGGATAACGGTGGAAACCATTGCCAAGGACCTCAAGCTCAACGCCGCGTATATCAAGGCCCTCGAAGCAAGCGACTACGATCGCCTTCCGGCCGATCCCTATGTTCGCGTGTATCTCCGGTCGATTGCCGGCTACCTCGGCCTCGAGCCCGAGCACATACTCCGGACGTTCTACGAGGAACGCGGCGTGCGCGTGCCGACCTACAACGAAGAGCGTGCGACCAAACTGACCATCACCGTGAAAAAAGACCGCGGCTCCCGCGTGCCGTGGATCGTGGTCGGTGTCATCGTGGCGGTGCTCGCCATGCTCAGCTACATCGCCAACAGGGCCGGGTGGTTGAGCACCGCCGGGCCGTCCCCAACGACCGTGCAGGAGCCCCCCGCCGAGCCCGGGGAGAGCGCCCCGGCGGATTCCTTCCCCGCGGCAGACGAAGAAATCGCCGACAGCCTTGAAGCCGACACGCTGGAACCGGCGGCGGATGCCGAAGAAGCGCCGTCACCGCCACCCGAAGCTTCTGACGCGCGGGACACGATGCGCCTGACACTCTCAGTGACCAAAGACTCGGTCTGGGCGCAGGTCTTCTCCGACGGGGAATCGTGGCGCAACTTCATCTATGCGGGATCCCCCCGTTCGTTTACCGCTGTCGACAGTTTCAACGTGCACGTGGGCCATCACGCGCGCGTGCGCTACACCTTGAACGGCTCACGGCTCACGGTCAAGAAGGCGCCCAAGGGCGTTGCGGTATTCAAGATTGACCGCGACGGTGCCACCGTATGGTCGCTTCCCACCTGGAACAGGGTTTTCAAAGGCCGTCTCGAATAGCGGGTATCACGCATGTGGATAGATGCGCACGCTCACCTGTACGATTTCACAGACAGCCGGCTCGCGACCGAACTTGAGGATGCGCGTCAGAAGGGCGTTGGCCTGATTGTCAACGCGGCCACCAGCCTAGCCACCGGGCTGAAAGTCGCGGCTCAATGCGAGCGCTGCCCGGAGCTCCGCGCCACGGCGGGAATTTCCCCGTTCGACGTTGAAGGCCTTCCCGACGGCTGGATTGCATCTCTTGAGGACCTGCTCGGCCGCAAGCGGTTCGTTGGCGTAGGGGAAATCGGACTCGACGACACGAATCCCCGCTACCCCGCGCTGCGGGCGCAGGTCCCCGTGTTCGAAGCGCAGCTCGCGGTGGCGCGGGCGCGCGCCCTTCCGGTCGTGGTCCATTCCCGCGGCGCGGAGAAACAGGCCGTTGAGGCATGCCGCCGCACCGGCGTTCCCGCCGCGGTGTTCCATTGCTTTACCGGCACGATGGACGCGCTCCGCATGCTGCTCGATGCCGGCTTCTGGGTGTCCTACTCGGGCATCGTTACGTTCAAGCGTGACAATCTTCTGGAGCAGGTAAGGTATACCCCGGTCGACCGGCTGTTTATCGAGACTGATACCCCGTATCTCGCGCCCCATCCGCACCGGGGGCAACGCAACCGCCCCGCCTGGGTCTCCTGTGTCGGCGAGCGCATCGCGGAAATCAAGAAGCTCCCGCCCGCGCGTCTCGCCGAGCATATCACTCAAAGCGCCAGGACCGTCTTCGGCATCACCATACCGTGGTGAGAGCAGGCAGGACCGCTGTTGTATATTGCGTTTTCCGTTGATCAAAGTTTCTTGCACGAAAACGGACAGGAGTGAAACCGCATGTCAGGACATACGCTCTCCCTGCATCAGCCGGCAACGCGCTGGGAAGATGCTCTTCCGTGCGGCAACGGCCGTATCGGCGCCATGCTGTATGGAAGTATTCAAAAGGAACGGATCCTTCTCAACCATGAGAACCTCTGGCTCCCGCTGTTCGGCCGCCCGAAGCTTCCCGCCATGGCCCGTCATCTGCCCCGTTACCGGAAGCTGCTCGAGCAGTACAAGTTCACCGAAGCCGATGCCTACTATCGCCGCATGCTCAAGAAGGAAGGGTGGCCCGACTGCATCTATACCGAGCCCTTCCATCCCGCGTTCGACTTCTGCATCGAATCGCGCGTCGACGGCGCGTTTACCGGCTATCGCCGCGGCCTGGCGCTGGGCACCGGCGAGGCCAGCGTGGCCTGGAAGGAGCATGGAAAGGCGTTTGCCAGGCGGATGTTCGTATCGCGGGCCGATGATGTTGTCGTGATCGAATTGACAGCCGGCGTGAAAGGCGGGCTGGAATTCTCGGCCGGGTTCGGTGTACACCCGATGCACGAGACCATGCGCAAGCAGTTGTGTTATCCGCGGGACTTTTCATGGGACGAAATCCCCCTGAAGTTCATGTCCGGCGCCCGGGGGAGCCATGCGGCGATGCGGGTCCGTTACACGCGTGGCGGCGGAGGGTACGGCGGCGTGGCACGGATAGCCACCACGGGAGGCACGGTGCGCGCTTCGGAAGACCGGCTCGAGGTGAAGGGCGCCACACGGGCACTCATCCTGATCGGGATCAGCGGCACCAGGATGACCCCGGCGGTGGAGCGCCGCGAGAAGGCCCGGCTGAACAAGCTCCCCGCGCGCTACGACACTCTTCTGAAACGCCACGCGCGCATGCATGGCGCCTATCTTGAGCGCGTGTCGTTGCATCTGGAGGATGTGTCCGGCCGCGTGGCATCCAACGAAGCGCTCCTGCGCGATGCGTACGAGAACAGGGCATCGAACTCCCTGGTGGAGCGGCTGTTCGATTATGGGCGCTACCTGTTTATTTCGTCGACAGGGACAACCGGCATGCCGCCCAACCTCCAGGGTCTCTGGAACGGCGATTACGTCCCCGCCTGGTCGAGCGATTATACCAACGACGAAAACGTGCAGATGATGCACTGGCATGTGCTCCCCTCGAACCTTCCCGAGCTGCTCGGACCGTACTTCGATTACTATGAAGCATCGGTTAGGCCCTGGCGGAAGAACGCGAAGGCGTTCTTTGGATGCCGCGGGGTTTACGCGTGTCTCCGTCAGAGCAACCACGGGCTCATGGCGGAAAATATGCCGTACATGATCTGGTCGGAGGGCGCGGGATGGCTTGCCCGGCAGTTCTACGAGTACTGGCAGTACACCGGCGACCGAACGTTCCTGCGCGAGCGGGCAATACCTTTTCTCAAGGAAGTCGCTCTGTTTTACGAAGACTTCTTGTACGAAGATGCGCGGGGCCGATGCCTCATATGCCCCACCATGTCGCCGGAGAACATCCCGGACTTCCCCGGCGCGGGCCGTACGACCATCAATCCCACGATGGCGATCGCGGTCATCAGGGAGGTCTTGACAAGTCTTATCGAGGCGTGCGAGCTGCTCGGCACGGAGCGCCGCGGCGTGGCGCGGTGGAAAGACATGCTCGGCAAACTGCCCCCGTACAAGGTCAACAGCGACGGCGCCATACGGGAGTGGGTGTATCCGCGTCTCAAGGACAACTACCATCACCGCCACCTGTCGCACGTCTACCCGCTGTTCCCGGGCAACGAGGTCACGCCGGAAAGTGATCCGGCGCTGTACAAGGCGTGCAAAATCGCGGTTGAAAAGCGGCTGGTCGTTGGGATCCAGTCGCAGACCGGCTGGTCGCTTGCCCACATGGCGCATATCTATGCCCGTTTGGGCGATGGCGATCGGGCGCTCGAGTGCATCGATCTGCTCGCGCGATCGTGTCTCGGCCCGAACCTTCTGACTTATCACAATGACTATCGCCACCAGGGCATCACGCTCTACGAAAACGCGTATCCTCCGTTCCAGATGGATGCCAATCTCGGCATTACCTCGGCGGTCATCGAGATGCTCGTATTTTCGCTCCCCGGATTCGTGAAAGTGCTTCCCGCGCTCCCGCGGCGATGGACGCGCGGAGCGGTAGAAGGAATCGCGTGCAAGGGAGGAGCCACGGTTTCGCTGAAATGGGATCGGGCAAAGAAGACCGTGGCGGTTTCCCTGACAAGCCGGGCCCGCCAGACGATCACGGTGAAGGCGCCGGGGTGGGCGGGGCGCGTGCGCGCCCGCACCGCCGGCGTATCGGTGCGGCCGGCCGCCCGCGGGGCGGCGTACTGGGACATCACGGTGCCCGCCCGGCGGTCGGTTTCCCTGACGTTTTCGGGGAAAACATAGATCGCGGCCAGGCGGTTGTTCGCGCCGGGGCAAGCGCTCTCGCGCAGATTATATTCCATTCAGGCAAACGGCGGAGAGGGGTTCCCCGCCTCCGCCCTATCAATCCCGCCGCGACCACGGGGGTAGCTTGTGTGGATCGTATTTCTCATCATCGCGGTGATCGCCACGCTCGTGCTTCTGTTTCACATCACGCTCGAGTTGAACCGGCTTGACAAATCGCTCGACGAGATGGTGGATCTCCTCAGGAAGCAGTATGGATCTTAGCGCGGCGCGTCAGCTCATCAACCCCGAAGTCCGGGGCCTGAGAGCATATCATCTCAACCCGGAACATGTTTCGGTCAAGCTGAATCAGAACGAAAACCCGTTCGACTGGCCCGCATCGGTCAAAGAAGAAGTCGCGGCATTTACACGCACGCGCCCCTGGAACCGTTATCCCGAGTTCGTCCCCGGCAGGCTCAATGAGGCCGTGGCGGCATACGCCGGTGTCGGCGCCGACCAGGTGATAGTGGGCAACGGCTCCAACGAGATGCTTCTGGTCCTCCTGCTCGCGCTGTCGAGTAGTACGCGCCCGCTGATCACCTGCCAGCCGACCTTCACCGTGTACCGGTTGCTGGCCGCCGGGCTCGGACGCGACCACGAGCCGGCGTACCTGACCGACAATCTCGCCTACGACATCGATGCCATCCTCGGGGTCCGCGAGGATGCTCCCCGGGGCGTGATCCTTTTGTGTTCCCCCAACAACCCCACGGGGTCGGCGCTGTCGGAGGAGCAGATGCGCGCCGTGCTTGACTTTCACGAGGGGTTCTGCATTGTGGACCAGGCATATGTGGAGTTTGGCGGCTACGATGCGACGCCGCTGCTGGCGCAGTATCCCAACCTCATTATTACGCGAACATTTTCCAAGGCGTTCGGCGCCGCGGGCATGCGCCTGGGGTACCTCATCGGCGCCGCCGAGGTCGTTGCCGAAGTGCGCAAGATCAAGCTGCCCTATAACGTCAATTTCTTCTCCAGCTACGCCGCGACCGTGCTGCTGTCGCATGCGGACATGGCGCGCGAACGCGCGGCAGTCATCGTGCAGGAACGCGATCGGATCGGTCGATTCCTGCGGGACATCCCGAGACTCACCGCGTTCGAGAGCAGCGCGAATTTTATTTTGATACGAGTTCCCGACAAGGATGCTCTCGTGCGGTCACTCAGGGGCGAAGATATCCTTGTTCGCGATGTGTCGTCGTATCCCATGCTCGACAACTGCCTGCGGCTGAGTGTCGGAACGCGCGAGGAGAACGACAGGCTGATGGCGGGTCTGGCGCGTCACTATGCCGCGTAGGGCCGGCGCACCCGCCCGGAAAGGAGCCCCATGACGCGAAGAGGCGAAATCAAACGGACCACAAAGGAAACCGATATCACGGTCACGCTCGCCGTTGACGGGAGCGGGCAGGGTTCCATAAACAGCGGCAACGGGTTCTTCGATCATATGCTTACGCTGTTCGCGCGCCACGGCCTGTTCGACCTTGACGTGGCATGCCGGGGCGATCGCGAAGTCGACTTCCACCACAGCGCCGAGGACATCGGCATCTGCATGGGGCAGGCATTTGCCCAGGCGCTCGGCGATCATACCGGGCTGACGCGCTTCGGCACCGCCTATGTTCCCATGGACGAATCGCTCGCGCGCGTATGTATCGACTTGAGCGGCCGCGCAAACCTCGTCTATTCGGTCTCACTCGCAGATCGCACCATCAGTACTTTTGAATGCGATCTCGCCGAAGACTTTTTCAAGGCGTTTGTCGACAATGCCCGCGCGACCGTGCATGTCGACCTTCTTCGCGGCCGCAACAGTCATCATTCCCTCGAGGCGGTCTTCAAGGCATTCGGCCGCGCCCTCAGCCAGGCCTGCGGCATCAACCCGAGAGCATCCAACGCAATCCCGTCAACCAAGGGAACACTCTGAAAAGCCGGCCATGAGCAAGCCTACCGCAGCCCTGCTCACTGTGTTCGTGCTCACCGCCGTTGCCGGGGGAGCGGACGATTCATGGGACGCGCACCGCGATTTCCTGCGCACCATCAAGTCGCCCGAAGAGCTCGTGCTGCCTCATTTTCCCCGCAGCTATCGCGTCCCCCTGACGCTGTCTGGCCCGGTTGCCGATGAGATGCACCGGACCCTCGCCGCGCTCGATCTCAAAGAGCCCGAATACGTGGAAGTGTTCGACCGGAAAGACCGGTTCCATCTCCTGCTGGCAAACAAAAGCTACACGGCCGAGACGCGCGATCTGCTGTCGGGCATACTTAATCCGGTCGAAATGATCGAAGCCGTTCTGCAGTCGATCGTACGCTACCGCGAAAAAGAGCTCCTCGAAGCCATGCTGCGCGAAACCAGGGTAAGCCGGACGCGCGAGATGCGGAACGACACGGCGGTACACGTGGTCCGCATCGAGCCCACGGGAACCCGATTCAACTATACCTATGAAGACCGGGGCGCCTTCATCCGCGAGCACTGGCTCACGGGCATCACGCTGGCGGTCGATGCCGGCACCATGACCGCCCGGGAGCTCGCGCTGGTCAAGCACACGCGGCTGATGCGCGGCGACGATGCGGCCAAGCCCCGTCCCGCAACCCGCCGCCACCGGTATGTGTTCTCCTACGCCCGCGCCGGCGAGCTCACGGTTCCCTCCCGGCTCGACCTGTATGTCAACGATTCGCTCGCGCTCACTATCAGCGCCACCTATCGCCTTCGTCAAGAATTCGTGGTGTTCGATACGCGCACGATCTGCTATTCCCTGCCCAAAGGGCGCGCGACGTGCTTGCACATACAATACGGACGCTACGATTTTGACCCGGGGTTCAGGCCGGCCCGGGCAGCCGGGAAGCAGACAGAAGCGCGTGATGTCAGGGAAGCGGCCGAAGAGGCGCGGAAGGCATCCATTGCGTTACGCGAGGGGCGCATCAGCGCGGCTGTCCGGACGCTCCGCAATATCGTCCAGGATTACCCCGGTACACCCCAGGCTGTGGAAGCCCGGAATCTTCTGGAAGGGCTGCCGGAGGGATTTTAGCAGGCTTCAGAAGAAGAATTCATGAAAAGGCTTGTGTCTATTCACCTAGAACAGCCATCCAGGACCGTTTTGCGGGATGTTTGAGATTTATTTTGAATATTGCGTGCCATTGTAATATCATTTGTTCTAATACCAAAAACGCTATCCCCCTGATTCTACGTCGGAAGGAGGAACCATGTTTCTCAAAAAAGCATTGTGCACCGGAGTTGCACTTGCGCTGGTCCTGAGCGGCTGCGGCAAGAAAAAGGAGCAAGAAATCGAAACCGCCCTTAGTGAAATGCCCGAGCTCGAGGCCGCCGGCGAGACGAAGGACACGGGAGACATATTCAACGAATTCTACGATGAAGAAAAAACGCAAGCGGAACCGGAGGAAGCGCCCCCTGCGGACGATTTCTATGCCGGCGGATCGTATACCGCGGAATTCGTTCCTGGCGGCCGGTACGTGGTCCAGGTTTCCTGCGTGGCTTCACGGGCCCTTGCCGACAAAGTAGCTGCCGATCTTGAGGCCAAGGGATGGCCGGCGTATGTTGCCGAAGTCGAAAATCCGACGCCTGATCTTATCGGCACGTATTACCGCATCCGTATCGGCGGGTTCAGCTACGTGACCCCGGCAAGACAATTTGGGGAAAACGCGCTGATCCCGGCCGGATACGAGTTCTGGGTTGATAATCGGTCAAACGATAACGTCGGCATGGGCGGCTACGGTCTTGGGCAAAGCGATGTGGGCGAGTATGGTGAATATGGCGGGACATCAGAGCCCGCGGCCACGGCATCAGAGCCGGTCTCCGAGTGGGGAACTTCGAGTACAACTTCATCGGAATGGGAGACCTCGACCGAGCCGGCGACTCCGCCCCCGGCCGAACCCGCGCCCATGCAAGGCGAGCCGGCCACCACCTCAGAGCCCGCCGCGACTCCCGCGGCCGCCGAGCCGGCGCCAGCGGAACCGGCAGCAACCGCGCCGGCGCCTGAGGCCGCAGCGCCTGCACCGGCTGCTCAGGAGCCTGCAACGGCCAGCGAACCCGCGGCCACCGGGACCGAGGCCGCGCCGGCCGACGACTGGGGGAGTGAGGACGACTGGGGCTCTGATTCCGACTGGTAACCGTTCGTTTCAGGAGGGTGTCACTGCACGGGGTTCTGCCTTGACAGGCAGGACCCCTTTTCATCGGAAAGTAATCTGCGCATGCGTTCAGTAGCGCTCTGCAATCTCGGCTGCAGCAAGAATATCATCGACGGCGAGAGCATCATCGCGTATCTCGAGGCCAACGGGTTCGCACTGGTTAACGATGCCGCGCGCGCCGATGTTATCCTTGTCAACACCTGCGCGTTTATACAGGAAGCCAAGCAGGAGGCCATCGATACGATTCTGGAGATGGCTTCCTGCAAGAAAGAGGGACGGCACGCGCACCTCGTCGTCGCAGGCTGTTTTTCCGAACGGTACCGCGCGCAGGCGGCGAAACTGCTTCCCGAAGTAGACTTGTGGCTCGGGCTTGCCGGATGGAAACGGCAACTGTCCGGGTATTTGCATCTCGGCGCCGCGCGCCGCGGCGAATTCCGGCATCTCACCGGCCATGGTGCAAGCCAGTATCTGAAAATTTCCGAAGGGTGCTCCCATAAGTGCGCATTCTGCGCGGTCCCGCTGATACGCGGCCCCTTTCGCAGCCGTTCTCCGCGCGCGATACTTAAGGAGGCCCGCTGGCTCGAAGCACAGGGCGTGCGGGAATGCATCCTTGTCTCCCAGGACACGTCGTTCTACGGGCGCGACCGGAAGACCGCCCTGGTGAAGCTTCTGGAGCAGCTTCTTCGCCGCACGTCATTCGAGTGGATTCGCCTGATGTATCTGCATCCGCGATGGATAAGCAGGGAGCTCATCCGGTTGATCGCGGGCGAGCCCCGGCTCTGTTCCTACTTCGATATGCCGCTCCAGCACATAGCCGATCCCCTGCTCGCGGCAATGGGGCGCACGCCCGGATCGAAAGCAGTACACGAACTCATAGAAACGATACGTACGAAGGTGCCGGATGCGGCCATACGCACGACATTCATCACGGGGCTGCCCGGCGAAACCGAAGCGCATTTTGCGCAGCTCCTGAAGTTCATCACCTGGGCCCGGTTCGAGAAACTGGGCGTGTTCCCCTATTCCCCCGAAGAGGGCACGCGCGCGTGTACCATGGCCGGGCGACCGCGGCAGAAAACCGCCGTTCGCCGATGCGAAATACTGATGCACGCCCAGCGCGAGATAAGCAGCGGCATTCTCGAATCACTCGTTGGTTCCGTGGTGCCGGTGCTGGCGGATCGCGCATCTGATGAGTCGCCCGCATTGTGGGAGGCCAGGACCCAATGGGATGCCCCCGAAATCGACGGCACCGTCTATCTCAAGAAGTATCGGGGAACGCCGGGAGGCATCATCAATGCCCGCGTGACAGGATCGAGTGATTACGATCTGGAAGCAGTTGTCATGTGAAGACGCGCGAAGAGAACCGACCTGCGCCGGAAAGTATTTTCCGGGTTTGGCGCAGCGCTTTCCGGGAGAGTATAACGCATGCCTACGTACGAGTACGAATGCAGCAAATGCGGAAAGGTCTTCGAGGTTTTTCAGAGCATAACCGCGGAGCCGCTCACAAAATGCACCGATGAGACCTGCAGCGGTCCCGTGCGCAGGCTACTCAGCGGAGGCGCGGGATTTCTGTTCAAGGGCAACGGGTTTTACATTACCGACTACCGTTCCGATTCCTACAAGAAGGCCGCCGAAGCTGAGAAGAAGCCCGCGGAATCCTCAGCGGGCACCGACACCAAATCCAAGAAAACCGGCGCCTCTGAGGGCGGGGGCACGGCCAAAAGCTCCGCTTCTTCGGGCACAGATTCCTCAGCCAAGAAAGACTGAGCTTCCGCCACGCACACCGCCGGCAGGCATGTGCGGCGGGCGTGGCCATGAGAACCGCCGGATGCTGTAGTCCGGCCGCCGGTGATGCCGGAACCGACACGCCCGCCCGGACAACAACGCTATGTTCATCGACGAAACAACAATTCAGGCAAAGGCCGGGGACGGCGGGAACGGGTGCTTCGCGTACGAACGGCAGAAATACAAGCCCAAGGGGCCGCCCGCAGGCGGCAGCGGCGGCAGGGGCGGACACATACTCGTACGCGGGCGGGCCCAGTTGCATACGCTTCAAGACGTGGCCTATCACCGTTCCTACAAAGCGGAGCGCGGCGCCCACGGGAAAGGCTCATGCAAGCACGGAAAAAGCGGCGCTGACGTTTGCATTTCAGTTCCGCTCGGTACGCTCGTGTACAATGACGAGACCGGCGCGCTGTTGTACGACTGCCTGGAAGACGGACAGACAGCGGTTGTGGCGCGGGGCGGACGGGGCGGACGCGGGAACGCGGCCCTGGCATCGCCGAAGAACCGCAATCCGGAAGCCGCCGAACCCGGGCGTCCCGGAGAAGCGCGGCGGCTCCGGTTCGTGCTCAAGGTGCTTGCCGACATCGGGCTTGTCGGCCGGCCGAATGCCGGCAAGTCAACTTTCCTGTCGAAGATCTCCCGCGCGCATCCCAGAATTGCCGACTATCCATTCACCACGACCCGCCCCCACCTCGGTATTGTCAAGCTCGATGCGTTCTACGATTCATTCGTGGTTGCCGACATCCCGGGCCTCATCGAAGGCTCGCATACGGGAAAGGGCTTGGGAACAAGGTTCCTCAGGCATATCGAGCGTACCCGGGCGCTGGCCATTCTGGTCGAGTCGACCGCCGCCGATCCCCAGGCCGAAGCGGACATGCTTCTGGCGGAGTTGACCCGCTACAGTTCCCTTCTTGCGCAGAAGCCGCACTGTTGCATACTGACCAAGAATGATCTTGCACGCGCTCACGGCGCTGCGGCCCCGCACGGCTGGTTTTCGATTTCATCGGCTACGGGCGCCGGCATCCGACAAGTAGTGGGAGAATTTAGCAGGCTGCTGAAGGAGTCCGGGCGTGATGATTCCGGGCAGAAGGATCCGAAGCGTGGCGTCTGAGAGCGCCTTGGCGTGATCGGCGCGGGCCGCGCCTGCTACAGATACCGCCCGAGCATGTCCAGAGATGCCACCGTGCGCACGCCCGGCGCCCGGATGTCCCCGTGCCTGTCGATTATCACCGCATCTATGCCCGCGCCTGCCGCGCCCCTGTAATCCATGTCAACGCTGTCGCCAACGTGAATGGCCTCGGCGGCTGAGACACCCAGCGTGGCGAGCGCGTTGCGAAAAATCTTTGGCGAGGGTTTGGCGTGCCCGACCAGGGAGCTTATTGCCATTGCCTGCATGTACGGGCTCAAGCCGAGGCCGTCGCACAGCGAAACGAGTCGCGAATCCCAGTTCGAAACAATACCCAGAGCAAGACCGCGCGCGCGAAGAGATGCAAGTGCGGGAAAAACGTCCGGAAAAACGAACCATGCTTCCGGCATGGCAAAGTATGCATAGAGGGCATCAAAGCAGGCATCGAAATCGGACAGCGGGCCGAACTGCGCCATGACCGCGGCGACCAGATCGCGCCACCATTCTCTCTCCATGTTGGGAGTGATAAGCGCGGCTTCCCGTTCGCGCCGCGCGAAGGCCGCGCGAAACGCGCGATGCATGGTTTCACCATCGACATCCAGGCCAAACCGGCGGCCCTCACGGGCATACACATCACCCACCCGCGGCCGCGGTTCGATGAGCGTACCGCCCACGTCAAAGAAGACCGCTCGTTTTTCCAGAGTATTCATACGATGCTGGTGAATATATTTTCAGGACATCTATCCGTTTGCGCGCGGAGGTGGTGTGGGCATGCGAAAAGGGAGGAAGATACTTCTTTGCCTGTGCGTCCTGGCCGCCGGCCGGGGTGTTCACGGCCAGGAGGTTACCATTGTCCCGGCCGCGCCCACGCATTTTTTCTACACCCCGGCGGCATATGTCAACCCGCCCTGGCACCTGGTGGTGGGGCTCCACGAGATATCCTTCGCATTCCCCGGCAACCTGCAGGTCCAGCTTTCTCTGGTCGACAATATCGGCAGGATCAATTTCGGCGCGAAATACGGCATTCTCGACCGGCTTTCGGTGGGCGCGGGTCTGGCGCACACAGTGGTGCATTTCGGCTATGGCGATCACGGCATACCGAATCATGCCCGTCCGCGTCTCGGCGTTTTCCTGTGCTACGGCACTCCCCGCACCGGTGCGTTCGAATGGTCAGTCACCGCGCATACGCAGATCGGCGATCACGTATCTGTCGGCGGGGATTTCGGGCTCATGGCCACACCGTCCGACTGGTGGTCTTTCATCTTCGAGATCGGCACATCGGTCGATCTCATGGATGCGCTCCTGTGGGTCAACGCCGACGGCGGCATTCGCGTGCACCCGCCCTCCGTTCCCTTCCTCTATTTCGATGCGGGTGTGGATCTGGCGGAGTTTCCCGTGAAGGAGAATCCCGGCATCGGCGTCAGTCCCTACTTCGACGTGATCTTCGCCATGGAAACGCGGTGAAGGGTCAGCGCGGCGGCCGGATCACCAGTTTCTTGATACCGCTGCGCTCCGTACGATCCGCGTCCTGGATGACTACGTCGGCCACTACCCGGTAGAGATACACGTTGGGCGCGAGCTGGTTGCCGTACTGGTCGGTCCCGTCCCACTCCTGGCCGTTGATTGCGTTGGGAATAACACGGATCAGCTTGCCCGACAGCGTATAGATGCGTATGCTGGCATCGACCGTACCGTACCAGTCGCGGTTCGGGTCGTTCGCGTAGTTGTTCGAATGGTAGAAATAGAATTTCGTTCCTTTTCCCATGCGTACGGGGTTAGGGTAGTTGTACACCGGCCCCAGTTTGAACTCGGACATTGTCACGATATCGAGCGTCACCGCGATGCGCGAGACATTGCCCAAAAGGTCCTGAGCGGTAATGCGCATGTCATGCTCCCCCTCGTCCAGGTCGCCGTCCTCGAATGTCACTGTCGCGGCCCCTTCACGGAAGTCGCCCTGGGAGAACAGGAACTTGTGGTTGATATTCTGCCGCCGCAGTGCCCCGTCAACTTCAAGGGTAAGTCCCTCATCGGGGCCCGTTCCCACGATATCGATGCCGCTTTCATCGTACAGATTGATCTCGCACTCCAGCGGCAGCATGCCCGTGAGGCGGTCGGTGAAACCGCCACTGCTGTTGAAATTCTGGTTTGCGTAAATCGGTCGCACCATGATGCGCGGTCCCGCGCTGTCTGATACGGATGTCGTGTCCGTGCCGCTGAATATGATATCGGTCTTCAGGCCCGTCCCGACGGTCTTGCCGTGCCAGGCGTAGGCCACCAGCCGCACGCCTTCCTTGTTGAAGAACAGGTTGCGCGGAAGGAAGATCTCCTGCTCGAATGCACCCTGATCGAACCGCGCGCTGCCCACGAACACCGGCGTGCCCGGCAGGCGGTAGGTCACATCCGACGAGCCGCCATCCTTGCGCACCGCCGAATCCTGCACGGGATTGTACAAGCCGATCTGCACGGTGGCGGGGTCGTTCGTCGCGCCGAACGCGGGGTTTTTCGCGCCGCCCCGGCGGCGTACCAGCCCGCGCACCTTGACGCCTGATTGAAGCGCCATCAGCGTGTCAATCCGCTCGCCGTCCCGGTCAAACACCGACAGCTCGACCGTATCGGTGACTTCCATCAGGCGAAAGGCGGGATCGCCGAACAGGGCGTAGTTGCGCTGGTTCTTGTTGCGGTTCTCCGCCTTGGCCACGGCATACGCCTGGCCGACGGTGAGCGCGCTGTCCTTGTCGTACAGCGCGGCGAAGAAGCTCTCCGCCATCTTCTCGTTGTCGCTGGCATAGGCCTTCCGCGTGCTGGCAATGGACACGCTCGCGCCGGCGCCGGACGTCTTCATGAAAAGATCCGAAAGGCAGTCGTGGGACGGTTTGTCGAAGCGGCCGACCGTACACGAAAACGATGCAATAACCGGGTAGTGCTCGCGGTTGGTCAGGCTCGAGATCGACTCCAGGCTGAACAGACCCTCATCGGCCCATCGATCGTCCGATCCATGTCCGAAGTAATTGACTATGCCGACCCCGTTGTTTATCTCGTTAATCAGCGCCCGCTCCGCCTCCGGCTTGTAGTACACTTCGTTCCATTCGTATTCGAAAAGGTATACCTTGCGAATCTCCACCGATTCCCGCCCCCCCAGTATCTTCATCTCGACATCTTCGGAAGACTTGTGATGCGGATTGGATGATGCGATCGGGTCGCGGTCCGCGCCCTGGCGATCGTCATCGGCAACCAGCAGCGCCCGGTTGCGCCAGGGCCCGTAGTCCGCCGGGTTGCTCTCCAGTTCGACAATCTTGTCGACCATGGCCTCAGCATCATCACGCGTGTCGCAGGGAAGCCGCCCCAGGTAGATATCGGGAATCGGTGACGGCAGTGTCATGGCCTGCTTGCCGGAATCGAGATACGAATAGAAACCGTCGATGCAGTTTTCTTCGAACTGCGCGGAGGGCACGTGCATGATCTCGTCACTCAAATATGCCTTGTGATCGTAATGCCCGTTGCCGAAAAGCACCGCGTAAAACGGTTCATAGTCACGCCATGCGGCCCACACGTGCACAAAGAAATTCCTGATGGCGGCGGGATCGGGGATACCGCCGGAGAACTCGCGATAGATGTCATCGACGCGGGCCACGCGCGGCATCGAGAAACGGCCGGCGGCCTGCTTGTGCTCGGCAAGCCGGAGCGCTTCGCCCGCAAGCAGGCTGTCGGTTACGATCAGGTAGTCGGCATCGCCTGTCCCGCTCCTGAACCGGCGTATCTCGCGCGACCCCGTGGACCGCCGGTACCAGGCCTGCAGCGCCGGCGGCGTCTTGACACCAGAGGAACTGCACACATAATACTGCACGCCGATGGCGCCGGTATCGGACCAGGTGTATGTGTCGCTTGATGCGGGCACGGTGGCAAGCAGCGCGGCAGCGGACTCGTCGACGGGGATACGCCAGATATGGCATTCGGCATCGGGGAGGCCGGAGACCTGATACGCAGCAATGCCGGCTTCGTTCGACGAAAAGATACGAAGGTGAGACACACCGCTCATGTCGAGCTTGCGCCGGTACTTCAACTCCAGGCTCTTGAACTCGAAATACGTGTTCCCGTCACCCGAGCCTGAGCTCAGCTCGATCCGTACCGTGTCTACCGGCCAGGACGGCACTGGATACCATTCCGCGGTATCGCACGACACACACACCGGTGTTCCGCCGACCCCCAGGGCCACCGATGATGTCACGCTGCGCAGACCGGATGCCAGGCGTATCGAATCGATGCCTCCGGCGGCGCGCCCGGGCAGCGATACGCCGACATCATAGGCGGGAGACCCGCGGGAAAGGTTGCGCCATATCCACGATGTCCCGCTCAGCTCGCACGACGTGTTGTCCCGGTTGCTCAGAAGAAGCACGCGCCGGTAGAGCGTGTGTTCTTCGAAAGTAGAAAACGACGATGCGGGTGAGCCGGGCTGTTCGAACGAATCGATTGCCGCGCCGGCGCCGGGTGCGCTCAGGAGCCAGTAGCGCCGGTAGTCGCTGTATGGATTAACTTCATGAAAAAATACCGCAGAATCCTCGTCAAAAAACCATCCCGAGGTACCGGTCACGTATGCCAGAAGGTAGTCCTCCGCATCAAAGGTGCCGTCCTTATCCGCATCGATGCGCAGGAGCGGAACCGGCGTGACACCGTCCGGAATGGCGCCGGCGCTGTCCGGGGTAGTGCGATCCAGCGCCCGCCGCCGCGAGCCGAACAGGGCGAGATCATCTATGGGGTCCCCCACGAACATCGCCGCGGCCGCGCCGGTAATCTTCTGCAGGCCGTTCTCGTGGGTCGTGCCTTCGTTGAAACCCGCATGCCCGTCGCCGACGCTGAAAGTAAGCATGCGCGCGGCGGAGAAGAAATCATCGGCCGCCCCGCGCTTGGCAAGGGCCCGCCGGCGCGGTTTCGCCCAGGAGCGCGCAATGTCGAAGTTGAGCAGTAGGGCGCGCAGCATGCCGGCGTAGTCGGAGCGGGCGCTCAGGGAAGGCGGCTGTTTCCCGGCGGGAGGAAACGTCACCGTGCATGTGCCCTTGAGAAGCACTTTCAATGTCCTGGTGCGGGAATCGTACAGGAAGGGCCGGATATAGACCTGTCCCGCACGATACCCGCTGAACCGCGCGTACACGACGTTGGAAAGCCACGGATTGTCGAACTCGGGAACGAATTCCTCGGGCGCGGCCTCCCCGGGATCCCGTGATGGCGGCGGGGCATCGAGAGACACGTTTTTTGTCGCATGCGAGACAAAACGGACGGAAACGGATCCTTCCTGAGGGACCCCGAAATAGGCCGACCTTCCGGGAAGCACTGCGCCGTCTTTTTGTAGAATATCGCAGTTCTGGTCCGCGAACCGCACGTGGGTGAAGCGCCCGCCGCCGGATTCCTCCGTTTCGACCGACAGCTCCTGCATCTCAAAGACAAATGTCAAGCGGCGGGTGGTGTTCTCCGTTACCGTAACACCGCCCATCACCAGGCCCTGTGCGGCGAGCAGAATGAGAGCAAATCTGGACATTATCATGAACAGGCCTGAGAAGGCTTCCGGGCAGCCATTTAATATACATGAAGTGCCATGATGATTACGGACCGTACAGCCCCATATTGGGAGTGCTCGGCGTGTGATTCCGAAACAAAAAAAGGGCATAGATCGGCTCTATGCCCAGAAAAACGCGTATTCCGAACAGGTGCGCTAGAGCTTGGCCGCCTTGCGTATCGCATTCACCATATCGGTCTTCTCCCAGGTAAACTCCTTGCGCTCCCGCCCGAAATGGCCGTTGCGCGCGGTTTCCAGAAATATAGGTCGCCTGAGATTGAGCCGCTTGATGATCGCCGCGGGCCGCAGGTCAAAGACTTTCTCGACAATCGCGCAGATTTCGTGATCCGGCAGCTTGCCGGTTCCGCTGGTATCTATGCTTATCGAGAGGGGGCGCGCCACACCGATAGCGTAGGCAATCTGGACTTCGCAATGCGTTGACAGGCCGGCGGCAACGATATTTTTCGCGACCCATCGCGCGGCATAGGCCCCGCTGCGGTCCACCTTTGACGGGTCCTTGCCGGAGAACGCGCCGCCGCCATGCGCACCGTAGCCGCCATAGGTGTCAACAATGATCTTGCGGCCCGTCACCCCGCAATCGCCCTTGGGGCCGCCCACCACGAACCTTCCGGTGGGATTGATATGATAGATGGTGTTCTTGTCGAGAAGCCTGGCGGGAATGACTTTCTTCGCGATCTTCTCGATCATGTCTCGCCGGATCGTGGCATATTTGACATGGGGCGCGTGTTGCGTCGATATGACCACCGTGTGCACGCGCACCGGCTTGGTGCCTTCGTATTCGACGGTCACTTGGGACTTGGAGTCCGGCCGCAGATACGTGATGCTGCCTTTCTCCCGGGCCCGCGTGAGTTCTTCGACAAGGCGATGCGCGAGGTGGATGGCCAGCGGCATGAATACCTTGGTCTCGTTGCAGGCATACCCGAACATCAGGCCCTGGTCTCCGGCGCCCTGTTCCTTGTGCATGCCCTGTCCCGCCGTGACCCCCTGCGAGATGTCGGGCGACTGTTTGTCAAGGGAAACCATAACCGCGCAGTTTTCATAGTCGAACCCCGTCGCCGGATCGGTGTACCCGATCTTCTTGATTGTATTGCGCACGACATCGGGGACCGACACGATGGCCTTGCTCGTTATCTCGCCCGCCACCACCACAAGACCGGTGGTCACGAGTGTCTCGCAGGCGACCCGCGATGCCGGGTCCTGCGCAATCATCGCATCGAGTATGGCATCGGAGATCTGATCGGCCACCTTATCGGGGTGCCCCTGTGACACGCTCTCCGACGTGAACAGGTATCTCATAGGACTTTGCTCCTTACGGTAAAAAGGACGGAATGACGGGCGGCCGCGGCGGACCGGCAGCCGCGAAAGAAAGAGGCAAAATACACAACTCCGGTATGAGAGACAAGATCGGCACGCGTGCGCGCGCGGCCTATTTCTTCTTGTGAGGAACGCGCTCGATCAGGTCGAGTAACGGAACGTCCTTCTCGCGCGCCAGTGACGCCAGGGACTCGTACTCCGCTTTTGTAAACGATCGCCCCTTATACGCGCAGTGCTTCGCATCAACGGCAGCGCCGTCAATCGCGAGGCTTGCTGCCGCGCGTGATGCGATAATCCGATCGGTCGTCCGGTAGCGGACCCCAAGCGTGCGGGTCTGTGCGATCATGCAGTCGGCCAGTGTCGCCAGGTCGTCCTGCCGGCCCATCACGCACAACCGGTAGCCCGGGCGGCCCTTTTTCATAAACACCGGCGTCCACGACACGTCCAGCGCACCGATTCGCATGAGCTCCTCGGCGGCAAACGCCATTACCTCGCCGGAGATGTGATCCATGTCGGATTCGAGGATGCACACGCGATCGTGATGCGCCTCTTCCGGGGCCGCAATGTCACTGAGGACCGCGCGCAGGGCGTTCGGGCGGCCCGCAAACGATCGCTCGCCAGAACCGTACCCGATACGGCGCACCGTGCCGGCCGGCATGCAAACCGCCTGTTCGCCGAGAGTGGTGAGCAGGGCCGCGCCGGTCGGCGTCAGTATTTCGGTGGGAATATCAATAGTACGCGCGGCGAAGCCCTCGAGAAGGCGGGCCGTGGCAGGCGCGGGCACCGGCAGGATGCCGTGCGCCGTCTCGATGCTCCCGTGGCCGACGGACAACTCCGAAAACAGGACTTTCTCGACACCCAGGTATTCAAGGCACAGGCAGGTGCCGAGCACATCCACAATCGTGTCAACCGCGCCGACCTCGTGGAAATGCACCTGGTCAAGTGATATGCCGTGCACGCGGGCCTCCGCCTCGCCCAATCGCGTCAGCACCCGCCCGGCCATGCCTTCGACCTTCGACGGATACCCGCCCGCGCGTATGCACGCGAGAATATCCGGCAGATGCCGCCATGTCTTCTGCTCGCCGCACGAGATCGCCACCCGCGTGCAGGCAATGCCGCCACGGGTGGTTTTTTCGGCGTTCACCTGCAGCCCGTCAATTTTCATGCGGGCAAGCTGCTTTGCGAGATGGGACACCGGCACGCCCAGGTCCAGCAGCGATGACAGGATCATGTCGCCGCTCGCGCCGCAGAGGGTCTGGAAGTATACTACGTGCATAGGTACTATGTTCGCGCCGCCCGGGCGCGCGTGTCTGCACAATATACATGACTTTAAGTTATTTTGGAAAACGGCTGCGGCACGTGCGCGGACAAAGGAGAAACGGAGACAGCGTGGAGCCGATTTCCTACAAAGGCCTGAGCGACGGGGCGCGGGATCAGATCAAGAAGCTCGGCGACGGGTGCCTGCTCCTGGCGCGCGAGGGTCTCGAAGACCCGAATTTCAAAATCACCGTGGTCCTGATCTGCGTGCACAATGCCGACGGCGCTTTCGGGCTGGTGCTGAACAGGCCCTCGCACATGCCGCTGTCCGAAGTGTTCGATGTTGATGTCGTGCAGAAGCTCGAGCGGCGCAAGATCTACATCGGCGGGCCGGTGCAGCAGGATGCGCTCCAGATCGTGCAGCTGACCGACGGCCCGGCGCGCAACGCCTACCGGGTTGCGCCGGGCGTGCATCTCGGCGGCGAGTGGAACGCCCTCGCGGACATCCTCGCCGCCGATCAATCAACCACCCGGCTGTTTCTGGGCTACTCCGGATGGGGGCCCGGCCAGCTCGAAGCCGAGATCGCGGTCGGCGCCTGGGAAGTGTACAATGTCGATGTCAATCGCCTGCTCAGGGGCCCCGAAGACAAGCTTATCGGCGATGTGGACGCCATTCGCAGCTACATCGCATCCCTCGCCTGAGCCATCGGAGCACGTTCCGCTTCCCTCGAACCCCCGCGGGGGGCAAAGGCCTTGCGCACCCGGGCAACTTCTCTGCCGTCAAGCGGCCGCTGGGTCGCGGCGAGATTCGTGCGCACCTGTTCGCGGCTGCGAAAACCGGGAATGACGCCCGCCACATGGTCGTGGTACAGGACGAACTGCAGGGCGACGCGCGCCAGGTCTCCCGTGCTCGCGCCGAAACGCGCCTTGATGTCCGTGAGCGCGCGTTCCACCCGCGCGATGTTCTCCGCCGAGAACTGGGGCGATGCGCGCCGGTGATCCCCCTCGGGAAACTGCGGCGGATGCGCGCTCCGGTACCGGTCGAGCAGCAGCCCCCGGGCCAGGGGGCTGAATGCGATGAACGACATGCCGTATTCCTCGCAGAGCCGCATAACCGCGGAGCGTCGCGCGATGAAATGATAATCGGCGGCGTGGGCCCAGCTCTGCAGCACGGCGGGGCGTATACGGGACACGAGGCGTTTGAAATCCCGCTCCGTGTATGCCGAAAGCCCGACGGCCCGGACCTTTCCTTCGTCCACGAGCCGCATCATCGTTGCCGCGGCATCATCGAGATAGCAGTCATTCACGCCGAAGTCGCCGTGGTGGAAATAGTAGATGTCAATATGCTCCCGGCGGAGGTTGATGAGAGACTGCTCGCACTGGTGGCGGATATGAGCGGGTTCATAGGCGTGGCGTGCGGTGCCGCGGAAATGACCGACCTTGCTGGCTATCACGACGTCGCGGGTGCGCTCTCCCAGCCCGTCCGCCAGCACTCGCTCGGCATGGCCGTTGCCGTACACGTCGGCGGTATCGAAATGGTTTACCCCGTTGTCCAGGGCATACCGGATCGCGGACACGGCCTCGCCCTCGTCAACCGCCGCCCATCCGTCGGGACGGCCATCCTTCCAGTTGGGCCCGCCGATGGTCCAGCATCCCAGGCCTATCTCCGAGATGCGTATGCCGGTCCGGCCGACGGTGTTGTATTTCATGGGTCCTTCAAGTCAATCGGAGCGTTCCGTGCGCGTCCATGCAGCCGACTTGATGCCGCCAAGATAGCGGAACAGGCCGAGGAACAACGCCGCGTTCATCGAAAAAAAGTAGAACATGGGCCTGAAGGCGCTCAGGCGAAGCAGCTTGTATGAAAGCGCCGCGACGAGCATTGCCGCACCGAGGCCGAACAGCGCGCGATACACGAAGAACGGAGCCATGAAGGCAAGTACGCCGCACGACAGGTATGCGCCGAGTATGAACAGGGGGGAGAACCACCGGGACACCTTGTGGGAGACATAGCAGAACGCCGGCCATCCCCGCAGCGGGTTGAGGAAATCGAGCAGCCAGAAGAACGCCTGGAAGTTGCCCGCGCCGATCCGGATCCGCCGCCTGAACTCGAGCGTCGCGTTTTCCGAAAGGTCTTCTTCGGCGATCGCTTCGGGATCGAAAATCACGCGTCGCTGCTGCCGGATCACGTTCATGGGTATGAGCACATCATCGTTCGAATACGCATTGTCCGGAATCGGGCGGAACAGCTCCTTGCGGACGGCATAGAACCCGCCGAACGCGGAGATGGAGCTGTGGAGCACGCTCTCCATGCTCTTCTGCCATGTCTCGAACGATCGGTATACCGTTTCTTCGGCCTTGATCTCGGAACCGGGGGCCTGATGCTCGACATGTCCCGCGACGGCCCCCACGGCGCCGTCGGCGAAGCTTCGCACGAGCAGGCGGAGGCTTGACGGGCGGTGCAGGGTATTTGCGTCTGTCAACAACACCACCTCGGCATCCACCCGGGGCACCAGCCGGTTCAAGATCGCCGTTTTCCCGCCGCGCTCCGGCGCGACCCACAGATGCACCCGCGGATCGGCGAACGATTTGACAATGCTGTCCGTACCGTCACTGGACTGATCGGAACCGACCCAGAGAGAGAGACGGTCGGGCGGGTAGTCGAGCGCCAGGACATTCTCGATCTTGCGCCGGATAACCCGCTCCTCGTTGAATGCCGGCACAATGACCGCGATGCGGGGGATGCTGTCAGGAGACTTCCGGGCGGGCCTGCCGAAGAACGTCGACAGGAATACCAGGAGTGTTGGGTATATCGCGTAGGAGTAGACAACGCCGATGATAGAAAGCGCGAAGACAAGTTCGAGCGCGTTCAGCATGTCGAGGTGCTCGTGTTCTTCAACGACGGCCTGAACAGGTGGCTGAAGAACGTGCGCGAGGCCTTGAGGATACGCTTCGCCTCGCCGGGACGGGTGAATATCTGGATTCCCTTGCCGAGAATATACCTTGGGCGAAGATAGAACTCGCGGCGGGCCCGGTCACAGAAATCCACCAGGTATTCGTAGCTCAGATCCGGATTCGATACCACCGACGAATGCAGGCCGTCTTCGGTAATCCACTTCCGGAAATCTTCGGTGACGATCCATCCCTTATCCCGGAAATAGGCGTAGTCGCTCGTGCCGGGGTACACCATGATAGGATAGAATTGCGCAGTGTCGGGATTCAGCTCCTTGGCAAACCGCAATGTCGTTTCCAGAGTTTCCCTGGTCTCGCCGCGGTTGCCGACCATGAAGCATCCGTGCACGAGGATGCCCGCGCGCCGTGCATCCTTCATGAATTGCCGTATGACATCGACCCTGGTTGCCTTCTTGATGTTGTCGAGAATGCGCTGATCGCCGCTCTCGAAGCCCACGCAGAACAGGCGGCAATTCGCTTTTTTCATCAGGCGCATGGTCTGGAAATCCACGTCGGCGCGCGCATTGGCCGACCACGGCACGCGCGTTGCCTTGGCATCGATAAGGGCCCGGGCGAATTCCCGGCACCGGCCGCGATCGGCGGTGAGTGTATCGTCCTCGATCATGATTTCCTTTACCTCGGGGAATTTCTCGGCAATATACCGGAACTCCTCGACGACCGACCCGATCGATCGCTTCCGATAGCGGTGGCCCATCAGGGTCTGGGGAACCACGCAATAGGTGCAGTGAAACGGACACCCGCGGGCCGTGACAATGACGACGAGCGGATGACGGCTGTGCCCATAGAAGTATGGATGGATATCGAGATGTTTCTTGTAGACCCGCGACACGAACGGGATATCGTCGAGATCCTGGATATATGCGCGCGGCTCGTTGACATGGACGTGTCCGGCCCTGTCGCGAAAGGCAAGACCCTTGACGGGCTCGAGGTGCGCGCTGTCGGCGCCGTTGTCCAGCGCGCCGGCAAGCTCGGCCAGCGTGGCATCGTATTCCCCGAACGCCGCCGCATCGAGCCCGGGCGGAGCGGATGCCATGGTCTCGCCGGGAAGGGCGGACACATGGACGCCGACGACAACCGTAAAGAGATCTCCCAGCGCCTTCTTGAGACGGCACGCCATGTCGACGTCGTTGTCGATGCTGGGTGTCGACGTATCGAGCACGGCCATGCGGGGCCCGAATTCCCGCGCCGCCGCAATCACCGTGTCGTGTCCGATCCCGGCCGCCGGCGCATCCAGAAGCATGACTTTGTGGCCCTGCTTTTCGAGATAGCCCGCGGCGTATGCGAGCCACATCGGGTAGTACAGCGTCCCGCTCTTGGTGACCGCGGGCGAGCGTGACTCGCGCGAGAAACGCGGCAGAAACGGGGGATTGAGGACCAGTATCTTCATGGGTGCCCGAATGGAGGCGCCAGGCCGCCACGCGGCGGAATGGCGGGAGGTCTACGATGCGGCGAATGCCGCTATCTTCGACTTCAGCGGGTCTTTCTGGAGCACGCCGACATGCTGGTCCGTCACCGTGCCATTCTTCACGAACAGGAGCGTCGGGATGCTGATGATTCCGTATTTTGATGCGATTTGCGGATTGTCATCCACATTCAGCTTGCCCATCTTGACCGTCCCGGCCAGCTCGCCCGCGAGTTCTTCCACGATAGGTCCCAGCAACTTGCACGGTCCGCACCACGGTGCGGTAAAATCAACCACGACCGGCTTGTCGGACTCGAGGACTTCCTGCTGCCAATTGGCATCCGTAAATTCATGCATCTGCTCGCTGGCCATGATTACTCCTTCTCAGATTCGGGCGGTTCTTCAAGCAGGGACACCACCGCGGTGTGCACTTTGTTCCATTGTTCGGGACGGCCGTAGAACTGTTCGATGCGCGCCAGGGCATCAGGCGCCGCAATGCCGGTAATCGTGCAGAGGCGCGCATAGTACGCGGCCCTGGTCTCATCATCGATATTGCGGGCGGCCCGCAGCACCTCGATACCCGCGAGATACTGCTCAAACGGGCCCGCCCCCGCCGCTTCACCAGCCACGGCAACCGCGGCAATCAGGATGGCCCGGGCCAGATTTCGACCAGTCATGTGATATAAAATGATGGGTGCAGCCGCCGGAGTCAAGACAGCCGCCGGCATCACGAGCGGGCGGCAT
>WJMI01000239.1 GCA_014728015.1 Chitinivibrionales bacterium | reverse complement strand
TCTTTGTCGGGTGCACGTGATCGGCCGCTCCCCCCAGGCGGCCGCCGTCCACCCGAAACAGCGAGTCTCTTGGTAGAGCGGCCCGGAGGGGAAATTCCCCTCCGGGCCATGTCTCCTTCCCCCGGGATGGGAAGTCCGCCCCCACAGCTCCCCAGTCCGCGGGCGGGGAAGAAGAATCGTTTTTGAACCGAACGTTTCCTATCTATCGTTTCACGACAAATTTTATCGTGAGCGTTTTCGTACCAATCCTCGCCCGCACCAGATACATGCCGCCGGGCAGATTCCCGACATCCCAGACAGCATCCGGCATGTTCGTGTTGTACTGATCGACGGTGCGTCCTGCGGGCGTGAGCAGGCTTGCCTGCACGGATGTGCGCAGCCCGGTGAAGGCGATTCTGGTTTGGGCCCCCTGATGCGCGATACGCATGATTGATGATGCCGCGGGTGCGGGTTGGGCCGGACGGGCGACGACTGCCTGCGAATTCATGATGACTGAGCCGGGAATGTAGTTATGGCATGATGCCGTAACTTTGATACCGTCGATAGCGGCGCTCACGGCATCGAATTCGATTTTTCCCGAGCTGGTGTAGCCGCGCTCAAAGATCCCGTTTTCGTGATACAGGCATACCAGAACGCTGTCGGGAGCCGGCGACACCCGGACCACGTATTTGTCGTCGACAAGTTCGACAACCACATCGAGCGGCCGAACATCGATATCGGAAGCGGTCCAGAGCTCAAGCTCGGGATCGCCCCAGTGCTGGTGGACGAACATGTTGTGGCGGCAGAACTCCTTGACATTGGCAAGCTGGTAGGCTTTGGCGATGCGGTTGATGCCTCTTTTGGAGAGGTACTCGATGGAGCGGGCATAGTGGCGCCCGCGAATGTTGAAGTAATCGATGCCGCTGGCGCCGGTGTAAGAAACAGCCCCTCCGAGCGGGTTGGTCAGGAATGTCTTGGCGAAACAGTAGTTGCTGTCCTCGACCATTTTCATGACACTGCATGAAATAGACATGATGTTGGAGAGGTAGCGCGAACGCAGCCCCCGCACCTGTGTATGGAGATAGTCGGGTTTATGGGTGCCGTCATCGGTCATGGAGCAGATACGAATCCCGCGGGGGTTGCCATGGAACGTGAAAAACACCATGTTGTAGCCGCGGGAGAGATACTCGTTCATCATGTCATAGGTTATTTCGTTTGAGTCGTTGACCACGCTGCCGTCTTCGAGGACGCTGTCTTCATAGAGCTCGTCGATATCGACCGCGCCAAACGGGCCTGCATCGTCGAACAGGGGCTTGACCTTGTAGTGCCAGTAGTAGGTTGCATCATCGACCTTAACATCGGTCCCGAATCCGGACCAGAGATCGTGCACTTGCGATGCGAGGAACACCATGTCGTCGGCATAGGTGGATGCGCGCGGGGTCATGCGATACGCGATGATCTTGTCGACCATCACCCGGGCTTCGCCGGCGCTGGATGCCGGGAGCCGGCCAAGGTAGACATCGTACCACAGATCCAGGCCGGGTTCCTCATTGTCTTCGCACGCGAAACGGAATGTTTCGCCGTCGGGGTCGTCCACAAACGAGCAGCGGACGGTATTGGCGGTCCTGCTCTGTTCGTTGCCGTATATACCGTCAGCGTCTATGTCCCATTCGCCGTCAAGGCAGGCATAGTAGACGTCTGAATAAACCGAACTGGTATCGTAGGGGAAGTACATGCCTCCGGTAGAGACTCTGCGGGCCGGGATTTTCTCGAGATCGCCCAGAAGCAGGACCCAGGTGATGCCCTTTTTCTGGTAGGCCTTCTTGATGAAGTTCCTGATTTTGTGCTGCGTATCGATACCCTTCATGGCCCCGGTGATCTCGCTCACTGTGACAACAGAGGTTTTCAGTCCTTTTTCAAGTTTAGTCCTGGCGAGACGCTTTGCCTGCTCGAGGATTCCCTCATCATCGGCGGACACGATCAGGTAGTCACACAGGGCGTTTTTGCGAAACAGAGGATCGGAGAGCCGTATATCTCCGAAGGCTTCCGAGGCGAGCAGGGCAGCAAAGATCGTGATTGTACAGGCGAGAAGTTTCATGGGGGCGAAACTTAACCGATTAAAATTCAATACTAAAGCGTTTAATCGTCAGTAACAAAACCATTATACAGCTAAAAGGCGGCCATGTCAACCAAAAAACGACCACACTTGCCTACAAGATGTGGTGGTCATTGTATTAAATGCGATTAAGCACAAGGATTTTAACCGTTTAACCCTCTATTTGCCACGCTGTGGTATTCGGGGCGGCAAGTTGGCTGCATGCCAAAAAAAAGGAGAGGATTCTGGACGGTCAGCGGAGTACGACCAGTTTGCGGCTGAGAAGATATGCTCTGCCTGCAAAACGCACTATATAGGTACCCGGTACTAGTTTGTGTCCGGGTACCGTATGAATGGCAGGATGGTTGTCCTCGAAGCGACACACCAGAGAGCCGTCAAGGGAGTACACGGATATGGTATGGTCTCCTTGAGCCCAAACATGAAATACTGCCCCCTGCATGCCGCTGGTGCGAATGCAAAAAGGAGTCACGGCCGCCGGGGCGGAAAAACTCCGGATGTCCTGCGCGTTGGACACGGGATCGAGCATGTATTGCAGGCCCTCGACATCCTCCCCGTTTTCATCGGCAAACCGGGCCGAAAACATATTAGGCGGGCCGTCGCCGAGCGCCTTGAAAAGGAACCGGGCATGCCCGTCCAGAGTGATCAATCCGGTAGTGTCTTCCTCGCCCATGTCCCATCCCCATTCGCGAAGAAGAAGACGGTCTCCATGCCACAGGGCAATGCCATCGTCATGGCGGCACATGACCCGTATGTTCCGCGGCCCGTCGGAAATCAGCCAAATGGAGAAATAGTTCAGGAACTGCGACTTGCTCTCATCATCCATCCAGACACCATCTTCATCAGTGGCCGCGCGCCACGTGCAGTTCTCGGTACCAATGGTTACCTTGTCCCCGGAGTGCGGCATGACCGTACTCTCCCCGCCGAGATAATCTGTCAGCACGTGCCCGCCGTCGCGCTGCACATACAGCGAGTCGTTTTTCCCGTGAAGGCACAGGAAATGCCTGATAGAGCCGGCGGGAAGGGGGACCGCGGATGATTTGTCCAGAGTATCATTGTCTGTCAGCACAATCGCGATGTCGTTTTCCGCGGGATCGGAAAGGTATGAGAGACTCAGCGGAACGGAGATGGAAATCAACTCGTTGAACTCAAGAACGCCGTCATCAACGGGTGTCAGCTTCATTTCCGCGCTCGATGGCGCGGCATCGAGTGTCACCGAATCCAATACTCCCTCGTAATCCTGCCCCGGCCCGGCATTGCCGCCCGCGTCAAGCCTGACCACGAACGGGTCCGTGCCCTGTCCTCTGCGCGAGACAGTCACCGTGACACCATCAGGATCGTCTTCCGACAGCGTATCTCTGGAAACCGTTATGCTGACCGTGTCCCGTTCACCAATGCAGTCCGGGAACGAATACGCGGCATCGATGTCCGTGTCGATAGCGGCGTTGGCCTCGAATCCGAATGCCTTGAATCCATCCAGATCGACCTCTCCGTCTTCCCATTGCCAGTACATTCCTGATGCATCGGCAACATGGTAGTAGTTGTAGTCGAACATGTTATTGTATTCACCGAAAAATAGCCCGGGCTCATGGTCGGCGGCCCCGCCGGTGAGACCGCCCGTGCCTTTGCAGATGATTTGGTTGTGGTGCACGCTGCAGTCACGCGCCTCGAAGCGCCCGCGATCCTGCTGGATTATCGTGATCCCGTTGCCTCCGTTTGCGCTTACCTGCACGACATTGTTGACCACTTCGGTGTTGCTCGCAGCCGCGAGCTGGATCTGGGCGCCCCACAGCCAGGTGTCGAACGCTGTCCCGTTATCGCGGATAATATTGCAGCGGATAATCGCCGCGCCGCTTATCTCGTGAAATATGCCCGCGTGCGCATTGGAGTCGATAAGGTTGCCCTCGAACAGCGTATTGTTGTTGCCGCCGTCAGTCCACAGCCCGGGGCCGTCATTGTGATGTACATAGTTGTTGCGAAGCACGAGCCCGTCAGTGCCCCAGAACTTGGACCCGCCGGCCTCCCACCCCCATTCATATCCCACGGCTTCTATGCGGTTGTATGCGATTTCATTGTCTTCAACCAATATGTCATCACCACCCACCCCAATGCCTTTCTGCCCGTTGTGGTGAATATGGTTGTTTCGCGCGGTACACCGGCTTCGAAGCTCAAGGCCGCAGCCATGGTTCAAACGCATCTCATTGTTCTCAACGACCCAGCCGCTCGCCCCGCGTCCGACATGCACCGGAGCATGCTGTGCCGGGCATGCATACTTTTCAAACACGATATTGCGGATAGTAACGTCGTTTGCGTCGCTGCTGAAAGCGTACGGGCATACGCTGATCTCCACGGTGTGACCATCGGGGTTGTCGGCGATATACACCTTGTCGTTGTCATAATCGAAATAGAAGGTCCCCGGGACAACATCGGAAACACTGCCCACCTGCTTGAGAAACTCGCCGTCTATGTAGATGTCCTCGGGATGGCGGCACAGCTCGCCCTCGACGCATGAGTAATCTGACACCCCG
>WJMI01000238.1 GCA_014728015.1 Chitinivibrionales bacterium | reverse complement strand
GCACGGCGCCGCCGCCATAGGAGTGCCCCACAAAACCGATGCGTGTCGTGTCGAGCCGGCCGCCCCACGCCTTCACCGCCCCCGCAATTCCCTCCCATAATTGAGCGTACACGTCAGGCGGGTCGGTGTACGCGCCGCCGCTGCCATAGGGCGCATGAACAACCGCAAAGCCCTTGCTCGCGAGAAACGTGAGAAGCGCCAAGTAGGTGCGCGGGTCAGACGCGTTTATACCGTGGCAAAAAAAGATCGCCGGCGGCCGCGCTACACCCCGGGGAGCATACAGGCGGACATGGTGCCCGCGCCATCCAGGATGCGGTACGCTGTCCAGCGCAAGCTCGAATGTCCCCCACGAACCGTACCCGGAGTCGGGCGGTACCATGCGGATTTCCGCGGCATCCGCTGATATGGTTGCCAGAGCGAGGAGCAGATACGAAAAAAAAAGGCGGCCGTCCTGCATTCAATCGGTCTCACGGGGAAATAATCTTGAAGCAGTATGTCGTTGTGTCAAAATAGCTCCGGCCCCTGCACCCGCCAAACCACCTCTCCTGTTTAAATACGCTCCCTGCAATTATCTTATTGAGTGGTCATGCTGAAGGAGAACGCAAAACGTGTCTGCCGTGCGAATCCCGTTCATATTACTGTGCCTCGTTTTGATCCCGCTGCGATCGAGCGCGGCCAACCTGGACAGCTTGCTGGCGTTCTACGCCGATCGCTTGACTTCACACCCCTATTTCGCGGCATCGTTCACGCAATCACGACACCTGGCGATGTTCGATACGCCACTGGTTTCCACCGGCACGATCTACTTCGCGGCCCCGGACAGGATCCGATTTCACTACAAAACCCCCTTCGAGTCGGTGATTCTCCTGTCGCAGGGCACGATGAAACGCTACCGGATCGAAAACGGAGAATACGTCGAGCAGCCTTCCCTGGAAATCGTGGCAAAAGCGATCACCAGAGAAATCACCCGCTATCTTTCGGGGGAGTTTGCGACCGAAGACTTTCCGTATGATGCTACAATAGATCCCCAGAATAATCGGCATATGGTGCTCATCCCTTCCCGCTCCGCCGCCAAGGCCGTGTTCGAACGCATCGAGATCACATTCCCCGCCGATCCGGTATATATCAAAGAAATCAAGCTTGTCGAGCCCAATGGGGACTTCATTCTGGTAGAACACGAAAAGCCTTCGTTTGACGAGCTTCCCGACTCACTGTTCTCTGCCCTCCCATGAAACCCATTGTCTGTTCCTTCGCTCTCGCGTATCTCCTGTGGTTGAGCTGCACGCCCGCACCCATGCACGCCCGCGCTGCCGGCGGCCATCTGGCCTCCCTCCCCAAGCGAGCAATGCCGGGCGAATTCGGTGGTGTCTGTGACATACGGGTTCGAGGAGAGAAACTGCGCACCAGGGCGCGCATCCGGTATCACGAAGATGGGGTTGCCGTCGCCCTGGTCGATGAGCTCGGGGTTGCGCTCGCACTGGTTACGGCTGACTCCAGTGGCACGGAAGTAGCGAAGACGTTTCCGCCCATGGGACACGCGAGTGCAGGCCCTGCCGGCATATACATGCGAGCATTGCTCCTGGCCATCGAGCGGGAATACCGTACCGCGGGCGTATTTGTTGGTGACCTCTTGCCGGAGCACACGGTTCTGGTGTATGCCGGCGGGCGCACGCCCGACTCGCTGCACGTGCGCAAGCAGGCCGGGCATGTGTATGCGGGGATCATTTCCGCATCACGCTACGTCGTACTCTCGCCCTCGCGCGACACGCTCATGGTGTTTTCGGCAGATACGCCATTCTACTGAGGAATTGCACAGGGCCGGGCGCGACTGAGAAGTCCCGGAAGGGAGAGGCTATCCCGATGCCTGCGAGTCGGAAACGAGGGACCGGTTCGTTTGTCTCCATCGCGCGATGGCAGCCTGGACAATCACATACAGCAATGCCGCAACCGCGATGAAGAGCGCGGCAAGCAGTATCCACTCGCCGGCGCGTGTGTAGAGTGTAGACACACGAGAAAGATTCAGGTCGCGGGTGAGAATGGTCCGCGTGCCCAATTCGGTCTTGCTCAGTACACGGCCCCATTGATCGACAAACATGCTTATCCCCGAGTTGGCGCATCGTACCATGGGCACGCCGTTTTCGATGCACCGCAGGCGGGCCTGCGCGGCGTGGTGATACGGTCCGCTGCTTCGGCCCCACCACCCGTCGTTGGTGATGTTAACCAGCAGGTTCGCTCCCGCCCGCACGCGCCGGCGCACAAATTCGGGAAACACGATTTCGAAACAGATGAACGGCGCCGCCCGGATGTCTTTGTGCAGCGAAAATACTGTTTCTTCGGTGCCTCTGGTAAAGTCTGCCTCACCGAGATTGACGCGGTTGAGCAACGGGACCTGGGCCTCAAACGGCATGACTTCGCTGAACGGAAGAAGGCGGATCTTGAAATATGACCGAAATGATGTTGTACCGGTGTCAAGGAAAAATGCGGTGTTGTATACCCGGTAATCCGGCCTGAGCTGGTTTATCGAATCCCGTTCCCAGTGAAGCGAGCCCAGGATCATGGGCACGCCGGCGGAATCCGACCAGGCCATCACGCGCTTTCGCGCCCACGGCCGCCGCGCCATATAGCAGAACAACGCGCTCTCGGGCATCACCAGCAAATCCGGCTTGTCCCGCGCGGCCTGGTATACCATCGCGCCCGTGATGTCCATGCACGTATCAAGCGAGCCGCTCCCCCAGTGGGCCTGATCCATATTGGTCTGCAGGAGCGACACCGTGACCGGAGGATACCTGCCCGCCGGCTCGCCGCCCAGACGCACGCTTCCCCAGATTGCGGCGATTCCTAAAGCCGCCGCGAACACAACGAGGTGGAGCCATTTCTGGATTATGTCTTTCTTCCGGTAGTATGACCGCGCTACCTCCCACACCAGGATATTGCCAAGCACCGCGACGAATGAGAGTCCAAACACCCCCGCAATCGATGCAAGCTGCGCCAGCGGAAGCAGCGGCACGAACACGTACCCCAGGTAATTCCAGGGGAAAGACAACTCGCCCCATCCGCGGAAAAACTCGAAAAGTACCCACAGGCAAGGGAAAATGATGATGTAGGTGCGCTTGAATCGCATGCAAACGAGCCTGAACAGCAATCCCGGCACCGCCAGATACAAGGCCAGAAACATGGACATGAGTACCGATCCGAGCACGAGCAGATGCCGCATACCCTCGGCGGCAACGCCGGCGACCCAATAATACTGCCCAAATGATGCTGCCACGCCGAACAGGTAGGTATGAAACGCTGCCCGTTTGAACGAGGGCTGCATGGCAAGCGAAAAGACGGGAACGAGAATGATCAGGCCCAGAAGCGGAAACGGTGCGAGAAGCAGGTGGGACTGATGATTAACCGGCGGAAACGCCAGCGGATATACCACGCCGAGGATCAGCGGAACCCACCAGCGCTGTCCCCGGCCGTACCAAGATACGAATCTTGCAACAAGCTCTTTCATATCTTCCTGCCGCGAAAAAATACTCTATTTGCCGGCAGGCGCAACGGGATGGTTGCAGGGGCAATTGGGTATTGGGGACGGAGGAAAGTAATTAAGACATCTTATACTACATTGCAGACAAAACTGAAAGAATGCTCACTAGGGGGCCGGTCCTCTCAAGCTTGTTCGGACAATGGAGATACGGGGGCAGCTAGGCCGTTGAGACCAACGATTCCGCTCAATGATCTGTATTCGTACGTTTCCCATTCCTTAAAGAATCACAGCAGCTTATCAAACACCTTGGCGAAGGACTCACCGAGATCGTCGGTTACCTCATCTGAGCTGTAGTAGCCCGACCTGACCTTTCTGCGGATATCGGCTAATTTCCGGGTCTGGTCGGTTTCCCGTGTGGAGGAAGGCTCGTAGGAGTCTTGTGTCTTGCGCCTCGACGCAGGCGCGACGGGGCGGGACTTCTGGCGGGCAGTCCGCGCCTCGATATCATAGGCCTTCAATCCCTGAATATGCTCGATGTGCATCCCCGGCCTCAAGATTTCCGGCTGGCATGCCGATACTATTTAACGTAGGAAGTGTGCCGTTTCTCCACCTTCTACACTACCCCGGAAAGACAAGAATTTGCCGATTCTTGTCTTTCTTTTTAGCTTTTCGTGCGTTTCAGGGCTGTTTCGACACCTTACCCTACTCTTATTATCGACAGGCAGGGGCGAGCCCTTTAGAAAAAACTGGTCAGCGGCTCGAGAATGTGCTCCGGAAAGGAAGTTTCGAGCCTCCCAGGGCAAGGCAATATGCGCGCGCGCCTTTCGAATTCCCGTTGGAAGGCGCAGAACGACGGCCAAGGCACAGGATGCCTCTGTCTTCAAAAGGGCGCCATCTAGTATTTTGGGTGGCGGCAAAGCTATTCGCGAATCCCAGTGAGGAGGACCTCTCATGAAACAGAAAATCGAAGAAGTCATTGATGCGATTCGCCCGAATCTCCAGGCTGACGGCGGGGATATCGAGTTGGTTGAAGTCACTGATGACGGCACGGTAAAAGTCAGACTTCAGGGCGCGTGCCGGGGATGTCCGGGTGCGGCTATGACGCTGAAAATGGGTGTTGAGCGGCTGCTCAGAGAGAAGGTGCCTGAGGTCAAAGCTGTCGAGAACCTGGTGTAGCCCTTTGGGACCGGCTCAAGCAGCACCGGGCATAACGGGCAGCGATACGCGCAGCACTTCGAGAACGGCGCCGCGCCCGGTTGCCGCGCGCGGGCGGAGCGCAACGAAAAGCCAGCCGGCGGCCGAATCCATGTGGCGTGCCGCATGGACAAAGGCGACGTTCCTCGGATTCTGCTGGATCAGCTATTTCATATTCGTCGGGCTCGCGGGCATTGCCTACTATCTCGTGCATCCGCGTCTGGCGAGCATTCACGCCTGGATCGATCATGCCGCGCTGGGATTCACCGCCGGCTTTGCTCTGCTGATCGGCGCGGGCCTGTTCCTGATCAGTGCCACCGCGCTGACCGGCATAGACCTTCTCTACCCGCATCGCAAGCGCTCGGTTACCGTCAAAGCGCTCTTCCCTATCGCGGCGACACTCAGCCAGCTGGCGGGCGTCAACCGCAACAAGCTGCGGACCTCATTTGTGAAAGTCAACAACGCCCTTACGAAGGCCCAGCGGGGCCGCATACGCGGCGACCGGATACTCATCCTCCTTCCCCACTGCCTGCAAATCGACGTGTGCAACCGCAAGATCACCACCACCGTAGACAATTGCGTGCAATGCGGCCGTTGCCCGGTCGGCGACCTGGCAAAACTGGGGAAAAAATACGGGCTCAAGATTGAAGTTGTCAACGGCGGCACGCTCGCCCGGAGCAAGGTCGTATCGTTTCGCCCCGACGGCATCGTTGCCGTGGCCTGCGAGCGAGACCTGACCCTCGGCATTCAGGACGTCTATCCGGTCCCTGTCTATGGTGTAATCAACGATCGCCCGAACGGCCCCTGCTTCAATACCTGTGTCGATATGGACCTGGTGGAAGATGCGGTGAAGTTTTTCAGACAGGACCACCCGGCCGCTCAGCCCGCATCCTGAGCACAAGCCGCTGATACGCTTTCAGTCAAACTCGCGATAGCGGATTTCGTACGCATAGCCCTGCTCAGTCAGAAACAACTGGCGTTTCATGGCGAAATCAAGCTCTTTGGTCTCGCGTGTCACGATAGAGTAGAATGTCGCCTGCTCGCCCTGCGCTTTGGGGCGAAGAATCCGTCCGAGTCGCTGCGCCTCTTCCTGCCGCGAGCCAAACGATCCGGAAATCTGAATCGCGACGTTGGCATCCGGCAGATCAACCGCAAAGTTGCCCACCTTTGACAGGACAAGCATTTTCAGTTCGCCCCGTCTGAACCGATCGTAGAGCTCGTCCCGCTTCTGGTTTGGCGTGGCCCCGGTCACTACCGGCGCCCCGAATTCCATTGCGAATTTATCAATCTGGCTGAGATATTGGCCGATAATCAGGATCTGATCGCCGGCATGCTGTTCTATAATCTCCCGCACTACGGGTATCTTGTGCGGGTTCTCGTAGGCAAGCCGTATCTGTTTTCTCGCCGGAAGTGAAAGGTACTGGAGTTTCTCCCCATGCGGGAGATCCACGCGTATCTCCACGCACCGGGCGGTGGCAATCCATCCCTGCCGCTCCAGGTCCTTCCACGGCACATCGAATTTCTTCGGCCCGATGAGCGCGAACACATCGTCCTCGTGACCGTCCTCGCGGACCAGCGTGGCGGTCAGTCCCAGGCGCCGGCGCGCCTGCAGCTCAGCCGTGAATTTGAAAACCGGTGCGGGAAGCAAATGCACTTCGTCGTAGATAATCAGTCCCCAGTTTTCACGATTGAAAATATCGTAGTGCTCGAACGGTCCGGTCTTGCTCTTGCGATAGGTAAGAATCTGGTATGTCGCCAGCGTGACCGGCCGGACATCCTTGCTCTCGCCGCTGTACTCGCCGACTTCCGTGTCCGATATTGTGGTCTTATCGGCGATCTCCCGTCGCCACTGACGGGCCGCGGTGATACTGGTAACCAGAATAAGGGTCTTGCGTTTCAGAAGAGACATGGCATGCAGGCCCACGATGGTCTTGCCCGCGCCGCAGGGAAGAACCAGCACGCCGCTTCCCTCCACCGCGCCCTTTGATCCGACAAAGCTCTCAGCGGCCTGGCGCTGGTATTGCCGGAGCTGAAACGGCTCGCCGGAAGCAGAGGTCTCACGCAGCCGGATTTCGAACGGCTCGCCGTCCACGTAGCCCGCGCGGTCATGAGCGGGGTAGCCGAGTCCGATGAGAACTTGCTTCAGGACACCGCGATGCCCGGGATCCACCTCGATCGCATTGTCATCGTGATATTCCCCCAGAAGAGGAGCCAGTTTCGGATGACGGGACAGATTGCTGATCAGTTCACGATCGGATGATCGAAGCAGCAGCGAGCCGCGCTCTCCTTCGAGTACGACCCTGCCGAACCTGCCCATGAGCTCGGGCACCTCCTCGACAATATTCTGCGGAAGGGGATACCGAGAATAGCGCTCCAGAGTTGCAAGCACGTCGTGCGGGCGAAGCCCCAGGGATGCGGCATTCCACAGGGACAATGGCGTGATGCTGTAGGTGTGCACGTACTCCGGACTCTTCTCCAGATGCGCAAACACGCCAATAGCATCGCGCGTCTCCTTGAAGCGAGGGTGGTCGACTTCGAGAAGAAGCGAGCGGTTGCTCTGAACGATTAGCGGATTCTCGGCATTCATCGGGTCTCGCTTCTGCCCGGCACCGGCCGAATGTCAATGCGTTTTCTGGATGGGTTTTTCTTCGGCGGACATCGCGCGCAAACCGTTAAAAATAGTATTTCGCCCGGTTGACTCCGCCGATTTCCAGGACGTAGATTACTCTGGTTGCGTGAGCATACCAGGCAAGCCACTCACTGTCCCGGGGCTTGAGTGGCCGTTTTTTTGGGGTAGAATATGTCGGTAAGCATTGTCGTCGGCTCGCAATGGGGCGACGAGGGCAAAGCGAAGGTAATCGACTACCTGGCCGAGCGGTCGGATGTCATTATCAGGTTCCAGGGCGGCGCGAATGCCGGCCACACGGTCATTGTCGACGGAGACAAGTTCATATTTCATCTGGTGCCATCCGGCATTATGTATCCCGGGAAAGTATGCGTTGTCGGCAATGGCGTCGTATTCGATGCCGAGCAGTTTCTCGCCGAAGTCGACGAACTGGCGGCAAAGGGCATCTCGGTGGACGGCCGGCTGTTTATCTCCGACATCGCGCATCTCGTGCTCCCCTACCATAAGGCGCAAGACCATGCCGGCGAATCACGGATGGGCAGGAAAAAGATTGGGACTACCGGACGCGGTATCGGGCCCGCCTATGCCGACAAGGTGGAACGCACCGGGATTCGGGTCGGCGACCTGTTGCGCCGCGATGTCTTTGTCGCCAAGCTGAAAGCGAACCTCGAGCGGAGGAAAGCCATATTCCCGGCCGCCTACGGCCAGGAACTCGACATGGACCTGGACCGGCTGGCCCAGCAGTACGGCGCGGTAGCCGAACGAATCAAGCCGTTCGTCACGAACACGGCCGAATACGTGTTTCATGCATTGCGGCAGGAAAAGAAGATCCTGTTCGAAGGGGCCCAGGGCAGCCTTCTGGATATCGACCACGGCACCTATCCCTTTGTGACATCGTCCAACACAATCGCCGGGGCCGTGTGCGCCGGTTCGGGCATCGGACCGGCCGCGGTGGACAACGTAATCGGCATTGTGAAAACGTACACCACACGGGTGGGCAACGGCCCGTTCCCGACCGAGCTCAATGATGAAACCGGCGAGTTCATACGCCGGGAAGGCGGCGAATTCGGCGCGACAACGGGCCGTCCGAGGCGATGCGGCTGGTTCGACAGCGTGGTGGTGCGCAAGGCGGTGCAGCTCAACGGTATCACCCATCTGGCGCTGACCAAGCTCGACGTACTCAACAAGCTCGATGAAATCAAGGTCTGCACGCACTACGAGCTTAACGGAACAAAGCAGGACTACTATCCCGCGTACTTGTCCGACTCCGACACGCTTGTCCCGGTATACGAGTCATTGCCCGGCTGGAAAGAAGATCTCACGGGATGCTCGAAGTTCTCCCAGCTTCCCGACAAGGCCGTGGCCTATGTCCGCCGTCTTCAGGAGCTCTGTTACGGCGTGCCAATGCTTATCGTGTCGGTGGGCCCGGCGCGCGACCAGACGATCGAGGTCAACCCTCTGCAACAGCCCGCCGCCAAGGCATAGGCTCCGCCCTCCCTGCCGGCCCAGTTCCCCACATTTGCCCGCAGTTAAGTATTTTGGATACTGAAGATTATCGAGGGCAATGCCGAAGGATCGTATTCCATGATTCCGGTTGAAATCGCAAATGTCGTTCTTTCCGACAAGGGATTCATAATCATCCTGAAGAGCCGGGATGATAATCGTGCGCTGCCGATTTTTATCGGGCAGCTTGAAGCCCAGTCGATCATTATCGCGCTCAGCGACGCCAAGCCGGCGCGCCCGCTCACGCACGATCTGCTTAAGAACATGCTCGAAGACCTGGAGTGTTCCCTCGTGCGCGTCGAAGTATGCGATCTGCAGAATGACACGTTCTATGGAAGAATCATCCTTGAGCACAACGGCGTGCCGGTCGAGATAGACTCCCGTCCCTCGGATGCGATAGCCCTTGCGGTGCGCGCGGGGACGCCGATTTTCGTGGCCCCTGCAGTGATGGAAGAAGCCAAGGTGGTTCTTGAAGAAAAAGAAGAAGGCGAGTCGACCGGAGGCGAAGGTCCGCCGGAACCGCCGGAAATGCCCACGCTGGAAGTGCTGAAAAAGCAGCTCGACGATGCGGTTTCGCAGGAACGCTACGAGGATGCCGCCCGGATTCGTGATGAGATACGCAAACTCCAGACATCGAATTGACACCCCCTCGTGCCCATGAATGCGTTCCAACCCGACAAAGTATATTTCCCGTCTTCGAGGTCCGAGTCACGCGCATCCCGCGCATTTCCGGCAGGTTGGCAATGATACGGCCGTCAGCGCATAAGTCCCTCGCATTCGGCGTTGTCATGCTTCTTGCTGCCCGCATGACGGTCCTGGGCATGACCGCAACCGACAAGGAAGAATACGAACGCCGCGGGCTGTCGCAGGTAGAATGGGAAATGGTGCTGGATGCGAAGATGCCGAAGAAAAAGGTCGATGAGCTTCTCAAGGCGGGTATCTCCATTTCAGAGTACTTCCGCTATCCCTGGCTCAAGTTCGGCATTTCAGAACAGCAGTGGATCAACAGCCGGAAAGCGGGCCTTCTTGACAGCGATATTGCCGCGGAAAACAAGCCCCGGGGTCCCGCCGAAGGGGCCGTGGTCATTTCCGCATTCCTGCTCCCGGGGTATCACCAGTGCAAGCGCGAGCAGTACTGGAAAACCGGTATCATGACCGGCGCCGCGGTCCTGGGCGCGACCTTGCTGGCGGTCCGTTCGGTTCAGGAGCGCGCGCTGATTCCCGGCCCGCTCGCCCTGCTTGTGCCGGCCATGCTCTGGAGCAGTCTCGATATCGGTCTTCAGCTCAATCGGCAGCGAAACCCCGATGCCGAGCGCTTCTCGGAAGGGTCGTTCTCGCCGGATGCCATGTGTGTTTCCTTGCGCGTCAGCTCGAAGTAAGGTTGGTGAATGATGTTGCGACGGTTTCTTGGGAGTAAAATCAGAGATATCAGGGTAACAGGCACGCATCTGGAATACGAGGGCAGCATTGCCTTGGACGAAGACTATATCGATCGGGCAGGAATACTCCCCAACGAAGAAGTGCAGGTGCTCGATCTCGAAAATGGCGCGCGCTTTACTACATATGTTATCAAGGCCACGCGGGGTTCGGCCACTGTTGATGTCAATGGACCGGCGGCCCTTCTGGTTACGCAGGGCGACCGCGTCATGGTCTTGAGCTATGTTGCGCTGAACGAAAACGAAATTTCCGGGCATGCACCCCGTATCGTGAGCATCAATCCCGATTCCTAGACCGGCGATGATTATCCGCGCTTCCCACCGCCGTCGTCTTCCGTCCTCGCCGCCGGACCGGTTCCGGCATGCGTAATCTCATCGTTTTCGGAGCTCTCTGTTGCCTTCTTGGAATGGCAATTCTTATTGGTATGCGGCGGGATGTGCTGCCGTCCGGAGAACCGGCCGGCGACAGCACAAGCCGCATCCCGCACATCGGGCGGATTCAGGTACTCAACGGATGCGGTATCACCGGGGCGGCGGGCGCGGTATCCGATTTCCTTCGCGACAGGAGCTTTGATGTGAAGAACATCGGGAATGCCGATACATGGAACTACCCGTTCACCATGATTGTATCCCGGACCGCGGACATGACCATTGCGCGACGGGTATCCGAAGCGTTGAGCACCGACAAGCTGATTCTTCTGCGCGATGGCGGCGACGTGTACGATGTTACCGTAATTCTGGGCCCGGACTTTGACGGAAGGATAGAAGAATGACAACCGCACTCGGCGGAACAGAGCTGATTGCGGTCGCGGCGCGCAGTGCGCTCGATCGGAAAGCCGAGGGCATCGTTTGTATAGACCTGCGGAACCGCCCCAGCGCGGCGGACTGGTTCGTTGTCTGCGAAGGTGATAATGCTATCCACAACAAGGCAATAGCCGAGGCTGTCCTTGACAGCCTGGCACAACAGCGAACGAGGCCGTGGCATGTGGAGGGACGAGAGCAGGGACGGTGGATTTTGCTTGACTACACGGATGTCGTCATTCACGTATTGCTCCCCGACCTTCGGGCATACTACGAGCTGGAGACACTGTGGGAAGGCTCCCCGCGGTATGGCCTGGAAGACGAGTCGGCGCTCGATACGCTGGGCAGCTGAGCCGATACCACCCGCGATCCTCGCGCGGCGCGGCGGCGACCGGGTACGCCCGGTTCGAGGACAAAGATATCAGCGGTTGCGGAAATGGTCGGCGAGGTTTGAGAGCTGGTAGCGCGACGGGCGAACCTTGGGGCCTTTCTCGCCCAGGCCTTTCATTGACAGGGAAATCCGGCGCTTCTTCCTGTCGACTTTCATGATACGCACGTTGATTTGATCGCCCATGCTCACGACCTGTTCTGCCGTCTCGACATACCCGTCGGCGAGCTGGGAGATATGCACGAGCCCGTCGCATACGGCGTTGATGTCGACGAATACGCCGAACTGGGTGATATTGGTCACCCGTCCCGACATCACGGCCCCTTCGGTAAGATCCGAGAGCTGGAGGCGCTGGCGCTGACGCACGGCAGGCGGCACGGCATGTTGCTGCCCGAACCTGAGCTGTTCCCTGAGCCGCCGATCGACAAACGCTTTCTCGGAGAAATCATCGAACCCCAGAGAGCGCAGCTGTTCCGGATCGCTGATCAGCGATTCCACGGGAACGTTCAGCTCGGCGGCCATGGCTTCCACCCACTCGAAATGATCGGGATGTACGAGCGTGCGATCGAGTGGATTCGCCGACGTGGTAAAATAGACGTACCCGGCAATATTGCGGAACAGCACCTCGGTGATGCCTTTCGCGCGCAACAGATCGTTTTTCGAGCTGTAGCGCTCCTTGACTCCCTGCTTGCGAATATCCTCAAGGGATTGTTTCTTGACCCCGGCGAGATTCGCAAGCGCCGAGTCGGCGAGATCGAGAAACGACACGCCCCGGTGCAGCAGAGATTCGGTCATTTTGCGTTGCAGGATTCCCGCGAGGCGGTCCTGGTCGACACTGTGCTGCATGGGATGTATGGTGAAGTATTCGATGCCGACATGCGTAATGATGGGAAGCGGCCGGACACGTGCCAATCCGATCGCGTATACGGTCCGCATATCACTGTCGAGATACGTGCATTCGCGGTCCATCCATGATGACTTCGCGAGTTTTTCCGTGGCCGTGTCGCCGGTCTGGCGCTCGAGGGCAAGCTGCCCGGCTGCATCACCGGCGGCCTTGCCGACAATCGCTTGGGCCTCCGCAGCATGGGCGTTTTCGTGCACGACTGCCCTGGCGGGTCGATACCGGTTGATAAATTGCCGCACGCGGTTCGTGCCGATGTCCTGCTCGGATCCGCGCCTGCGTTCGCGTGTGGCGCCGAGCAGATGGCCGCCGGGCCCGAATGCGACGAGTATGAGGTCGTTGGCATCGGCCATTCCCACGGCGAGCGTGGCGCCGCCGGCACCCTCGGCCTCCATTCGTTCGTCGAGCGCCTTGACTATCTGCTGCAACGCCCAGTCCTCGGCCTTTTTCCGGAGCGTTTCTTTGATAGTGGTTTCCACGACATGCTGCAGGAAACGGGACCAGCACTCGTCGATCGCCTCGCAGACAAGGTCGAACATTGAGCTGTCGGGGTTCTCGACAAAATGCGTGCGCAGCAGCTCGGTGATGCGGAACAACTGGACGCCGTGTTTCAGGCGTATCTTTTTTGCCTGTTCGGCGGTCATGAGTTTGAAATACTCCTCGGGGGAGATTTCGCCGACCGGCACCATTCTGCCGCGGTAGCTCAGGAATTCCCGGTCCTTCTTGTTTCGCGGAGTGACTTCGAGATAGCCGTCATCGAACCCGAACTCCCTAACCATCGATCGCACGGTTTCGTCGTAGGCAAACCGCTCAACTAGGATGTCCTTCACGCCGGCAAGCACATCGTCGACCGTTTTCAGCGATTCGTGTTTCCCGACATACTCCGCGGCGAGCTTCTCGGCAGGCGTATCTTCGACTTCCTGACCGGCCGCGGCATCGGCGAGCGGGCCGAGCCCCTTGCGTATTGCCACCTGGGCGCGGCTGCGGGGGTTGGGGCGGTGCGGAAGCAGGATATCATCGAGTTCGGCGCCGTTCGTGCTCAACGCCACGCGGTTTTCGAGCTCACCGGTGAGCGCATCAGCCTTCTTGAGAGCGTTAAGCACCCGCTTTTTTTTCGGCGCCAGGTCGGCCACTTCGCGCAGAAAATCGATAATCGCGCCCAACGAGGAGACGTCGAATTCGGTTGAGATGCGAGGGTGGTAGTCGATGAGATAGAAAATGCTGTCGCCCTTTTCGAACCGCAAGCATACTTCCGATGCAAGATCGAGTTCGATATTCCACTTATCGGCGAGAATCGGGGCAAACTCAGTCATGAAGAATGCAGCGGGTGTGCTCCGCCGGCGCGACAAGAAAGATACGCGAAATCCGGCTATAAACTATAACATGGCATCCGGCCGGGCAAAGGCGCGGCGAACACGGCGCGCGGGCGCACCATACAGAAAGGGCGGGAATTACATTCCCGCCCTTTCTCGCTTCCAGCTCGAAACGTTCTACGAGCTGCTTACTTCTTCTTCCTTGCTGTCTTTTTCTTCTTGGTTGCCTTTTTCTTGGTTGCTTTCTTCTTGGTTGCCTTTTTCTTTTTCTTGACAGCCTTCTTCTTCTTCGCAGCCTTTTTGCGCTTCTTTACTGCCACTCACTACCTCCTTAGAGTATGATGAAAGGTAAAAGAAATAAGCAGAGAGAGAAGAAGCTTTTCAAACCCTCTCTTGCTTTATGATAACTCCTGTTTGTCGATCGGTTGTTCAACACACTTCCTACTATTAATAATAAACATTACGAGAAACCTTGTCAACACATTAATGACTCTTGCGTGCACTTTTTTTGATCGCGTTATCACATGAAGTTGCTCGCCGACTCACGCTTCACGTAGAAATCGTTGATGATTGCCATGGCCTCCTCGGGACTGTCGGTCGTTCTCATCAAGTCAAGGTCCTCCGGATCGATGTATTTCCTGCGCAGCATCTCGGCGCGCAACCACTCGAACAGTCCCTGCCAGTAATCGGTGCCCATGAGAATCAACGGCAGGTGCGATACGCGCTGCGTCTGGATCAACGTGAGCGTCTCGAACATCTCATCCATGGTACCATAGCCGCCGGGAAGCACAATGACCGCCGAGGTATATTTGAGAAACATCACCTTCCGGCAGAAGAAATACCTGAAATTGATAAGTGTCTTGATAAACGTATTGGGCACCTGCTCGTACGGAAGCTGGATGTTGAGACCGATGGAAATGCCGTTTGCCTCACTAGCGCCCTGATTGGCCGCCGCCATAATGCCCGGGCCTCCGCCCGTGATGACCCCGTACCCGTTATTCACCAGAAGCTGCGCGGTATTTCTGGTCAATTGATAGTACGCCTCGTCCTCTTCGGTGCGCGCCGATCCGAACACCGTTACACATGGACCGATCTGCGACAACACCTCGAACCCCTCCACGAATTCCGCCATGATCCGGAATATGCGCCACGTCTCGTCCTGCGTCGGCTGTGTATGTTTCTTTCGTGTCACCATGCACCTTTCGTTCGTGCGAAATACGGTATCATCTGCGATTACGAACAGATTATATCATTCCACACCGCGCGCGGCAATCTTTCCCGCGCGCATGGTGCCGTCTTGCCACCTTAAGTATTTTGATTTCATATGACGTCAACGACGGGCCGTTCCTCTTCATCGCCGGAGCACGACCCGATGCGCGGGAAAATCGCCGCGTGCATCGGGACCGTCCCGTCCCAGTATGTCACGATCAGCCCGGCCCGGCAACGACTCTCTGTTGTCAAAAATGGCGATGTGGGTGCCAGCTATCCGGTCTCGACGTCCCGCTTCGGGATCGGCAACCGGGAAGGCTCATTCATGACGCCCCCCGGGGTGCATCGCATTGCCGAAAAAATCGGCGATGGCGCGAGACCGGGGACCGTGTTCCGGGACCGTCTCGATACGGGCGAGGTCTGGGACGGACGCGCCCGCGCGGACAATCTCATTCTGACCAGGATCCTGCGGCTCGAAGGGCTTGAAGACGGCATCAATCGCGGTCCCGGCATCGGATCATTCGAGCGATACATCTATATCCACGGAACGGACAAGGAAGAATCCATCGGTACGCCGATCTCGCACGGGTGCGTGTGCATGCGCAACGCCGATGTGATCGCCCTCTACAATACAGTCGAGGTGGGAACCATTGTCGTTATCGATTAGCGGCATGCCGTGCGTGTCGGTGCATTTCGCCGGGATCCTCGGATCGGGCATGAGCGCCCTCGCCCAGTACCTTGCCTGGGAAGGCCTTGCCGTTACCGGTTCCGACAGGCTCCGTGATGCCGGCCATACTGCTGCGACCCGCACAAAGCTTGAAGCCCTCGGCTGTCGCGTGTGCGCCCAGGACGGTTCCGGAGTAACGGCCCGAACCGATGCGGTGGTCGTTTCCACCGCCATCGAAAAGGATAACCCCGACGTTGCCGCCGCGCGCGCGCGAAGCATTCCGGTATTCCATCGTTCCGACGTGCTCGCCGCGGCGGTCGCCTCCAAGCACACGATAGCCGTTGCCGGGACAAGCGGAAAATCCACGGTCACCGCCATGGTTTTCCATCTCCTGCGCCATGCCGGAAAAGACCCATCCCTGATTGCCGGCGCGAACCTGCACGATCTCATCGCCGAAGGGTTTGTCGGAAACGCGTTTCACGGCAGCAGCGGGCTTCTGGTGGTGGAAGCCGACGAAAGTGACGGCAGCCTGGTGAAGTATCACCCGGCCGTGTCAGTGTTCCTCAATCTCTCCCGTGACCACCAGCCCGAGGATGAAACCCTTGCGATGTTTCGCACGCTGGCAGTGCAGTCCGGAGAAGTCATTGTCAACGCAGATGACCCGCGCCTTGATGCGCTTCAAGCCGATGCCCGGTTCGGCACGGCCGCGCGCGCACAGTACCGCGCCTCGTTATCGTCAGATGCCGGCGCCGCCCGCGTCACCGTGGAATCGCATGCATTTGAAGCGAGGTTTCCCGGCATGCATATGGCGCAGAACCTTCTGGCATCGCTGTGCGTATGCATGCGTCTCGGAGTGGACCAAGACACGCTCGCGCGGGGAGCGCGCGCGTATGCCGGCATTGCGCGGCGGTTCGACCGCACTCCCACGAAACGCGGCATCACGGTCATCGATGACTACGCGCACAATCCGGACAAGGTCCGCG
>WJMI01000237.1 GCA_014728015.1 Chitinivibrionales bacterium | reverse complement strand
GCTGGGAAGCTCTTCCCGAGACTGGTAGCTTCTATTCCACAGAAGAAAGCATTGATCGGGCGGGGAGGCAACTGTAGGGAAGCTCACTGCAGATTCGCTCCGCATCCACACGGCTTCCGGCAAGTCCCACCAGGGTGGATCCTGAGCCGCTCAGGACCGCATTCAGACAGCCGGCATCGACAAGCTCCTGTTTCATCCGGGCCAGTTCGCCGTACCCTGAGAACACGAATTCCTCGAAATCATTGTGCATGAAACGCGCGACCATTTCCGTGTCCCGCGACACGAGCGCCTCGGCCATGGCCCGGGTCTTGCCGGCATTCCGGCCGACAGCCGCGTAATCGATGAGGCGGTAGGCCTCGGCGGTTGATACACCGAACGGCGGGACAAGCAGGACGAGGTTGAGCTCGATATCGGTAGCGATTGGCTCGATGGCGCCGGTCTCCGTATCGAGGCAGGTTGGCGCGACAAAATAATGAGGGACGTCCATGCCGACCTGCCTGCCGATTTCGCACAGTGACGGAGCATCCAGGCCCACGTCCCACATCCGGTTCAGAAGTGACAGGGTTGTGGCGGCATTGGCGCTCCCGCCGGCGAGCCCGCCACGGACAGGAATTCTCTTGTCAATAAATATGCAGGCATTGTCGCTAATTTCGAACCGGTCTTTCAGAATTTCGGCCGCTTTCCAGCACAGGTTGGTGCTGTCCACCGGCACATCGGGATGCTCGCATTCAACGACCATGCGCGGGGAGGATTCTATCTGGATTACGTCGCAGAGGTCGATGCGGTGTTTGATCGCCCCGACCTCGTGATACCCGGCATACGGTCCGTGGTCGATCCGCCGGCGGATATCGAGGCAGAGCGTTACGCGCGTGTGGGAGTTGGCTTCGGTCATGAGCCTGCGGGCACGGCGAGCGGGACGAACCGCGAGAGCGCCTTCGCGGTCTGAAGGCATACATTGACAAAAACGTCCTTGTCGCTCTTGGTAAAATCCGATGATCCGAACATATCCACCGCCGCCTTATCGTATATGGAAAGCGTGCCCAGGCGGCGGCCGTCCACCTGAAGGCACATGCTCAGCACCGACGTGCAGACTTCCCTGGCGCCATATTTGGTAATGTCCCGCACGCCGGAGAGCGCGAGCGCCGTGCTCGACCCGAATGCCTCCCTGGCGATGCGGTCATCGAGCTCCCGGATTTCCTTGAAATGCTGCGAGCTCCCCAGGGAAAAGGAATCGAGAATATCGAGCTGGCCCTCTTTCTTGCCTCTCACCCGCAAAACGCAATTCTGCGCCTCCAGCACGAGGCAGACGACACTGACCACCACCTGGGCGAGCTCGTTGAGATTTCTCGCGCTTGCCAGGTCATAGGATGCCTCGGTGATGGCCGATAGCTTCTCCGATTTGACGCGCGATGCCTCGAGCTGCAGGTTCTTGGACAGCTCGTCCGCGAGCATGTCGCCGATCTTTTTAATAGTCTCTGTCTCCATGCCAAGCTCGGCGCGTTCGCGAATCAGGTGCAGGAACAGTAGCCCCACCAGCTCGCCTTCGACCAGTATCGGCTGCGCGACATACCACTTCCGCTGCCCGGTAACCTTGTCGACGACATCCACCGAAACGGTCTTCCGCTTCTCGAGCACTTTCCGCGAAAGCTGGGCGTTGAATTTGAGGCGCTTGCCCCGCAGGAGCTCGAACTTGAACGAGCTCGATGCTTTCAGCAAGAAACTCTGATCGTCGCGGTTGTAGGTGTAGTAGTTGCAGATCTCGCCCGACAGGGAGTTGACCGCCCGGAGCAAAAGAAGGTTCAGGCGCTCCTCGAAAGGATACTCCAGCGCGATAATGCTGCGGGCGCTTTCCAGCAGGGACTGTGAGAACGCGGAACGAGCGCTCCGCTCGAACTCCTTTGACGTCCGAATGACATCAGCGGTAAAACCGACAAGCTGCTTGATAAACGCAAGGTCGCTTTCGGTGAACTCCTTGCCCGGCGTCGTGCTGTTGACACTCACCGCCCCCACCGGGTCGCGTCCGATGAGAAACGGGCAGCATATGGAACTGATCAGGGTCCGGCGGCCCCGGCCCTCACTCCCCTGCTCCACGGGCCCCTTCAGCAAGACCGGCCGGCCTTCCTTGACTACCTTCCCGGCAATGCCTTTCCCCAGGCGCTGGGCCGTGGACGTCACAATTTCCGGCGCAAGGCCGTCGGCTATTTCGATAGTCAGGTAGCGGCGCTCGGAATCCAGAAGCATGATCGATCCGGTGTCCGCTGCCACCGAGCGGATCGCCACGTTGAGAATGAGCTTCAGCAGTTCCTCTTTGTTTTTCGAGAGCAGTATGGCCTGCCGGATTTCGTGCAGGCTGTTCAGAACGCTCTCCCGGTCGGCGGGCGATCCGCCGCGCAGTATCTCCCGCTTGCCGGTGAGAAAGAATATGCGCGCGCTGAGCGAACCCACAATGTCGGCGTTGTTGAGCTGCAGGGCCCGCAGTCGCGCGTTGACCTCTGCATCGTTGGTCGTATCGATGACGACATCGAGGTCGGGATGATGCTTGAGCATGGCAAGGTCTTCGTGCTCGTGGTTGAGAATGCGCACGATACGCACGCCATGCGTATCCAGCAGAAGCGGGAACAGCGCGGCGGTCTCCTGGTTAATGCCGACGATGGCGATATTGTGCTCGTCAGATCGAAGGGACATGGTGGCAACTCACTTGCTGATGGCGTGAGGGGTATGGTTTGAGAAAGGTAAAATACACTGGAGAAGGGGGATTGAAAACTCGAAACCTGTAATCGTGCAGCCGGTAGATTCTGAGCTTCTCATTCTACTTCCCGGCCAGAACCTTGCAGGCCCGCCCGGACGAAGAACCCTCCGTTGAGAATTTAAGAATATAGAGGCCGGATGCGGGCCGCGCTGAGGGAGCGCGCGCGGCATCCACAGCTACCGAGTGGGGCCCCGGTTCAAAGACCTCATCTGCGATACGGGACACAGACCGGCCCTGAGGGGTGAGAAGGTCCATGCGAACGCGGGACCTGCGCGTGACGCGAAAGCCGATCTTCGTTCCATGAGGAGTACGGGCGAATGTCACATCTCCAAGAGGGCCGGCCCGGCGTTTTGCGGGAAGGCCGGCGCGGGGACGGGATGAAACAGTGCGGGGTTCGTTCATGTCCAGAAGCGCTGCATACTTGGGCGCGATGTCTTTCATACGGTCGAGACTGTCGAGTTGGGCCAGGCTTTCCAGGTGGCCCCACGAGCCGTAGCGCGACTGGCGGTCGCTGACATACGAAAACGCGCAGCACAGACGCGTGCCGCCCGCGCGCTGGTACATGCTGTCGCACGTTCCCCAGTGCTTGACATACAGCTCGTACATGCCCGGATGCACCTGGGCATCCCAGACCGCCTGGTTGTAATCATATTCCCCCTGGTGCCAGGGCTGCATGTGCTGTCCCGCCTCGTAGATAACGATATCAAGGCCCCGCTCCTCTGCATCCCCGGCGGTCTGCTTCACGCAACTGTAAAACGCCGTGTCACCCATGCGCTGCGACACGGCGTCGATCACCATGTCCG
>WJMI01000236.1 GCA_014728015.1 Chitinivibrionales bacterium | reverse complement strand
GTCTTACCCACGAGCAGCGGTCAAGCATGAAAAGACGGGTGGGCGGCGAGCCCGCTCGCTTCTGGGCTACGATTACCATACCGCTGGCCCGGATTCCCTGTGCTCGACTACTACCGGGTAAGCAATACGCGCGGCGCCCTCGCAGTGACGGCATTCGCCGGCCGAGCATGTCGAAACCAGAATGCCGATTCGTTGTTGGGATAATCGTCATCTTCACGAGATTGAGATCGACATGAGCTGATGTTGGAGGATAGAAAAGGTTCTCATACACGAGCGGCGCGACACCGCCAGCATAGTCCTCGATACCCGTGATATCGATATCTCCATCACCGTCGATATCGATCATAGTGCTGGAATACAGCCCCCTGGAATCGCTGAGTGTCTGCGGTGAGCCAAACGCTCCCGCCCCGTCATTGTAGTATATCCTGGTCTCCAGACTCGAGAAGCAGCGCCCGGTAATGATATCCACGTCACCATCGTCATCGAAGTCGGCAAGATGGACCTGGTGGATATCGTTGGTGCTGGGCACTAGAACATGCTGTTGCCATTCTGTCCCGCCCGTGCCGGGATTAGCGTACCATGCCAGCGCGGCATTACCGCCGTTGCGGTAGGCTTCTGCCGGCGAGATTACGACATCGTTGTCCCCGTCACCATCGATATCGCCGATTGCCTCTTTGGTATTCTGGTTGACCGTGTGGTACTCGCCATCAATGGCGGCTTTCGTATAGCTCCCGGTGCGGGGTAAAGACGGGGATTGCAGAAGGTACCCGGTGAAGGCGATGTCGGGCAACATGTCCGCGTCGACTATCCCCGTCGCCAGCCCTTCGGACTGCGCGATGCCGGTATCGATAGACCGCCGAACCCAATCGGTCAGCGAATTCTGAAAGAAGATATGAATAGTATTGGGCTCCAGGCTGCGGCAAATGATGTCCGGTTTTCCGTCACCATCCATATCGTCAACGCACATATCGTTGATGTGATGCCAGGGCTGCGTGCTTTCGGTTACGCGGTGATAGCTCCAGGTACCGGCGACCGCGGCGGGACCGGGATTTTCGAACACATACACGTCGGCCTCCTTTACGGATCCGGAGTGATTGTCCGAACTCACGGCCAGATCCATGTCGCCGTCAGAATCAAAATCAGCCAGCGCGCAGGAGCCCAGAAAAGAGCGCAAGGGATGGTCTGGATTGATGTCGTGTCTGTGCCATACGCCCTGGATAGAACCCGGAGCTTCGAACCACGCGAATATGCTGCTGTTGGCGTGCTTGCCCCCACAAACCGCAAGGACATCTCCGAAGCCGTCATTGTTGAGATCCGCGGCATCCATGGCCTGGACACCGTCGGCGAATCCGTCGGAAACGTCTTTCGGAGAGGCGAAAGATACGGCGCAAAACGAAAGCCCCGAGCTCAACAGCACCGTCGAAAGCGTGAGGGAATGTCGTGACATGCGAGCTCTCAATGCTTCGGACGTCGCCACACGGGCGCATCCACTAATGAAGATACCAAATCGCGGACATGTTCGTTGCATGTCCGGCTATTGACTTCACAAATGACGGATTTGCGTCCAACGCGAACCACAAAAAACCTGATAAGCCCGGAGATCGCGGATATATTCGATAGAGGAGGATCGTGCCGCAGGTTAGCGACTTGAGAATCTGTTGCTGGCCCTAGTAGATCGCGCAATCCGGCGTGAGAAAGCTGCATCCGCGGAGATGCCAATGTCGTCTTTTAAGCGCTTTGACACTGTCAGTATTGAGCTCCTGGCTCTAGTCCTTGCACTGTCGGTATCACCAGTGAATGCTTCCGGCTCCCGCGATGCGGCCGCGCTGCAGGCCATACAGGAGTTCGCCGCCGGAAGAACCGGTGTCGTATGCTGGTGTTCCCGGCGAAACGGGGGAGCGGTGCGGATCTGGGCCTGCGATTTCGACGGCGCAAACCTTCGACAGGTTTCCCCCAACGAAAGCGGCTACGAGCACATCGCACCGCTCATCCGCCCCGACGGCACCGCGACCCTCTACCTGCGCACGCCGACCTTTGTCAACACCAGCCAGCACAGCAATCCGGGCAGCTTCTACGATGATTTCACCGGAGACCTCGTCCTGGTCGATGCGGACGACACCGACGGCTCAAGCGCGCGGGCGCTGGTCGCCGATTGCCGAAGCATTTTTGAGTGGCGTGCGGCGGCGTGGATTGACAATGACAATTTCGCCTATATTGGTCAGGACCACGACGGGTACGTTTATACGATCTCGACCCAAGAGAGCAGAAAGATCTTCAACTACCCCCGCGATGCGTATGGCGCTCTGCCCAATCCGCAGCTTTCCCACTGCATCGACGGCGGGAACCGGCTCTACCGGATCGACAATCCCGGGCCAGGCGGGACCTGCACGCAGCTGCACGACTACGACGGATGCCAGGGATCGCTTTCTCGCGACGGCACCATTGCGTAC
>WJMI01000235.1 GCA_014728015.1 Chitinivibrionales bacterium | reverse complement strand
ATGTCTGCCGCGCGGTATGGGCAAGCCCCTCGCGGGACTTTGCGCCAATGCCGCGGCTCGGCACATTGAGTATCCGCTCGCAGCTGACATCATCCCTGGGATTCACCAGCAGCCGCAGATAAGCAAGACAGTCCTTGATTTCCTTCCGCTCATAGAAGCTTACGCCCCCCACGAGGACATAGGGCAGATTGGCTTTCCGGAATGCCTCTTCGAATGCGCGGGATTGCGCGTTCGTTCTGAACAGCACCGCCATGTCGCCGAGCTTGTGGCCTGTGCCGGACAGCTCTCGCACGCGCCGCACCGTGCCTTCGGCCTCCTGGCGATCGTCACCATAGCGCGCGACCACCACGTTCGCGCCCTCCCCCTCACCGGTCCAGAGTTGTTTGGGCGCGCGGCGGGGGTTCGCGGCAATTACCGCGTTCGCGAACGAAAGAATGCTTCCGGTAGAACGATAGTTTTCCTCCAGCGTGAATACCGTGGCGCCGGGGAAATGGTCTTCGAATCCGAGGATGTTCTCCACTTCGGCGCCTCGCCATCCGTAGATGCTTTGATCATCATCCCCCACCACGAACACGCGGCCGTGCCCCGCGGCGAGCAGCTTCACCAGATTGAATTGCGAGACATTTGTATCCTGGTACTCGTCGACAAGAATGTAGGCGAACATGTCGTGATACCGGGAAAGAACGGCGCGCTCGCGGCGAAACAGATATACCGTGTTCGTGATAAGATCATCAAAATCCATCGCCTGCTGATCTTTCAGGGCCTTCTGATATTCCGCGTAAACACGAATGATCTCCTGCTGGTAGTATCCCTTGCCCGTGCCCGAAAGCTCGTCCGGCGGCACGCATTTATTCTTATGCATGGAAATGACATTGAGCGCGTGGCGGGGCTGCATGGTCCGCTCGTCCACCTCGAGCGACTTCATTATCTTCCGAAGCAGCGTGAGCTGGTCGTCTTTATCGTAGATGGAAAACGACGACGTGTAGCCGAGCCGATGCCCTTGCTGCCGGAGGATGCGCGCGCACATGGAGTGAAAAGTGCCGATCCACATGGCGGCGCACGAAATGCCTGCGAGCTGCTCGACGCGTCCGCGCATCTCGGCCGCGGCCTTGTTCGTGAACGTCGCCGCGAAAATGTGATTGGGATGCGCCTTGCGGCTCTCGATCAGATGCGCTATCTTGGCGGTAAGCACGCGCGTCTTGCCGGTGCCGGCCCCCGCGAACACCAGCTGCGGCCATGCATCGCACACGACCGCTTTCTTCTGCTGCGGATTGAGCAGCACCCGGTCGAGAACGCTTCGGGGATCCGAACGGAAATCGGTACGGGAAGAATTGGTCATTCGATAGACATGCGCTGAAGAACTATGCTGGATTAGTCAAAAATAATAGGCGTGGAAGCCGTGAGTTGCGACATGGAACATGAAACGTTTCTCATTTCTTCCCCAGATGGTCCCATCCTCCGGAGGACAGCCGCGCGCGGCTGCCGTCGCAGGTCTTCACCCACGCGCCAAACCCGCGGTCCGTGAACCGGCCTATGCGCCTGAAACGCACTCCCTGCTGATTGCGCAGCCGTCCCGGATCGAATGCCGGGGATGCGGCGAACAGAAGTTCATAGTCCTCGCCGCCGTGGAGGAACCAGTCCTGCCAGTCGGCCCCAAGTTGCGCAGCCGCGCGACGCATCGCCGAAGATGCCAACGCTTCCGTCAAAAGGAGCTCGGCAGTCAGGTCGTTCTCATACGACAGCGTGAGGCAGTCTTTCGAAACGCCGTCGGACACATCAATGACCGCACGGACGTTCCGGTCGGCCGCAAGTGCGTTTCCCGCCCGGATCCTTGCTGACGGCGCGACATGGCGTCGGATCAATGCCTGCAATTCCCCGGGTGCCCGCGCCCGGCCCCACCTTCGAATTGCCGCAAGGCCCGCGGCACTCTCCCCCGGACGCCCGCTTACCCAGAGAACATCACCGGGACGGGCGCCGCTGCGATGCAAGGCCCGCTGTTTCGCGCCCAGCCTGCCCACAAGGGTCACATCGACAATCCATGACGGTCCCATCGAGATATTGCCGCCGACAACCGGGAAGCCCCACCGGCGACAGGCTTTGCGTATGCCGGAGTACAGTTCTTTTACATGCCGTTTGGCGCGCGCCCGCTGTTTCTGAGGAAAGACTATCTGCACAAGCGCGCCGTCCGGCCCGGCCCCCATGGCCGCGCAGTCACTGAGATTGGCGACCATCGCCTTGAATCCCACTTCAGCCAGGGTCATATACGCGAGAGAAAAATGAACTCCCTCCACAAGAGTGTCGGCGGTGAACACCAGCCGTTCGCCCCGGCGGCACCTCCGAAGCGCGGCATCATCGCCAATACCCGCCGGATACCTTTGCGAAGGAGCATAGTTCAGGAACGGCCCGAGAGATTCGAGCAGGCGATGCTCCCGTGATGGATGGTTGAACGGTCTTGTCATGATGCCCGTAAACGGCAGCAGCCCCACGCTGCCGGCCCACCTCTGAATCTAGTATCGCTCCGCGGCATGCGCAAATGCCCGGCAGGCCGCGTTTCACATCCCCTGTTCTGCACGTTGCCAAGGCATTGCGAACATACCATTTTGAATGTACAAACCCTCACGCTTCCGGAGTACACATGGAATTCGGCACAAGAAAAGCAATCGTCGGCGTCGGGTCCGCGCTCGTCGACATTCTTCTCAAAGAATCGGATGCCTTTGTCGAGGAGGCCGGCGCGGAAAAGGGCGGCATGATTCTCGTGGATGCCGGCAAGATCACGAGTGTCCTCACGAACTCCCTTGAGAAGCCTGCCGTGGTCCCCGGCGGCTCCGCCTGCAACACCATCGTCGGTATCGGCAGGCTCGGCGGCAAGGCGAAATTCATCGGCAAGCGGGGCGAGGATGATCTGGGAGAACTCTTCGAACGCGGGCTCCGCGCCAGCAACGTGGAACCCTCCCTGCTCACGTCGCCCTCACCGACCGGCCGGGTCCTGTCGATAGTGACCCCGGATGCGCAGCGCTCCATGTTCACCTTTCTCGGTGCATCGTCGGAAGCCACGCCTGATGAGGTACTGCCCGAGGATTTTGCCAACGCCGCCGTGGTGCATATCGAGGGCTACCTGCTGTTCAACCGGGAGCTCATTCTCGCGGCTTTGAAAGCCGCAAAGAAGGCGGGCGCCCGT
>WJMI01000234.1 GCA_014728015.1 Chitinivibrionales bacterium | reverse complement strand
TTCGATCGTTCCCGTTGCCGGCGCCGTGCCGGTGGAGCGTTTCTCCAGGACCGGTTTGAGGCAATAGTCGATGTAGTAGGTGTCCACCAGGCGGCGCACGCGTTCTTCCAAGCGCGCATCAACGGTCATGTCCTTCACATCCTCGAGCACGGCCTCTTTCACCAGCCCGCCATGTGTCAGCGAATGAGGACACTGCCCAATATTGATACTGTCGATCAGACCGATCGCGCCGGCTGGAAAAAATGCGGCCAGATCGGCATCGCCATACGGGCTGTATTCCCGGCCGTGGAGGATGAATGTAGTATCGATACTTTGATGGATCCAGTTGCGAAACGCGACGCGGGTCCAGGCGTGCGAATCGAAATCGGGAATTTTCTTGTGGATGGGCGTATAGCAGGTATCATTATCGTGTATCCAGACCAGCCCGATGAAATGCACCTCCGACACTGACATACCCGCGTCAAGCCTGCCAAACGGGATAAGAAACGCATGGGAGATATGCGTAAACGATGTGCTGTCGCCAGAGGGAAGATACAGAGTCTCGGTACGCACGCGCCAGATAATGCCGTTTTCGCGAAGCTCGATCCGGTCGCGTACAGCCATGGGCATGTCTTTTCCGTCCCGCTCCGATCGGTATGTCCAGAACCCGGCAGCCGCTTTGCGCACCGAGTCCTGCTCGGCTTCGGAATACTGGTCAACCTCGCGTACATCGACGCTTTGATCGGAAAACACGTCGACCACGTAGCCGGGAACGCCCTCCCTGGACACCTTATTGTAGATGAACAGCCCGACCAGCAGAACGGCAAGGAGGATGATGCCCTTGACATACGAACCCCTTGCGGACGTGCGGCGACGGTTCATTTCAGCCTCCTGGAATGCGCGAGCGACGCGTTGCCTTGCCTGCTAATCTACTACATAACGTCTGGGACGCAAAAGCGTTACGCCCATTCAGACACGGCGAAAGAGCAGGAACTAGCGGGATATATATTTTCCACAGACGAGGGGGCAGCGAGTTCCCCGCAGGGGCATTATGGAAGACTCGATACGAAAACTGCTTGTTGATATCGGCGAGGATCCCGGTCGTGAAGGCCTTCGCGCGACACCCGAACGCGTGCGCAAGGCATACGAGCACCTGTTTCAGGGATACCGGATGTCCCCGAAGGAAATCATCGGGGATGCCATATTCCACGAAACCTGCGACCACATGATAATCGTGCGTGATATCGAGATATTCAGCATGTGCGAGCACCACATGCTGCCTTTCTTCGGGAAATGCCATATCGGCTACATCGCCCAGAACCGGGTGTACGGTGTATCCAAGCTGGCGCGTCTGGTTGACTGTTTCGCCCGGCGGCTCCAACTGCAGGAACGCCTGACCCAGCAAATCGCATCGAGTCTTATAGGGCCGATCGAGGCCGAAGGTGTCGGCGTTATCATAGAAGCGCGCCATCTCTGCATGATGATGCGCGGGGTGGAAAAACAGAATTCCCGGATGATCACGTCGGCAATGCTGGGCAGCTTTCGCGACGAAATCGCGACACGCAACGAATTCCTCAGACTCATCGGCCTGGAGCGCGCGTGAGCCGGCTGAAGAAGGCGGGGCGTGCGATATGCCTCGTTCTGCTTCTCGCACGCGCAGTCCTGCCCGCCGTATCCAAGACTGTCTGGATTCCGAGCCCGGCAATGGGCAACCGCTTCCGCGCCACGGTCATTCTTCCCGATACATACAAATCATCGGGCAAGAGATACCCGGTCATCTATTTCCTGCACGGCTACAGTCAGAACCATGCGGTGTGGCCAAAGGTGGCGCCCCTTGAGAAATACGCCGACCGGTACCAGGTGCTGATGGTGTGTCCCGACGGGAACCACAATTCGTGGTATTTTGACAGCCCCGCCCTTCCCGGATTCCGTTTCGAAACCTATATCGCCGGTGAGGTCCCTGCCTATATCGATTCCGTGTTCCGGACCATCGCATCATATCGTTGCAGGGCCCTTATCGGCTCCAGCATGGGCGGCCACGGCGCATTGTACCTTTTGTTCAAGCATCCGGATCGGTTTGCCGCGGCATCGAGCATCAGCGGCATTCTCGATTTGACACGGTTTCCCGGGAAGTGGGGCATTGCCAAGGTCCTTGGTCCCTACGACCGCAACAAACCGCTCTGGCGCAGTCATTCCATTGCCGGTCTGGCCGACAGCATCACTGTCGAAGACAGAGGCATTTTCATCGACTGCGGCATGTCGGATCCCGCGCTTGTATCCAACCGCCAGGTGCACACGGCCCTGGCCGCGCGTTCAATGCCGCATCACTATCGAGAAGCGCCCGGCGGCCACACGCCGCGGTATGTGAGAAATGCGGTGGAATACCACATTCTGTTCGCAATCCGGATCCTGCACGGGAGCACGCGGTAGAACCGGTCAGAAATCGGACGGCAGGGGAAGCTTCTGAAGCACGTCACCAACGAGCCGTCGGTTGATCCGTTTTACCCACCGCTCGGTTTCGTCGGGAGAGTCGAGCGCCTCGATATGCGAGGTGGCCTCGGCGGCCTCTGCGAAGCTGATAGTAGAGATGAGCTCCTTGATGATGGGAATCGTGCGCGGGTTCACGCTGAATCGTTTGAGGCCGAACCCCACGAGCAGGGCCGTGTGAAAAGGATCGCCCGCCATTTCGCCGCAGATGGAAAGCGGCTTGCCGTGGTCCTTTGACGTGTCTATTGCCGACCTGAGGATTTTTAGAAACGCCGGCTCGATGGGGTTGTAGAGATAGTTGACTTTCGGGTTGTTCCGATCGGCGGCGCTGAGGTACTGAAGGAGATCGTTTGTGCCGATGGATGCAAAGTCGATTTCCCTCATGAAGCTCCCCATTTCGAGCACCGCCAGGGGCACCTCGAACAGCACGCCGCACGGCGGGGTCTTCACGCCCAGTTTCTTGGCCACGCCCGAAATTACCGCCTTGGCGTCGAGCCACTCCTGCAGCGTTGTCACCATGGGAAGCATGATCGAGTAGTTCGCCTTCTGTCCCGCCCGCATGGCCGCGCGCAGTTGTATCTCGAAGAGGTCCTGGCGTTCGAGCAGGATCCGAATGGCCCGCCATCCCATAAACGGGTTGAACTCTGACGGCATTTTGAGGAAGTCCGGGGTCTTGTCGCCGCCGATATCCATCATCCGGACCACGCAGTGCTTCGAGCCTATCTTCTTGAAAATCGACTCGTAGAAGCTCCCCTGTTCGTCCTCAGACGGGAATTCCTTGCGGTTGGCCAGAAGGTACTCGCTGCGCACGAGCCCGACACCGTCGGCGCCGAACTCGTTCGCCGTGTCGACATCGTTGACCAGCGACACATTCGACATCACTTCGATGGCGATGCCGTCGCGCGTATACGCCGGCCGTTTCCATTTTTTCTTGAGGCGGTTAATCTCTTCACGCGGCGGTTTTTCCCTCTCGTACCGCGCAACCATACTCGCCGGCGGACGGATGAACACGGTGGCGCGGTCGGCATCGACATACAACTGGTCTCCCGGACGGATCACCTCCGAGATGCCGCGAATGCCCGAGACCACCGGAATCCCGTAGGAGCGCGCGAGGATGGCGGCATGCGATGTCTTGCCGCCGCTCGCGCTTACAATGGCCTGCATCTTGTCGATATCGTGCCGCAGGATATCAGACGGCGTGAATGTCCGCAGGACCACCAGCACAATGGGCTCTAGAAACGTCCGGGTACGTCCCTCGTCCAGGTTGATATACGAAACAAGCTTCTCGCACACCTCGACCATGTCACTGACGCGTTCTTTGAAATACGAGGTGCCGGCCGCGCTGAACCGCTTGATAAAATCGTTGGAGACAAGGCGGATCGATGTTTCCAGGTCGAACAGCTTGGTCGTAATCGTTTCGACTACCTGCCCGATGAACGCGGGATCGTCGAGGATATGCTCGTAGATGTTAAGAATCGACGCATCGAATGTCCCGGCGCCGTTGATGCTCTCGGCATACTTCCGGTATTCCTCTTTCGCGCGCTCGCGGATTTCGTTGAACCGCATGATCTGGTCGCCGACATCCTGCCGGGAAATCGAGACCAGCGAGGTCTGCTGCGTGGCACGGCCCACGAAATAGGCCTTGCCCACGCCCTTGCCGGGGACAATGCTCAATCCGGTAACCCGCTTCTCCTTGCGCATTATGCTTCTACATTCCAGATTTCGGCAGCGTATTCGCGAACGGCCCTGTCGCTGGAGAACCACCCGCAGTTGGCAACATTCATTAGCGCCATGGCGAGCCAGCGAAGACGGTCCTGGTATATCTCGTCCACCATCCGTTGCTTGGCGACGTAATCCTCGAAATCCAGGAGCACGTAAAATGGATCGGCATCCTGCAGCGAGGACAACAGCGGATAGACCGCGTGCCCGTCGGGAAACTGCGAAAGCGCCTTTTCGAGAAACGAAAATACGGCCTTCAGCTCCGCGCTGGACTCGAGAACTTCGTACGGTTTGTATTCCTTCAGCGCCTCTATGTCCCCGACGCCGTGCCCGAACGCGACCACGTTTTCGCTGCCGATGCGCTCGATCATCTCAACGTTTGAGCCGCACTTGCTCGCGATGGTGACCGCGCCGTTGATCGCGAATTTCATGTTGCTTGTGGCGCTCGCTTCGAGATGCGGCGTGGCAATCTGCTCGGACAGATCGGCCGCGGGAACGAGGTATTCCGCCCAGGATATGCCGTAGTCCGGCACGAACACGACCGACATTTTGCCCGCGGTCTGCGGGTCCTCGTTGACTATCTTCGACACGATCCAGATGAGCTTGATTATCTGTTTGGCGAGCTGGTCCGAAGGCGTAGCCTTCCCCGCGAATATATGCAGCCGGCTGGTGACCGGGTCTTCACCGTTCTTGATGCGAAGATACCGGGCCAGAAGGCCGAGCAGGTTGAGCATCTGGCGTTTGTACGGATGAATCTTTTTTGTTTGAACGTCGAACATTGCACGCATATCAAGCTCAATGTCGAGACGGCGCAGCACTTCGTTCGCCAGGCGCCGCTTGGCGGCATGCTTCGCATCGCCCAGGCGGAAAAGGAATTCATCATCCCGGACGAATTCTGCGAGACGCTCCAGTTCTTCGGGGTTCGTCGCCCAGGAATCACCGATCGCCTCGGTAATGAGACTCGCCAGCGGACGGTTGGCGCACAGCAGCCAGCGGCGGTGCGCGATCCCGTTTGTCGCGTTGATAAACGAAGCACTGCCGCGGAGCGCCAGGGGCCCGATGATGCGCTGGGTGAGAAGGTCGGTCTGCATGCGGGAGACACCGTTCACCGCATGGGAGCCCAGTACCGCCAGATGGGCCATCTTGAACCGCTTGACTTCTCCTTCTTCCACCAGCGAAAGCTCGCGGATAAGGCCGCTTTCCTTGGCCCCCTCCTTGCGGACCGCATCCAGGTGGACCTGATTGATCTCGTAGACGAGCTGTACATGCCGCGGCAGAATCTGCTCCATAAGGTACACGGGCCAGTTTTCCAGGTTGTCTTTCGCGACCGCATGACTCGTGTAGGAGAAAACATTCCTGGTGATGTCCCACGCTTTCTGCCACGGTACGCCTTCACGATCGATAAGAATCCGCAAGAGTTCGGGAACCGCAACGGCGCAGCGGCTGCCGTTCAAATGGATTGCCACTTTCTTGTCAAGCTCTAATATGTCGTTGTTGTGCTGCTTGAACCGGCGCACGATGTCTTGCAGCGATGCCGAAACCAGGAAATACTGCTGCTTTATCCGCATTTCAGTCGTGCGGCGAACATCTTCATCGGGAAACAGGACCTTGGTGATACGGCCCGATTCCGATGTCTCCTCGCAGGCCCGGACATAGTCCCCGTGGTTGAGATAGTCCGACAGGAATTCCTCGGTAGGCCGCGCCGACCACAACCTGATGGTGTTTACCGTGTTGGTATTATACCCGGGCACCGGAAAATCGTACGGCATGGCAACGACCTCGTCGTACTCCTCCCAGACGGATCGCGGGCCCCGCTGCGAGCTTGAGCTCGGCGCCAGCCGGCCGTTGAAACCAACAATGCAGGCGTATTCCGGCCGCAGCGTCTCCCAGGGGTGCCCCTTGTGCAGCCAATCGAACGGGCGCTCAATCTGTACGCCGTCTTCTATTTCCTGCTGGAACAGCCCGTAGTCGTAGTGAAGGCCGTATCCCATTGCGGGAAGGCCGAGAGTGGCCATGGACTCCTGATAGCACGCCGCAAGCCTCCCCTTGCCGCCGTTGCCCAGCTCGCAATCATGCTCCTCGGCATATACCTCGTCGAGCGAAAACCCCAGATCACGGGCAACCTGGGTTACGCTTTCGTCCATCCCGAGGTTCACGACATTCTGCCGGAGGCTCTTTCCCAGCACGTACTCCATGGACAGATAATAGACACGCCGCGAGTTGGAAACGTGATACCGTTTCTGCGTTTCTATCCACTTATCGACCATCTGATTGCGCACGGCGTACGACAGGGCCATGTACTTGTCATACGATGTGGCAGTGGCATCATCTTTGGCCAGGAAGTAGCGAAGGTAGCGGTAGTAGAAGGTACTTATGTTGTCGGCCTGCACACTGTTCCCCGATAGGATCTGCGAGAATTTGCTTTCACACCTGAAAAACGGGTAAGTATATATCTTTTGCACCCCGCGCGGAGTATTCGTGTCCCTTTACTCGAATTATCCGCAGAGACATGTGTTAACCGCTTAATTTCCGCCGTCACACATGTGGACAAAGAATCCCGCTCTTGCCGCTCTATTCAACCCGCGGGTACAGCTCTCTTGGATTGCGGACAGCGCCCAATTATTTTCAACGTACTTCCGGGTCTGCGGAGGGGTGGCCGAGAGGCTTAAGGTACCGGTTTGCTAAACCGGCGTAGGGGCAACTCTACCGAGGGTTCGAATCCCTCCCCCTCCGCCATTCGCCTATCTGCCCCGAGTGTTCCCTCCACATGCAACTGCCGCCCGCCGGCCCGCACCTACGACACGGTCTCAAGAGAAGGCACCACGTTCAGCACCTTGTTCAGGTTGGTCATTTCGAACAGGCGCGCCATGTACGACACCGGGTTTGGATTGGTGTTGAGCAGCACGAGTTCTCTGTTTGCCTTGCGCATCAATGTGTGATAGTAGACGATTATCCCCACGCCGTGGCTGTCGATAAACTCGGTGTCGCTGACATCAACAAGGATCTTTTCGTGGTTTTTCTTGAACAGCGTTTCCATCTTGTTGCCGAACTTCCGATCGTCCACCCCGATGACACGCCCCTCGAGTTTCACAATGGGATAATCCTTGTGTTTCGCCACCGATACCTTAAGGCCCATTACCTGCTCCTTGTTCGTGAATGCGGGTGCGTGCATAGCCGTGTGCAGCTATAAATTATAGCCATTGGGACGGCTGTTTGCAATGTCTTTCTGGTTGTTCGGATTTGGTAAACAATGAATTGTGGACCACGAGGTAGTCCATCTCGGTCTTCATGAAACACTGATAGGCATCCTCAGGGCTCAACACAATGGGCTCCCCACGCACATTGAAACTGGTATTCACCACGAGGCCGAAACCGGTGATCTGCTTGAATGCGCGAATCAGCTTCCAATAGCGCTCGTTTGTCACTCTGCTTACTGTCTGGATGCGTGCCGAGAAGTCTACGTGTGTCACCGCCGGTATGTCCGAACGTGTATGATACAGCCTGTCCATCATTTCATGCGATTCGTAGTTATCGGGTACGGGATGACGCCGCTCCGACTTGACCGGCGCGACCAATAGCATATATGGTGACGGAACACCGAGATCGAAATAGTCATCGCGGTCTTCTTCCAAGACCGATGGCGCGAAGGGCCGGAAACCTTCACGGTACTTAATGCTCAAGTTGAGACGTTTCTGCATTTCGGGGTTGCGGGGGTCTGCCAGAATACTGCGATTTCCCAGGGCACGGGGGCCCCATTCGCTCCTCCCCTGAAACCAGCCCACGATCTTCCCGTCGGCGAGCAGTCCGGCCACGGTCGCGCACAGGCTGTCGAAATTATCCACGTCCTGAAATCGCGCGTCATACTTCACTGCAAGCCGTCGAACGCTGGTCGCATCATAGCGCGGCCCGAGAAGCGACCCGCGCATTCTGTCAACGCCGCCGTCCGGAGCGGTCCGGGGGTTTCCTCCCCACACGTGGTAGGCTGCGTATGCAGCGCCCACCGCGCCTCCCGCATCGCCGGCAGCGGGCTGAATCCACAGCTGATCGAACGCCCCGCTTCGCAGGAGCTTGCCGTTTGCTACACAGTTAAGGGCCACGCCACCGGCCAGAACCAGGGAGTTGCATCCGGTCAGCCTCCGTGCGGTACCTGCCATCTTCATGACGATATCTTCGGTTACCTGCTGTACCGCCAGGGCAAGGTCCATGTACTCCTGGGTCAAAGGGGACTCCGGTTTCCGCACCGGCACGCCGAAGAGCCGCTTCCACGTGGCCTCACGCACCATGGTCATGCCGGTCGCATAATTGAAGTTCGCCATATTCATGACAATCGACCCGTCATCGCGAACATCAACGATCTCATCGCGGACCGTCCGTTTGTATTTCTCGACTCTCTCGCTGCCGGGATGTCCGTAGGGAGCAAGCCCCATGAGTTTGTATTCGCCATTGTTCACCTTGAAACCGCAGAAATACGTGAACGCCGAATAGAGCAGCCCCACCGAGTGAGGGAAGTCCAGCTCGCGCAAGACGGTTATGGAGTTTCCGTCGCCCCGTCCAATGGTTGAGGTTGCCCACTCCCCCACGCCGTCAATTGTTAGAATGGCAGACCGGTCAAATGGCGAAGGGTAATACGCGCTGGCGGCATGTGACAGGTGATGCTCGGGGAACAACAGCTGGGGTTTCCGCCTGACCTTTGAGCCGTTGAGCTTTTCTAGTTCGTCCCAGACAAGCTTCCTCATGAACAGTTTTTCTTTAATCCACACGGGCATCGCGGAGAGGTAGCTGCGAATCCCCGCCGGTGCAAAGGCGTGATACGTTTCGAGCAGACGCTCGAACTTCAGGTAGGGCTTATCGTAGAAACTGATCGCCGTAAGGTCTTCAACACCCAGTCCTCCTTCCTGAAGCACGTAACGGACAGCATTGAAGGGAAAAGAGCTGTCATGCTTCTTGCGGGTGAAACGCTCCTCCTGCGCCGCGGCAACGATTTCATCATCGGCAAGCAGCGCAGCGGCACTGTCGTGATAAAAAGCAGAAATACCCAGGATTCTCGATGTCACAGTGACCCGGCGCCTAGAACAGCGTATAGATGAAAGGAGCCACCGCAGAGCCGCTGGTGAAGATGATAAGCGCGCCGAATAGAAGCAGCACGGTTATGAGCGGCAGCAACCAGAACTTCTTACGAACGCTGAGGAATCCCCACAGATCTTTCAGAAAATCCATCTTACACCTCGCTCTGTCATTCAATATGGCTGACTAAGGTCGTTCTTGTCATACCGGTGTTCGCAGTTCTTGAATACCGATCCTGCGCCTGCTTTCCAGTCGCGCAGGCGCAGTTCGTCCTTCCCCACAAGCCGCCGCACAATGCCCACGGGAGTGAGCAGCAGAAAAAACGTAATGCTGAACAGTAGACGTGAAACGACCAGGCCCATCACAAATGCCAGGCCGAACCACAAATATGCGAGCGGTGTGAATACCACGGGCACTATCATGTCCAGCGCCAGCAGGGCAATCGCTGCAAAAACGGCGGTCCGGCTTTGGGTGAAGACATAGACAAGCAGGGCCACGACCGTCAATGCCATGCCCGTGTCCTTCGCCCGTTCCTTGGTTATCGGTCCGAAAGGAATCATTCTATCGAATCCCTTGGAAGCGGCAAAACAAGCGCCGGGAACGAGATGCGAGCCACTTTCCGGACAGACTCAAAGTATACCTTACGGTGCACCTACAGTCCAGAACGTGAATACGCTTGTTTGAGTCAGCCGCTTGCCGCCCTGTACCCCGATTGTGTGGTTCGAGACAGTCGACCGGCCATCAGTTGATATCTAATCGATGTAAAAGATCTCCAGGGAGTATCCGTATGTTCTTCTTGCCCATCTTTGCCAGCCGGAAATCAAGTGCGGTACGAAGGCATCCCGCGCCATACCTGAGGCTGCGTACAAAGTTGATCGAAGATGCCTCGGCAAAGTATTTGGTCGGGCAGCTCACTTCCGCGATTGTGTACCCGCACCAGAGGATCTGAGCCAGCATCTGGTTGTCAAACACGAAATCATTTGAGTTCAAACGGAATGGAATGACCTCCAGCAGTTCCCGTGAGAAGGCGCGATACCCGGTGTGAAACTCGGACAGCTTGGCTTCCATCAGCACGTTCCCCGCCAAGGTCAAGAAACGGTTGGCGATGTACTTGTACACAGGCATTCCCCCTTTCAGGGCATAGCCGCCGAGGATGCGCGATCCGAGCACGCAGTGGTACAGGCCATTGCCGATCATGGATGTCATCGCCGGAATAAGCTTGGGCGTATACTGGTAATCCGGATGGACCATGATAACGATGTCGGCGCCCTGGTCTAACGCCAGGCGGTAGCAGGTCTTCTGGTTGGCGCCATACCCGAGGTTGTCCCGATGCACATGGACCATGGTATTGGGAAGCGATGAAGCCACCGCGACGGTCTCGTCACGGCTTCGATCATCCACCACGATGACCAGATCGACGACCTCCTGGTCCATGACTTCGGCATGCGTCTGCCGCAATGTCCGGGCAGCGTTGTATGCCGGCATCACCACCACGATCCTTTTGCCCTTGTACATCCGCTTTCCGCCCTTCCCCGAAATCCTTTGAGCCGTCGATGTTTACTTCCAGCCGCATGCATTTTGGCGACTCTGTACGAATTCCAGAAATATACTAACTTCTGGTCCCACATTAATGCACGATGAGGGACATAGAGCCTGAATCGCCTCAATACGGATGGCCGCAGGCGCCGACCGTCGGTTTCAAGAAGAATGTCTGCCGTGATTTGCCTTGAAAATTCCGCGCCGCAATGGCAGCATCGATGCAGGAGCGGACAGGAGCAGGTGCGCCTTCCGCCCCGGTTCGAGGTATCTGTATGCGGATTTCCAGCAATGCCGACAAGGCAATCAACCGCAGGCGGGAACGCCGGTACGTTCTTCCAACGTTGGCGGTATATACCGAAGAGGGCTCTGATTGCCGTGAGAAGCTGGTAAACGTCAGCAAGACCGGCTGCTCTTTCGTCACCCCTGTCTCGCTTACGCGCGGCGAGCATGTCCTGCTGCATTTCATTGCATCCAGCAACTACTACGCTATCGACGATTCGTATTGCCTTGACGGACGCGTCGTGTGGCGCAGCGTTCTCCGCGACGGAAACTACCGGTACGGCGTGCAGTTCCCCGAGACCCACAGCGATTTTCTCGAAGGCGAAACGCGCGCGTTCCGGGAGCAGGTCGATCGCCTGGCTTCCCGGGGCCCTGTTCCCCCGTCCGCCGGCACGAGCGCCTGATCCGCTCTCCCCGCGCCGGCCTACGATGCCGCAACCGGCTCCGGTTCGGCATGAAACTGGTGAAGCGGCAGATGCAGCGTGAAAGTGGTTCCCGCGCCCTTCCTGGAATCGACTGAAATGCTCCCCTGATGAAGCTTGAGGATCATCTTCGAGAGGTGCAGCCCTATCCCGGTGCCGTCTTTCTTGGTGGTGAACTTGAACCGGAACAGCTTGTCAACGACTTCCTGGTCCATGCCGATCCCGTTGTCGCGCACGCGTACAAACGCGCTGTGCGCATCGGCGAATTCGATGGAGAGGTCAATGCGCCCCTTTCCTTCACCGCTCCGCTCGCGGATTGCTTCCGCACCGTTTCTCAGCAGGTTGACCAGCACCTGCACAATCATGCGGCGGTCGCAATTGACCCGGAGATCTTCCATGCCCTCGAACTCGGCGGCGATGTCGATGCCGGCGAGCAGATGTCCGGCCTGGCCCAGGGCATCGTCCAGTATATCGACAAGGACTTCGGGCTTTCGCGACGACAACTGGGCCATGTCGAGCTGCTGGGTCGCCTCCAGCACCGAGGTGAGCGCCTCGGTGCCCTGTTGAAGGACCTTCACGTTCTCCCAGAGCTGTTTCTCCTGCTCCGATGCCTTGTCGTAGGAAGTCGTTCTGAGTCGCTCGACAAAGTAGTTGGCCCCGGTGATTATCTGCAGCGGGTTGCGAATCTCGTGAAGGATAACATCGCGAACGCGCGAAAGCTGCTCCACGCGATCTTCCAGCGTCGACGATGCCTCCTTGAGCAGCACCTCATAGTGACGGCGCGAGATCCAGTGGTCGACCTTCTCCTTGAGGATCTTGATGTTGTACGGCTTGACAATGTAATCGGTCGCGCCCGCGGCAAAGCCCCGGAGCTGGTCCTCCTGGCCCATGAGCGCGGTAATGAAAATGAGCGGAATGTGCCGGTCTTCCTCGCGTTCCATGACCCTCTCGCAGAAATCCAGACCGCTCATGCCGGGCATCATGATGTCCGACAGTATGAGCGAAATACTCCCCCGCCCGGTATCGAGCTTGCGGAACGCCTCGTAGGCATCGAAGGCGAGCAGCAGGTTGTAGTCCTCGCGCAACGCCTCCACAATCACTTTCATCATTCCCGGGTTGTCCTCGACAATGAGGATTGTATCGGCCGCGGGATCCAGGTTCTCATAATCGCGGACATTGTCCGCGAATGTCATGCCGGCAAGGTCGTCGAGTCCCATTCTCTGCTGGTATTCGAAGCTTCTGCGGCGCTCATCTGCGCGGCGGTCGGTCTTCTGCCGGCGGTCCACACCGCTTCGCCGCGGCGTCGCCCTTCTCTCGTCTCCGTGATAGGGGCTGTTCCGGACAATCACGGACTGATCGATGTGCAGGGGAAGGTCGAACCTGAACGACGTCCCCTTGCCCTGTTTGGAGTGCGCGGAGATTTCCCCGCCGTGCAGTTCGACGTTCTTCCTGCTGATGTAGAGGCCCAGTCCCATGCCGCCGTGTCTCTTGGACAGAACTTCATCAGCCTGATACATCCTGTCGAATATCCGGCCGATCTTCTCCGGGGGGATGCCGACGCCGCTGTCGGATATCTCCGTAAACACCTTCTCCCCGTCGGTGCTGACCGTAACCGTGATAATGCCGTGGGCCGGGGTGAACTTGAATGCGTTCTGGATGAGGTTGTTCAGCACTTCTTCCATACGTACGATATCGATGGCGACAACCAGCGGCCCCGGGGCCATGTTGAGCGCGTAGGTGATGTTCTCCTGCCGGGCCTTGGACTCGAACAGCGAAAAGGCGTTCTGCACCACGCCGCAATAGTCGTAATTGCCCAGATCGGGGCGGGCATTCGGATCGTCGACATTGGAGACGGCAATAATCCTGTCAACGTGGTTTGCCAGCTGGAATGCCGCTTTCCGGATCAGCTCGATACCGCCTCTGAGCTCCGGATCGGTGGTCTGTTCGAGCACGAGGTCCGCATTGCCCATCACGATAGCCAGCGGTGTCTTCAGCTCATGCGTTATGTTGGCAATGAACTCGCGTTTGTATTTGTCTATCTCTTCGAGTTCCCGCGCCTGTTTGGCGATGATCAGGCGCTGAACGATCTGGCTGTTACGTCTGAGAGACTGGAAATGATTGACAATGATGGCAATGATTATCGTCTCGAGCTGGAAAACATTGTTGTTCACAAAAAGGGCCGTGTCCAGCCCCCTGATATCGAAGAACAGAATCGGCAGGAGATAGAAACTGTATACGCCGAAGCACGCGATTGCGGTCCTGGTGGCTCCCCAGGGAAGCATCATAGATGCCAGATAAATGAGGTTCAGTCCCGCGTAGTAGGGGTCCCCGTAGCCGAGAACGCGAATCATGCCGGCAATGCCCCCTCCCACCAGGAAGATGCCCGCCATCGTTATGACAGAGGCAAAACGTGCCAGGGGGCGGACATGCAGCAGCAGGTAGCACGCAAGGCAGCCCGCGGCCATGACCATGCGGATGGCGAAGAAAAGCCGGAGGTGCGAGGGGTTGATGAAGTAGTCGAGCACCAGGGAGGCGGGAACCAGCAGGAACCCGACAAAGGTGACGATCCTGCATGCCTGCAGATTGATTCTTTCCAGTTCGGCAGCGTATTCCGACCGGTACTCCGGCGGAACTGCCGCTGGCCTGGGCAGCCTGAGAGACATCATGACGCCTGCTCGAACTCCACCTGTAGAAATTTGATCACCGCGGTCGGGTCTTCGTCCACGGAGAACGAACGCACATTGCGAATTTGCCCGGCGAGCCGCTCCATTTCCCGCTTCCCGCGGTAAATCATGTACCACTCTGTCCCGAACTCGAAGAATCTGCGGTGATGCTGCCCGTCCAGAGAGTAATTCGACACCAGCATCGTTCCGCCCGGGGCGAGCAGCCGGGATGCATGATTCATGCAGAACGCGCATGTCTTGTCATCGAGGTAGTCAAAGAGCCCGAATATATAAATGAGATCATACTCCGCCTGCTCTCTCCCGCGCCTCGGGAGGGCCCGGAGGAAACTGCCGATGCTCTGATGAATGAACGATGCCTTCAACTGGCTGTCGTGCACGATACGGCTGCGATAGATGAGATCCTGGGAGAACTTCAGCGCCTCAATCTCCTGATCCAGCAGGGTGATATTCGCCCTGTCGGCGGCTGATTTTGCGGTGCATATAAGCCGCTCGATCTCCAGGGCCGGCCCGGATGCGATGCTGAGAATGCGAACGGTATCAGCCCCTGAATTCTCGATGAATCGCGCGAGCCTGTCTGCGAGATACACAACCCTGTTGCGATTTGCCTGGGCGAGCGGGTTGGTGAGCCCGAATTTATTCACCAGTTTCGCGAAAAGAGATGACCCCTCGTATCTGTCCTCCTTCAAAAGCTTCATCATGACATAGTCGCCGGGATATCCCAGCGGCTTGTAGTACATGCGGTGCCACAGCGGCGAACTGAGGAGAAGATGATGTATGTTCCGCTGAAAGTACTCGCGGTACAGGCGCACGCGCCCGTCATCCGGCTTGAGCTCCTCCAGCGCGACTTCCAGGTCTCTGGTCAAATCGTCGATTTTAGGGAGGAAGTACCCGAAGAGCTCCTCGAGAAGCTCTGGCTCCTCCATCTCGCGTGACAGGGATGACACCATGGGCGAGTCGAGCAGTTTTTTGAACTGCTCCATGAAACAGCGCGTGTCGGCGATAATGGCCTTCACCCTCTGATCGAGCGTGCCGTATGTAGCGTGCTCGTCGAGGAGCGTGCTGACGGACGTTGACAGCGCAGTCAGTTTCTCCTGTTCGTCGACCACATTGAGATTGAACACGCGATCGCGCGGCTCAATCACCACGCGGCGCCGGCCGGTCTCCCCGTACAGGCGCGTCACGATCACCGGGCCCTCGTATACGGCCCGCCCGTTGACAATCACCGTCACCGGGTCAAGCCTCCGGCTGACCGTGAAAGAGACGGACTGGGAATCGGGACAGAAGAATGCCGCCGCGTACGGCGAGATGTCCGCGATGTTGAAAATATGCTCGCGCCCTTCGATGAAGCACCGCACGCCGTTCTTGTCGCCCAGGGCCTCCGCCGAGTAGCGCTGGGGCCGTATGTTGTAACGCCGTGCCGCGACTGCATTTGCGTACGAACCGCCGGTCTCCATGCCTACTTTATAGTAGGAATTCCCGATCTCGTCGTCGAACCTGCTGTAGTAGCGGACAATCCCGCAGCCTTCGGAGCGGGAGGAGTTCCCGTTTACAAGAGAATACTGCAAGGGAGTGCCC
>WJMI01000233.1 GCA_014728015.1 Chitinivibrionales bacterium | reverse complement strand
GGCTTTGCCCGTTCCCATGGTTGCCTCGATCTCGTATTCCTCGAGCTTCGTGAGCGTCATGGTGACATCCGTCTGCGCTGTCGAGCCGTAGAAGCGCACGTTTTCCTCCACCCACTTCTTCGAAGCATCGTCCATTCGTACCGTGACCACGTTGGCCTGAAGGTCGTGCATGGTGCACACCCAGGCGCCTTCATCGTGAACGATGGGACGCTTGAACCACGACACCGGAAGCGTGACTTCGTCGCCGACTCCTTTGCCGCCGAGATTGGTCCGAATGTGATTCGCTTCTGCGTCCTGCGAAGGAATGATTCCCACCTGTGAGGTGTTCGTGACCGGATGCACAGGGCCGCGGAACTAATAGCTTTCCGTACTTCCTTCGTGCTCGATGTCGAGAAGGTCTCTCATCTGTTCGATAGTGGCGCAGGCCGTGCGGTTCTGGATACTGATATCACAGTGCTTCGCGCCGCCGTAGCCATATCCGCCTTCAACCGTGCAGGGGCTGTGGGTCCACTCCGCAAGAATGTCGGCGTTCTTGCTGTTGTCGTAGATGTTTCCCTCGATAACCCAGCCTGCATCCGCCACGGTCACATCATTCTGGGTAAACGGGTCGCCGAAATCCCAGGCCTTGGTTGTCCAGCCTTTGAACACGTTGTTCTTCATGATGACCGGTCCGCCGCTATGGTTGCTCGGTGTACGAAGGCAGAAGCGGAACTCGATCCCGCGCGGGTTGTCGACGATTACGTTGCCCTCGAAACGTACCTGGCCGCCGTCAGGGTGATCGTTGTAGTCGTAGTCGTCGATGTTGGCGAAGCCGGTTTCCAGGATGCCGAATCCGCCGGCGCCGTTGCCGTAGGACACGTTGTTGAGCCAGGCGCCAAAATCGTTTCCTTCCGACCAGCATCCCACGCCGGCCCACCAGCAATTGCCGTCCTGAGGATGAGCGCCTGCATGGTTGCCGAAGAACGTGCAGTTCTTGATCACGAAGTTCCAGGAGTCCCAGTCCATCCAGAATCCGGTACCGTTGTTGTCGTAGCTCACCAGCCCGTCGATGACCATGTCTTTTGTGAACAGGTACTTGAGCGCACCCATGGCCATGCAGGGGCTGATATTGCTGATGTTGGCGCGCCGGATTATGCAGTCGATCATGCGGTGGTCCTGCACTCTCATGTCGAGATTCCAGCGCGCGGTCTGTTCGCACTCTGTCGCCGTTGCGCCGGCGTTCGTGTTGCACGGGTTCTGGGGACCGGTAATGGCGTGACTCCAGACCGCGCCGGTATACATGTCTTCGAACACGCAGCGGATGAGGTGGCAGGTGTCGCAGTCCTGATGTTCCTTGTTCAGCCCTACCCCCAAGCCGATATTCCTGAAACGGCAGTCCGTGGCTGTCACTCCCGGCTCGTCCGGTGCGATGCCTCCGCCCCAACCTGGGCCGCCGTTCTCGAAGCTCAGTCCCTGAAGCACTGTGTTGGCTTTGGCATGGACCGCCGCGACCGTCCCTATTTCCGATTCGGCAAGCACTGCCGCGCGCTTGCTCAGTCCGGAGGTACCCAGGTCGATTACCGCGCCCCATTTCTTCTCGGCGCGATACACAATCGGTCGCGTCTTGGTCCCCTTTGCCATGCCGTTGAACGGGCCGTATCGTCCGGGCGCAATCATCACCGTGTCGCCGGGCTGGGCCATGTTCGCTGCCGCCTGAATGGTGCGCAAGACGCGTGTCGTGCCACGGGCCTTGGCGGCTTTGCTCAGGCCACCATTCGACGAGACCCAGAAGGTCTTTGCGGAAACGAGAGAAGAGGAAAGGAGTGAGGAGCACTGAATGCACGGGCGAGTCTGCTCAATGGCCTTGCCATAACCTACCCCCTCTCGCTGCCCCCGGCAGGAGTGATAGTCACTTCTTTATGTGCGCAACAAGCTCATCGACGCCCACCGTTGCGAGCGCGATAGACGTATCACAGCAGCCGTAGTAGATAAGAAGTTCATCGTCTTTGACAACGACTGCTGTGGGGAACACGACATTCGGTATTACCAGACCAAATCGCTCGTAGTACTCTTCGGGCTCCATGATGAAATCGCTGGTTCGTGCGAGCACGCTCGTTGGCTTCTCCAGGTCGAGAAGCATGGCACCGACCCGGTATGTCGACGTGCCGTCGACACCGTGGTACAGAAGCAGCCAGCCCTCGTCGGTGCGTACCGGGCTCGCAGCCGCGCCAATTTTGCCGCCTTCCCAGTCATTCTCCGCAACGGCGAGCAGCTTGGGCTCCGACCAGGACTTCAAATCCGGCGATGTCGCTATCCATATCCCGGGCTGCTGCGTGCCAAACTTCTCACCGACCCACTCCATGGGGCGTCGAAGCAGCACGAACTCACCGTTGATCTTCTCGGGAAACAGCGCGTGGTCGCGGTCGTCGATCTCACGCGGGGAAGTGAAACACAGGTGCTCGAAATGCACGGGGTCTTTTGACACGGCGATGCCCGACTGCGTGATCATCGGGCGGGGGTAGTCGTGCCACCCCTCGTAGCGATACGTCTGGTAGTCCGGGACACCGGTGCCCGAGGGCCAGCAGTCGAACTCGTGCGGCTGCAATGCATAGCTGAGGTAGTAGGTGCCGTCTATCCTGACCACGCGTGCGTCTTCGATACTTGCCCCCGGCAGGTTGAACATGTCGCCGGTCAGGATTGGCTCCTGGCTCGCCAGCTCGAAGTGAACACCGTCGGTGCTCTTGAGAATGCCGATACTGGTCTTGAACGGGCGAAGCGATCCGGCGCAGCGCTCGTACATGTAGAACGTGCCACCCTCGAGGATAACCCCGGGGTTGAAAGTCGCGACCCGGCGCCATTTGGGCCGGCCGGGTACGACAATCGGGTTCTCTTCGCAGCGCCGTATCAGCATTGCAGAATCCTACCTTCCCACCACGACCACGCGAGCTGCGCGTGTCTGCGCGCCGGTCTGCATCTTGACCAGGTACATGCCGGGTGTGCCGTTGCCGATGCTGACCGTGTGGTCGCCGGCGGCCTGCTTCGCGAACGTCGCCAGCCTCTCACCACCCGGGGTAAACACTTCGACCGTGTGCGGGCCCGCGGCCGACACATCGACTCTCAACTCGCCGGTGCCGCGCACATGTGACACCGTGAGCAGACCGTCAGGCTGCGAGCGTTTCGGGCGCGAAGGGGTCGTTTCGACCGACACGCCCGGGTCCGATTCCGAATACTGAATAAGCGGCGTGGGGCCCGGCCAGTTGACTTCCATCCCGTGGTGCCCGCCGCCATCGATAGTAAGCGAGTTCTGCCCCGACTGGAACGCACTACCGGCAACATCGGAGACAGTCCAGCGAGGACCGTACCCGTCGCCGCCATCACAACCAAAGCTTGTACCATTGATGTTGCCCGGCGAGCAGTGGTCGCCCCAGCTGGACCAATGCACCTTGCCCCCCTTGGCAGCAGAAGTGTTGCCCTCTGCGTCGAAATGACAGGTGCGCGACCCGCTGCGCGTCACCCATGCCGACGGAACGTCGTAGGGCTCGCACAACTCAACCGAATGCCCATCGCGCTGCAGGTAGAGTGTCACGGCGTCGGTCATGTACACAAAGCCATTGTTGCCCACGATGCGTGCGCACAGCTCGAGTTTCCCCTCGGGCTGCGTGGGAATCCATTCGGTATTCCACTGGACTTGTAGTACATGGAAACCCCCTTTTTGCACGTAGCTTTCGCTGTTGGTGCACTCAAGGTAGTTGCCAAAGGGAGCGGAATGTTGTATGATTTGATACGGAACAGTTCAATTGTTCAAATAGGGGCACTATATGCCATGCAAGGCCCGTGGGTTGCACGTTGACATCGCGCAGCGTCTGGCAGCCGATGTTGTGGAAAGCCGTTCGCAGTTTCTGCCTTCGATGCGCGAGCTGGCCCATCGCTACGAAGTATCGCTTCCCACCATGTGGAAGGCCGTGCAACTACTTAAGGAAGAAGGTCTTATAGAGGTCGCATAGGGTCGGAGGATGCGGGTCAAGGGCAGTGCTCCCAAGGCAGGGGCGTCGGCAGTCGCCCTGTACGAGCGGATAAGATCCCGTATCGCCGATGGAACCTATCGGTCCGGCCAGGCACTGCCGAAGACACGGTACTTTGTTCTCACCGAGTACTGTTCCAACGATACTGTTCGCGACGCCATCCGGCTGCTCGAGAAAGAGGGGCTGGTGCACAAGCAGCGACGACGCTGGGTTGTGGGGCCGCCGGTGCCGATTCATCCGCGGTCGGTGCGATTTGATGATCGGCCGGTGGTGTTGATACTGTCGACAGACCTGGGCTACCACTCGCTGCTGTTCGAGGTCAACTACGCACAGTTCTCCGCCCCCTTCATCAACGAGCTCAAGTCGCGCTTCATCGAGTACAGGGTTGCATTCAACGACTGGGACATGCCGGTGGAGGCGCCCTTTCCCGTGGGTCGCGAAGGAATCCTCTCCCTTGTCAATTCTCTGGGACGTCGCTACCAGGGCACGCTGGTCATGGTGCACGCCACCACATCGCCGCAACTACCCGATCAGCTGAGCTGGTTGTGCCAGTTCGACAAGCCGGTGGTCTGGCTCGACCCGGACTGCAAGGCGCCGCAGTGGGACCGACGAGCCGTCGCTCGGCCCAACTTCTTCAGGGGCTACTCCGACGAACGCAGGGCCATGGACCTGGTGATTGACCAGCTCTACGAGGCGGGGCACCGCAAGGTGGGATTTCCGCTGTACGGCCCGTATGTCGACGGTGCATATTTCCTGAGAGAACGAATCGAACGGGCGCGCCAATGTGTTGACGAGCACGGCTACGACATTGAGATTATCGTGCCGCCGGTGCGCCCCGAGCCCTGGGACACGTGGGTGGATACGACCGACCGCGACATATTCCAGGCTCTCGCCGGCATACGGAGTGGGCTTTCGTCAAAACATCCGGACCTACGTGGCGCGCGATTTGAGCGGCTCTTCGGCAGAGAGCTGCTCAGCCGAACACCTACGCTTTCCGCGCTGCTGTCCGACCCGAAGCTGACCGCGATAATCGCAGGAAACGAGTGGCTGGCGATCACCTACTACTACTGGCTTACCCGTGCAGGGATCTCGATACCCCGTGATCTGTCGATTGTCGGATTCGACAACTACCGACGTTTCATGCAGCATCCGTCGGCGACTCTGGATCTCAAGCTTGATGAGTTGGGTTACCTGGCGGCTCACCTGTTCATAGGCGACGTACCCATACGGAGGGACCGAAGAGGCAACGTCGCAGCCCGGCCTGAATTCATAGATCGCGGGGCAATTGGACCTGCGCGCACGGGCAAAGCCGGCCTTCTCGCGCGATTCCGCAAGTGACATGTGTCGTTCAGAGGAGGAACGTTGAAATATCACTGGTACAACGAGAACCTTCGGATCGTCCAGATCCTGTTGGTAGAGCCCGATGCTGTCGGACTGGATCCAAAGGCAGTGGTGAAGTATCTCAAGGATGCCCACGCGAATTGCCTGGTTATCAATGGCGGCGGGATCGTGGATTTCTTTGCGAACGATCTCGAGTTGGCCAATCCCAACCCGTTCATGAAGGGCGATATCCTTGCGCAGGTGGCGGAGGAGTGTAAGAAGAGCGACATCCGTGTGATAGCGCGTGTGGATTTCCGCGGGGGTACGAAGAGCCAGTTCGACAAGCACCCCGATTGGTTCGTTGTCGACTGCGATGGCAAACCGAGAACACTCGGCTACACAACGCCTCCCTTGTATTGGTCGTGTTACAATGGGAAATACCGAAACGTCTACGGCGAATCGCTCATTCGCGCACTCCTGGATAGGTATCCCATCGACGGGATCTGGTACAACTCGGTTCACTCCGAGGGGCCGTGCTACTGCGCCGCGTGCGCCGAGAAGTATCGCGAAGCGACCGGAGAGGACATCCCGCGTGTACCTAACACACAGGAGGATTACGCGGGTCCGGAGATGGCGCGCTACCGGCAGGAGAAGGAGAAATCGGCCGACGAGTTCTTGAGTCGGACCCGTGACGTGGTCAAGTCACACGGTGACGATAAGGCGTTTGCCGCGGAGGTTTTTGGCATGTACAACGTAGCGACGCCGCAGGTGTCGGGGATAGACCTGTACATGACCGCCGGCTATTTCGATTTCCTTCTGAGTGTTGCGTTCGCCGGTACCGACAAGAGTATCAGCTACCCCGGAAGCATCGTGCGCTTCCTCAAATCTCTCAATCCAGACAAAGAAGCGATCGTGCTCACCGGGACGAACAGAAACAGCCACCGGTACGCCATGGAGAACGCGGTGGAGCTCAAGACCTGGTGCTGGGAAGCTGTCGGGGCGGGGGGCGGCTTATGGAACGCGGTGATAGGCGGGCAGTCACCTGACAAGGCTCGCGACACCCGCAATGCGCACCTGCTCGATGAGCACTATTCGTTTCAAGCGGAGAGCTCAGCGCTCCTTGCCGGCCTGGAGCCGGTTGCCGAGGTGAAACTGTTCTACTCGCAGCCAACCAAAGCGCATTTCCCGCAGGGCTTCGGAAGTGCAGTGCGAGGAGCCGAGCGCGTCTTGGTCGAGAACCATTACCAGTACTCGTTTGTGCCCGACATCAACTTCTCGGAGTCTGCACTGTCGGGTGTCAAGGTGCTCGTCCTTCCGGATGTCGCGGCGCTGTCTGGCGAACACATCGACGTCATCCGGGAATACGTTCAAGGTGGCGGAAACCTGATTGCATCTTCACGGACATCGCTCTTCGACGAGAACGGCGCGAGCCGCAGCGACTTCGGCCTCGCCGACGCGCTTGGGTGTTCGTTCACCGGTGAAGAGAAAGACACACGGGCAAACGGCTATCAGTTGATTCGAAGGCGGCACGAGATAGTGAAGAGCGGGGAGGGGAGTGACGTTCTCCTCAATGGGGGCCACACGCTTCTGTGCACCATACCTCAGGGGTCATCCGCGGAAGCAATCTGCACGATGACTCCGGACATGACTCGCCAGCCGCCGGAGAAATCATGGCTCGAAAGCTGGGAGACAGACTATCCGACCATGGTCGTGAACGAATTCGGCAACGGCAAGGTGGTGTTCTTCCCGCATCAGATATTCCAGCTCTGCGAGAAGGACGGCCACGACGATTTCACACAGGTCATCAAGGACACGCTGGACTATCTCCTCGGTGGTGCCCGGTTGATCGAGACGAACGCCCCGCCAAGTGCGCACGTCTGCCTGACCAGGAGCCGACGAGACAACAAGTCCTGCGTGCTCTCCATCACCAACACGACTTCTGCGCCGTCCCGGCCGATCGAACAGATCGTACCACTGAGCAACATCAAGGTATCCGCACGCATCGGCACAGTGAAGGAAAGCTCCGTGCTAACGCCCCAGAGCGATGTGCTTGTGAAGAGCACTGGCAAGAATGCTGTCTCGGTCGACATTCCGCGGCTTGAGGACTTCGTCAGCCTTCACATCCAGGTAGGATAGGCCAGCGGACGTCATTGCGATCGAAGCGAAACAATCTGCCCTCCGGCCTCTCTCTGAGGGTAGATTGCTTCGTCCCCCGCCGATGGCGGGCTCCTCGCAATGACGCTTGGTGCTCCTAAGCACTTCTGCTGTGTCATGCCCGCGCAGGCGGGCATCCAGTTACCCGACATGAAGTGGATTCCCGCCTCCGCGGGAATGACAGGAAGCCGCGCTAGCGTGCATTGACGACTCAATCGGCACGCCACTAGCCCGCACTCATCGAGTACAGCCTTTTCCGCCACCCGAGCGGCGACACCCCAGTGACCTTCTTGAACACCTTGCTGAACAGGTGAATCCCCGAGAAACCCGTGGCCTCCGCAATCTGCGAGCAATTGAGCTCTGAGCGCACGAGAAGCACCTGCGCCTTTTCCACGCGAAGCCTATGGAGGTACACAATCGGAGCCACTCCTGCGAACTGCTTGAACAGTCTGCTGAAATAGGGAACACTGAGTCCCGTGTGCTCGGCAATTCCGGCAATCGTCAGTTCGGGATCGCTGTAGTTGGTACGAATGAACGTGAGCGCATTCGCAACGTGGACCCATCCCGGGTGCTGCGGCGTGTCTTCGTGTCCGGCTTCCTCCTGATGGCGAATGGTCAGGCCCAGAAGCTCCGTCATGATGCCTGCACATACATAGTCTGCGCCGTTGCCCTGCTTCTTCCATTCATCGTACATCGACATGAACAGTGCCGAGACCTGCTGGCGGACCCCTTTTGGGATGAGGGCGAATGCCGATCTGCCCTGTGCAGCTATTGCCGAGTCGCGATCTTCGAAATGGATCACGTACTGTACCAGCGATGAACCCGACAACGGCCTGACGAAGTGAAGCACGTTCGGCTGGAGTATCAGCACCGTGTGCGGTTTCACCAGGTACTGCTCCGACTCAAGCAGAAACTCCCATTCCCCGGCCGCTATGTAGTGGAACACATACTCTGCATCGAGGAATGTTCCGCGTATCGATGGGCCCTCGTTTATCCGCACTCCTCGCACTTCAGGCAGGAACATCCGGTCGCCTCAGGTTAAAAATGAACAAACAATGGCATCTTTGGCTAAAGACACGATGTCTCGAGTTGCGTATATTCAGGGCAATCGAGACAGAACGTTCGCTGGCCAATCGCAAATATAAACAAAAAGGGGGCGAGAAGTGGAGACAAAATCAGTCGTATTCGAGAGTCCGTGGAAGGTCGAATTCAAGGAGAAGAACGGCAACGGGAAGGGGCTGCCGGCGGGGGTCGCGTTCGTGCAGACCGAGACATCGGTGGTGAGCGCGGGAACCGAGCTCGCGATTCTCTCGGGCAACGAATCCTGGGCGCCGCTGCCGTACGCGCCGGGGTATGGGATTGTCGGGACCGTGCGTGCAAAGGGTGACGGACTCGATTCGGTTGATGTCGGTGACAGGGCGTTCACGTTCGGCCAGCACGCGTCGTTCTCTCTCTCGAACACCCTCATAGCCAAAGTGCCCGAAGGCCTGAGTTCGGAGCACGCGGTGCTTGCGAGGATAGCCCAGATTGCCATGGTCGCGGAGCGGACCTCCGAAACCCATGTCGGCGACTACGTGGCCGTGCTGGGCCTTGGCCTTGTGGGCAATTTCGCGGCGCAGCTGTTCTCGATTGCCGGATGTGAAGTTATCGGTGTGGACCTCTCATCGAAACGCCGCGACATTGCCACAGAGTGTGGCGTGGCGCATGTGGTCGACGGAAGCGGCGATGTCAAAGAAGCAATCTCCGATATCACCAACGGCAAGATGTGCCGCACGGTTGTCGAAGCTACAGGGGTGCCAGCGGTCGCGTGCCAGGCATCGGAGTATTCCGCGTTTCTTGGCGAAGTGATCCTTCTCGGAAGCCCGAGGGGAGAGCGCACGGAAGATGTTACGCCGATGCTGAACCGGATACACCTGTGGCCGAAAGGCTGCGTGACCTACAAGGGCGCCCACGAATGGCGCATGCCGATCGACAACGATCCCAATGGACACATCCACTACAGTTTCCAAAACAACGTCGAGACGATCTTTCGCCTGATGCAGAACGGGAAGCTCGCCGTCGAGCCAATTATCACGCACATCGCATCACCTGATCAGGCACCCGAAGTCTACAAGGGGCTTAGGGAGAATCCCGACGAGTATATGGGGGTTGTGTTCGATTGGAGGAAGCTGTAGGCAGTTATGGGGATTCCAAGCAGTCCCGGACGTGTCATGCCCGCGGAGGCGGGCATCCAGTTTCCGGTCCCAAGTGGATTCCCGCCTCCGCGGGAATGACAGCCGAGTGTGCCAGTGTTGACGCACCGACGTACCAGAGGAACACTACTATCCAAGCTCATACTTACACCAAGAAGGAGCAGACTATGAATCCCGTTAGAATAGGCTTTGTAGGAACCGGCTGGATTGCCGACTGGCATTTCGACGGTATCAAGACACGCGACGAGTGCACGGTTGTCGGAGGTTGCGACTCTCCGGATAGATTCGACTTCTGCAAAAAACGCTGCGAGGAGTGGGGCATCCGCCCGTATGCGCGTTTCGAAGACATGCTGGCGGATGAGACAATCGACGCGCTGTACATTCTCACCCCGACACATCTTCACCACAACCAGACACTCAGGGCCATAGAAGCGGGCAAGCATGTGCTCGTGGAAAAACCCGTGGCGCTCTCGCAGTCGGATATCGATGACATGAAGCTCGCCGGCGCAGAGCGGGGCATTGTCGTGTTTCCGGCACACAACTTCGTGTACAGACCGGTGGTGCGCAAGGCAAAGGAGATCCTCGACACCGGTGCGCTCGGGACAATCTCGTACGCGTTGTTTCGCGCTGTGCATTTCATCCCCGATGAAGCTTCGGTGGGATGGCGCACTTCGCTGAGCGCCTCGGGTGGCGGTGCCATGATCGACAGCGGCACGCACCTCGTTTACCAGAGCCTGCACCTCATGGGGGACCCGGCCCGGCTCTCCGCGTTCAAGGCGAAGAAGCACTACACGAAGATGGACTCCGAGGACATCTGCCAGATATCTCTTCAGTACGAAGACGGCGCTATCGGGAACATCATGCAGTCGTGGGCATCAGGCGATACGTCGTCGACCGAGATCCGAATTCAGGGCGACAAGGGCAATCTGCTTATCTCCGATGCGCTCTATCACAACGGGGAGAAGGTTGCGGAAGAAGCCGACTACGGATGCACATTCGCTTACACGGCGGCAGCGTTCGCGAAGTGCGCTACGGAAAAGGTTGAACCCGTGTCGAACCTCGACGACGCGGCAGTTACGCTGAAGCTGATCGCTGATGCGTATGAGAGTGCAGAGAGATTCTGCGTGACGGATTTCGATGCAAGCCGGAAGGGATCGCCTGAGGTGTTGGTCGCTGGATTGGCTTAGAGAAGACACTAACTACGAAAGGCGCGAAAGGCCGCGAAAAAGATCGCGTATTTCGCGCTTGGCCCGCCGTAGTCCCCCCGCGGCGGGACGCAGGAGGCTGTTTCGTAGTTCCTGCTGCGGTGGTCGCGGGTCAATCTCTACTCCGTGAACGTACCCGCAGACACGACTTTCGTGCCCGCAATCAGATCGTGGATGCACCGGTGGTCTTCGCGGAAGACAAACAGAACGTTGATGAGCGCAAACAGGCTTCCCAGGATTGGAATCCCCTGGAGCGCCCCAACGAGAATCATCCGCAGATTTCCTTTTTTTTGTTCGGGTGGACTGGAATTTAAAATCTTCTTTACGGATGCACAATGTGCAGGCATAAAATTGATCCTTTCCCAAACCACCTTACCTTTTCCTGTACCTAAAAATAGGCGTTTCTCTGCCATATAGCAAGCATTGCGCATAGCTTACGCAGGGAGTGTTTAGCTCAAGGGGAACTATTG
>WJMI01000232.1 GCA_014728015.1 Chitinivibrionales bacterium | reverse complement strand
GTCCCTGACAGCATTCGGCAGAGTATTTGCAGTGAAATACTATGCAACTCCCATACCAGCACGTCCCGTCCTTGAAAGGCAGGAAAACATGTTCGGCAAGTTGAAACAAACCGCGCTGTCGGTAGTTGAAAACAGGGAAGAAAGGCGTTCGATTTTCAGCCGTCTCAAACGGAATTTCTTCACGGGAATAGCCATCATATTCCCGGTATTCGTCACGATTTATGTGGTAGTCATAAGTTTCAACTACCTCGACAACCTGCTGGGCGGCCCGATCAACGCCTTCTTCGTGAACCAGTTCGGCTTTCGTATCCCGGGCCTGGGAATCATTATCGCGCTGGCCGCGATAACGGCCGCCGGCCTTCTGTCACGTCACTGGATAGGCAGGTGGCTTTTCCCGCGAGTGGACAAATCAATGCAGAAAGCGCCTCTTCTCGCCAGCATATACCCGTCGGCAAAACAGCTCTCCGAGTTCCTGCTCGGCGGACAGGACAAGAAGAAAAGCAAATTCAAGGAAGTTGTCATTGTAGAGTATCCTGAGAAAGGCTCTTTCTCCTTCGGGTTCGTGACCAACCGGGGCATAAAGGAGTTCGATCGCGGCACCGGGCAGCACGTGGTGACCGTATTCGTGCCGTTCGCGCCGGTCCCGTTTTCCGGGCTGATCCTTTTGCTTACCGAAGACAAGATCAAGCGGGTGAACGTGCCGGTCGACCAGGCAGTCAAGTTTATCGTGTCGGGCGGCGTGGTGCCGCCGGTTGAATCCGCGAACAGCGACAGCGCGCGGTCCGGAGCGGAATAAAGCATTCATTGAATTCATGACGGGCAGGAGCTATTCTTGAGGGGCCGGTTGACGCATTCAGGAGGGAGCAGACCTTGATGAAAGAGCAAAAAACAATACCTCGAAAGAACGTGCAAGCCGGGCCCGCAAAAACCGCCGCGCAATGCCGGCACTACGCAATGTGCAAGATCGACTTCCTGGGTACGGGCATCTGTCCGGCCGCCCGTGACAACCACTACGTTTCGTTCTACCCCCAGGGCAGAATGGATATCTACGCAGCCCTCTCGCGGGGCGCCCTGGGTATTACGCCCGCTCTTGCGGAGATTGCCCGTTCGTGTGCGCTGTGCGACATTTGCAGCAAGCAATGCTGGTTTATCACGCAAATGAAGGCCGGAGAAGTGGCACGGGCCCTCAAGGAACATGTCGAGGGCCACCTGCGGTCGCATGAACCTGTCCCCATTGCGCCGGATCCCGTAGTGGAACGCTTCAAGACAATAGTCGGCGGACAATGGGCCACGAATGACCCCGCGCATCTGATCGCCTATGCCAACGATCCAAGCCCCCTGTCCCGTGAAACCCTGCCGCGGTGCGTGGTTCTGCCCGGCTCGACGGATGAAGTGCAGGGCATTGTGAGCGTGTGCCGGGAAGAAGGCCTTGCATATGCAGTGCGGGGCAACGGAGGAAGCGTGATGGGGTTCGTGCTCTCGCCGGGAGTGGTAATCGACACCGCACGCATGAAGCGGCTGGAGTTTGACGAAAAGAACTGGTGCGTCCATGTGGGCGCGGGCGTGAGTTCGTTCGAGCTGCAGCGCGCTGCGCACGAGCGGGGTTTCCGCGTCAATACGGCCGAACCTTCCGCGCTCTATTGCGCCAATATCATGTGTTCGGGCATATTCTCCCTTTTTTCCAGCACGTACGGCACGGCCGCGGACAATGTCGTCGATGCGGTATTTGTTTCTCCCCAGGCACAGGTTTTCAGGATGTCGAGTCCGGATGCGCCGAACGTGGCGGGATTTGCGAAAGCGGAGCGGCCGCAACCCGGCATATGCACGGAGGCCGTAGTACGAGTGCATCCGGTTGCGCCGGATGAATCAGCGGTTGCGGTGCCGTTTGGCGGGTTGGAACCGGCCGTGATATATGCGCGCGACCTCAACGCACGCGGCATCGGCACGGGAATCGGTGTGCTGGGAGTGGAGTACCTCAGCACGTTTCTATCACCGACAAGCGAGATTGCGGCGCGCCTGCGTGATGTCTTTGGCCGGGCGTTGGGTATGAACTACACGGTTCTCGTACTGGGCAATTCCCACGACCTGCGCGCCGCGCGCGAGATGGCGCCTGCATCGCTGGATGCCGAGGTGCTGCGGGACCTCATTCTGGGTGTCCCGTCGTTGGCCGACGGGCGCCTGGCCGGGCTTCTTTCCGACATGGAGGGGGAACGTCCGGCCTGGGAGCTGCTCTCGTCTCCGGAAGCCAAGCCGCTTATCGCCGCGGTGCTTGATCCTTCCCCGGAAAAGCTCGCATCGGCAGTGGATCCCGGCTTTCGCGACTTCCTTGAGAAGCTCTATCGCAGGCCGGAAATGACGGATGCGGTCTGGCTGAATTCGTTCAGGATCCTGAGCTCGCGCATGGGCCGCGACGGACATATCATTGCGTTCATCGTGTATGTTCCGCTTGACAACATCGGCGGTGTCGCCGAGCTGGACCGCGCTTTCGCGCAGGTGGCAGCCAATCACGGCGTCCGCGGTGATTTCGGCTTCATCACCCCAATAGATCACGGGAGAATGGCGGTACTGGAATGGGACATGTACCTGGACCACACAGACCCCGGCCAGGTGGAATGCATGCAGGCGGCAATGATGTCAACGAGCGCAATGATCGAGGAATTCTCACAACGTGACCCGCGGGTGCTGTGGATTCGCTATGTCTTCAATCAGGGCTTCGCACGCAAGGAGTCGTTCCTGTATCACGGTGCGTGCGCCGTATGAGCCCGTCTGCATGGCTCGTTACGGGCACGACGGGATTCATCGGCGGATTTCTGACGGCCGCGCTGTTGAAGCGGGGCGAGCATGTCATCGCGGCAGTCCGTCCCGCCCGGGACAGAACTCCCGCGCAGCGGATGC
>WJMI01000231.1 GCA_014728015.1 Chitinivibrionales bacterium | reverse complement strand
CAACGTGCGCTCGACCGGCGGCGAAGAAATGCGGCACGAGTTTTTCGCCGGGTTGCGCTATCCCAAGCTGCCGCGGTTCGAGGCGAGACTCTCCCGCAACATCTTCGATGCCCGGGTCGACACGGCGTCAATCGACACGGCCGACTCTGCGCAAGAGGCCAGCCTGGACCGCCGGAAAGACAAGCTCCGGCTGCGTCTGTACGAGACCTCTTCGCCGTATCTTCAGAACCTGCTGCATATCAACAGGCTGGCCTATGAACTTACCTATACGGAGTTCAAGACCGCCGATCGGGTTGTCGACGAGACCGGCCGGGGACGTATTGCCTACGGAAGAATGACTGTCGCCCCGCTGTCCTCGATTGCCTTGACCGGCTACGGCACGTATCGAAAGAACCCCCAGGGTGCTGATGTGTCGCGTGAATGGATGCCGTCCATGCTGCTCCAGGTAACCGACCTTCCCGAAGGCATCGATGTTACCGGCCAGTATGATATGGAGCTTGGGCGGTACGCAATACAAGACAGCAGCGCGTTGTACGTGTACCGAGGGATGACATTCATATTCAGACCAGGCACCTGGTTCTCCCCTCTCGGGTGGGTCTCACCCCGCGTGGGCGCCTACCAGACAGCGAACTGCGAGTTCCCGACCGACGAACCCAGGTTTCGCAAGCTGGTCCTTGCCAACACCAACAGGACCGACAAAAGCTTCTCTCGGTTCTTCGGATTTCATGTCTATCCCACCAGCGAACTCGATTTCAACAACGAAAACACCTGGACCAACACTGATACGAATACCATATTCAGCACTGCAAACGATGCGAGCTGGTGGACACGCAACAGCGGACAGATACTGGCTCGATGGGAATTCGAAACCGACATGGAAACGTCCCGATCGCACACCGGGTTTCTGCGGCACAATATCAACTGGCTCCCCTGGCTGCGCACCACCGAAGCATTCACCGGGAGCTATGAGAAAGCGGACACTGCTCGCACGGGCCGGGCAGGTCCCCAGGCAGGCATTTTCCTTACCCTGCGGGACATCGCGTTCGTGCGCAGAATACTCAACAATCACCTTCTGACCCTTCAATGGCCATACGAAGATGGAGAAGTGCGATCATCGCCTGACTTGTCGTACAACTTCTATCTCAGATTGCTCATAAAGCCGAATATCAGCGTACTCACGACAAGCACGGTAGAGCTTCTGGAGGGTGCTTTTGAGGCATATCGGGGTGAGGCATCGCTTATCGTGAATTTCTAGATTCAGATTATGCTCATATGAAACATGGCTTTTTGCCGTCGAATCTATATATTATGGTATGCAGCGGCATGACAGCAAGAAAGGAGCATCCATGCGCTTGAGGAATTCCAGAGTAGCCGCAATCGCTCTCATAAGTCTTTGTATTATAACCAGTTGTAAGCTTGTTGAAGAAGAAGGCGGGGGAACCGTGAAGGTGGCGGACCTGCGCATCACCGAGGCCGAAATCTCGGGTTGGACAGAGGACAAATTCGAAACATTCACGGAAATCGGCGCTTTAGCCCAGAACAGCGGTTTCAACGGCAAAGCCTATTTCTACGAAGAGAGAGGGCTCAATTTCGTCGAATCAGCATATCAGGAGCTTTCGGGCGAAGGGGATGCTGCTGTCGCGTGCTGCGTGATGGATTTCTCAACCGCCCAGGTTGCAGAGGAGGCATTCACGGAACGGACCCAGGAAGATGCCCAGGACCAGCTTCCCCAGTCGTCGATTGGCGGCTACTCTGAATCGACAGCTCTGTTCTACCGCTCGGAGTATTGGGCATACGCGCATTTCGACCGCTTTCTGATATGGATCGAAGTACAGGGCTCAATGGACCAGGATGCGGCCAAGACAACCGCGGCAAGTTTTCTTGAGGCATATGAGGCAATGATCGGGTCATGAAGCCCGTATTTTAAAATAGATAGGGGATCTGGTATAGGCCGCCGGACAGCCGGTTTATGGGGTGAAGTCAGAATTCTGATATCGTTACCCAACCATGTGGAGGTGGCTTATGCGAGCGAGGTTTTCCAATAGCAGACGACGGTTCCTGAAATCGTCGGCCGCTGGAGCGGCTGGGGTAGCTGCAACAGCGGTAGTTCCCGCCAAGGCACGGTCTCGTGCCGAAGAGCCGTGGCCGGATATTCACCCCGAGATAGACAATCTGCGGGTTGTATGCGGCTTTGATGCCGAAATGGTGAACAAGGACTGCGAGGACCTCGGCAATTTCAGCGACTTTGGAGCGCAAAACAACGCGGTAAACAGGGACGTTGTCCGGGAAAACATGGACAGGATGGCCATGGAACTGGCTCAGAAGTCCACGGCGGCAGAAGCATGGACGACCGTCTTTCAGAAAACTGCCGGTGAAGACTGGAGCGGGAAAAAGGTCGCCATGAAGATCAACTGCATACCCAAAAACCATGTCCGTGTCGCGGTCATAGAAAAGGTATGCGATGAGCTCAACGCGATGGGCGTGCCATACACGAACATGGTGCTGTATGACGGGCAGGCCAATCCGACAAACCT
>WJMI01000015.1 GCA_014728015.1 Chitinivibrionales bacterium | reverse complement strand
GAGCAATCCACGCTCTCGGGCTTCTTCCATCGACATGCCGGTGATTTCGGCCACTGAACGCGCCTCCGCGATAATTCCCGCGTCGTGCGGCGGCACAATCTGGCCGCCATCGCTCCAGTAGACCTTGTACCCGTTATACTCGGCGGGATTGTGGCTCGCCGTCACCACCACTCCCGCGGTCGCGCCGAGATGGCGCACGGCAAAACTCAACTCCGGTGTGGGCCGAAGGGCCGTGAAGAGATACGTCTTGATACCGTTGCCGCAGAATACCAGCGCGGTTTCCTTTGCAAACGCATCGGAAAAACGGCGGCTGTCAAAGGCAATCACTGCCGAAGGATTTTCGCGCGAAGAACTTTTACGGATATAGTTGGCCACGCCCTGCGTTGCGCGGCGCACGACGTAGGGATTCATGCGGTTGGATCCGCCCCCGATCACTCCCCGAAGCCCGCCGGTGCCGAACACCAGGTCGGTGTAGAACCTGTCGCCAAGCTCTTCAAGGTCGCCGGACGCTACCAGGTCTTCCACCTCCGACCGGAATGCCGGATTTGTTTCGGCCGCGATGTACTGACGGGCGCGCAAAAGGATATTCTGTTTCTCCATAGGTTGGGGCTCCTTTAATCCAGCGGACCTCACGTCCGGGCTTCTAAAAATACATACCCTCGGCCCCCGGGCAACACCCGCGCTCCGCGACGGAATTATTCGCAGCGGCTCCAGGATTATCCAGAAAAAGCTAAAGGATTACAGGTTTCTGCCGATAAATGTAAGGGAGAGTTGTACGCATTCTACTGGAGGTGATTATGCCTGTTGATGAAGTCTCCGCTACGGGGGATGCTCGCGCTCAGCAGGCCGCACAGGCCAGAAGGGCACAGAACGAGCAGGCTGCAGAGCAGGCTCGAAATGAGCGACAGGCAGAGGACGCCCAGGCCAGGCAGGCCGCGCAGGACAGGGCCGCCGAGGGCGGTGTGGACGTAACAGCCTGATACCCCGCGCAAACGGAAAATGAAAGCGGGAGAACGACGACCGTCGCTCTCCCGCTTCTGCGTCTGGGCCTCGTTCGCACGCAACAGTCAGGACAGCAGGGCCTCGCGAAACAGCATCTTCTCTTCTTTGTCAGCGGTGTCAAGCGCATCGCGGCTCCCCAGAACCGTTATCGCCGTTTCGGGTATCTCAATGAGTTCGCGTGCCTTGCGCGCCAGTGACTCTGATGTCGCGGAAAGCACGGCATCGCGCACAGCCTGGCGGTATTCCCTGCTGCGCCCGCACACCAGCGCCACGGTTTCCGAAAGACCCTTGCGGTGCGGGGTTTTGGGGCTGTCGATGATGCCGACAGTGCCAATGATGCTCTGGTCGATTTCATCACCCGGAAGCCCGTCAGCCATGTGCGCCAGGCCCTTCTCGAAATTATCGAGTGTTGCGAGCAGGTTGGGATCGCGATAGGATGCGCATGCAAATGCCGGATGCGCGCTGGTGGCAAACGCCTTCCCGCCATACGCGCCGCCCTCCACCCTGACCTTCTCCCACAGAAAGCCGGTCGAGAGATACTTGGCCATCAGCATGAGTGTCCCTACTTCGTCGGGTGCGACACCGTCGAGTTTCCATGCTTTGGCCACGAAATTGACCGAGGAACTGATCTCGATGCCCCGGCCGGGACGCCCCTGCTCCGTGAGAGGCCGCGATTCAGCATCGGGCCGCACCTGCAAGGGCAGCCGCAGAATCGTCTGTTCGATGCGCGGGATGAACCGCGACGGTGACTCCGCGGTCAGAGAGACAAAACAGCTTCCGCGATCAACCACCATGTCGTGCAGCGCCTGGAGCCGCGAAGCCACGGATGTCATGTCATTCTGCTTGACCAGGCTGTTGAGAAAACGCAGCTGCGAAATGCCGCCAAGAATTTCCGCGAGGTAGCGAGACCGGCACAGCCGGGAAGATGCGTTGGTGGCTGCAAACACGTGCCCGTTGCCCACCACGGCGGCATTGAATCCGTTGCGCATTTCCAGAAGCGTATCGCGAATCAGTTTTGTGTCATTGAGATGCGGCTCGCACAACAGGTCGTTGAAGATGCCGGTCATTTCATCAAACCTGCCGTGCAGCGCCTTCCCGTGAAATACCGCACTGCAGACCACCGTGTCGTGGTTGTCGCCGCGGACCGAGCACAGATCCGAGCAGTGAATGCCGCCGGTGTTCAGCGAGACCCGCCGTGCCATCTCTTCATAGCTGTACTCCCCCGCCCCGCACCGGGTCATGATCTCCGCATAGAGCTGAAAGTACCTCAGCAGATCGTCGGGCACACAAAGGATGTCAAACCCCATGTCCAGATACGCGATTCCGGAAGTAAATATCGGATGCGCGTACAGATCAGCGCCCGCCACGGTCATTCGCTCCACTGGCACCTCGCGGTTGCGCCTGGGGAGTTCGCCTTTGTTCAGACGCGGCAGGGATGCTACGGCCTCGGGCGCCGGAGGCTCTTTCTGGTATGCCAGAAGTCTTTGTGTGGATTCATAGCATGCCGCCCGTTTCGCTGTGTCAAACGAGGCGGTGAGCTCGGCCGACTGCTTCTCCGTCAGGCTGCCCAGCGCCTCCCCCAGCGACTGCGATGCCACGACCACGGAGCACAGCCTGTGCGGGTTGTCGAGAAGGTGCGCGCGCATCGTTTCGCCGAAGAACGCCGTACTCTGCGCCTTGGCCTGCTTGAGGCGGGACAACGGGCGCTCAAAGCTGAGATGGGCCAGTGGGTCGCCGTCGTACAGCCACGACCGGAAACACCGTTCGGCAAGCATCAGGTTGTATGGCGCATGACCGCTGTCCGAGATCTCGCGGCGGCCGAATTCGGTCTGGCGTATCGCACCTTCCAGCAACTGCTCGTCCAGACCGCGCTCGATGTCTTTTCGCAGCGTGTCCAGCACGAGACGCTCTATGGCATCGGCGTGCTCCGGCCGGGTTTTTCGAAGGCCTGCGCAGAAGAGGCCGTGCGCGAAGTCGGCATCGAACCCGCTCATGTCATCAAGGTCCTCCCCGAGTCCCGAGTCGATAAGCGCCCGCCGCAGGGGTGAGCTTTCGGTGCCCAAGAGGTAGCGCGAAAGGATTGAACCCAGAAGCATGGTCTCAGGATCGGTAGCATCCCCGAACAGCCAGCACACGAGCACGCTCGCCGTACCGTCGTCCTCTTTCGAGGCGGGGGCCCGGATTTCGATCCGGCGTGGCGCATCCCAGCGCTGCTGCGGTGCAATGCGCGAATCCACCGGCCGCCGCTCGAATCCGGCCAGATACTGCTCCTGCAGAAACGCGAGTGTCTTTGACAAAGGAATATCGCCGTACAGGAATATGAACGCATTCGAAGGGTGATAGAATGTGCGGTGAAACTCCGTGAACTGGTCGTATGTCAGTGATGGAATCTGTTCGGGATCCCCCCCACTCTCGTAGAAATATGTCGTGTCCGGAAAAAGCCCCGAGAACGTCCGGCGCGATACATGATTCCGAAATTCCGAGAACACGCCCTTCATTTCGTTGTACACGATGCCGCGAATGCCCACCGGACCATCCGGTTGCTTGGCATCGAAATGCCACCCCTCCTGCTGAAACGTCGTTTCGCTAAGGAGCGGATGGAATACGGCATCGCAGTAGACATCAATCAGGTTAAAGAAATCCGCCTCCACCTGGCTCGACACCGGGTAGATCGTTTTGTCCGGATACGTCATCGCATTGAGGAACGTCTGCAGCGAACCTTTGAGGAGCTCCTTAAACGGATCCTTAAGCGGAAACTTGACTGATCCGGAAAGCACTGAGTGCTCGAGGATATGGGGGACGCCCGTGTTGTTGTACACCGGCGTCCGAAATCCGATGCAGAACAGATTATTTGGATCGTCGGCGAAAAGCTGCACCACCCGCGCGCCCGTCTTTTCGTGAGTACCGACAATTGCCTGCGCATGAATCTCGGCAATTTCTTCGATCCGTTCTACGGCGAATCCGTGCAGCCGCTTTCCCGTCCTGATATCCTGTGGATTCATTGTGGAAATTCCTGTCTAGCGAATGGTCGGAAAGGAATCTAAAATATTACTCGTGGGTATGGTCTGTATGGGGTTCGCCGCAGATTGCGCAGTTTGGGGACGAACTTTTTTTATTAGTTTAGTGTTTAGAACGGCTAATATAATAAAAAAAGTTCGTCCCTATTTTCGTCCCCGTTTTCGGCTCTCCAATCAAGCATTTTACTGGAGCAAAACAAATCTCCTCTCTTCATTACACAGGAGCCCGCCATGCTTATGCCTCGAAGGTCCTCCCGGATGCAGGCAATGTCTGCGCTCTTCCCGACATTCGTGGCGGCAGGACTCCTGCTGGGGGGCGCACCGGTGTGTCTCGCCTCTGACGTCTCCTTTTTTGTGCCGGAGGATCACGAAAGCTACGCTCGCCTTGACAGCCTGTACACTGCGTCAACG
>WJMI01000230.1 GCA_014728015.1 Chitinivibrionales bacterium | reverse complement strand
CGAAGACGGCATCGGTGTACATCGAGGTGACCCACTCATTCCCGCTTTCCAGCGAGAAGTTTCCTACTTCAGGGAGCGGGTATTTTATCTCCGCACACGGGCACGTAGTCACCAATTACCACGTGATCCGGCCGACAGTGGAAGTGTATACAGTACACTTCCCTGCCCCGGTAGAACGGATCCGGGTTGTCCAGAACAGCGGCACGCCAAAACACCAATCATACGATGGGACTGTTATTCTGGCGGACAAGGAAAACGATCTGGCTGTGCTGGCCACCGGCGCGAATGGAACTCCGCATCTCAGACTGGGAATAGCCGAGAAACTCATCGAGACATCGCCCGTATGGATCCTCGGCTATCCGTTCGGCAGCACGTTTTCGGTGATACAGCGCGGGCCTGAAATAACGGTCAGCCGGGGCGACGTGTCCGCGCTTCGTCACGACGACCGCGGGGAGCTCACCACTATCCAGATTGATGCCGCGATCAACCCGGGAAACAGCGGCGGGCCGGTGGTTACTGCCAGCGGCATGCTGGTCGGCACGGTCAAAAATATCCTGGGCGCTTCGCGAGTGAATATGGCAATTCCGGTGCACTATCTCGATAGTCTGTCCGCGGACATTCCTGCGGACACCGCTTTGCCTGACAGCGCATTGCTTTCGGTGACTACGGGCCCGCCCGGCGCGCGTGTTCTTGTCGATTGGTCTGATGCCGGCAGCGCGCCGCTGAAGCATCACGCGATGCCCGCGGGCTGGCACACCCTGTGCGCGGCGAAAACCGGTTTCGAGATGTGGATTAACGAGCTTTCGTGCCTGGGCACCTGCAGTCATGACATCGTTCTTGGACCCTGGCAGAAGGTTCCTGTGGTCCATGCCAGCAGGACGCCGCGCACGCGGCCGCCTTCGCAGACGCTGGAATCCATCAGGCGCAACGCCGCGGAAAAACTCGTTCACGAGACGTTCGACAATCCCGACAATCTCGTGCAGTGGGAGCAGTATACCGGCGGCACCGACAAACGCACGTGGTTTATTGATGAAGGCGCGCTGCATCAGTTTGAAAGCGATGAAATCCTTCATGCAATATGTCTCGGTGATACGTCGTGGCGGGACTACGCTGTTTTCGCGCGGATGCGCATCACCGATGAGCATGATGACAGCCGGGCCGGGATTATCGTGCGTGAGACCGGAAACGGATTCTACCTGTTTCGCATTCACAAGGAGACGGACAAGGCGCAGCTCGCCTACCACTGCAAGCATCCGTTCGGCTGGTTTATTCTTCAGGAGAAAAAACTCGGGCGCGACATCGGCGAGGAATGGTACGACGCGAGTGTTGCAGTGCGGGGAAACAGAATAGCGTGTTTCCTCGACGGCCGCCCGGTATTTTCCGCGCACGCGCAGTACGCCCCCCAAGGACGCATCGGGTTTTACTCGGTGGAAAGCAAGGCGTCATTTGACAGTCTTGTGGTGCACGAGCTCCCCTCGCCGGACACGCCGGCCGCGCCCCGGGATACACCGCGGATATTGTCGTTCTGGTTTTCGGATTTCTTCACGACCGAATCGGTATGGTGGCATCAGTACGCGGGCGCGAGCCGTGAACCGGCGCCCTGGTATTTTTCCGATGCCGGATGCGCGCAGCTTCGCGACGACACAACCACCCGCCGCATGGAAATGACCCGGTATCTGTTCTCGGATTTCGGCACGAGCTTGGTGGTCTCGCTGGGTGCGGGGCAGAACAAGGCCTCGTTTGCCGTGGTCTTCCGCAAAACCGATGATGCGTTCGCAAGGATACGTTTTCTGAAACGTGAAGAAAGAGTGCTGCTGGAGGTTAGGCGCGGCGGGCGACTGCGTGCGGTCAGAAACCGCCCTTTGTCACCCCAGGTATTCGAGAATTCGACACGATTGGGGCTCAACGTTCACGGCGATGAAGTCGTCTTGCGGGCGAATGATTTGGAGGTGCTGCGATATCACGGCAAGCATCTCCCGGAAGGGCCTGGTACGATTGGATTCACCACAACGGGGGTACGGGCGGTTCTCCACCAAATGACAGTGGCGTCGCCGGTAGTGGATTGAACGCGGGCGGCGCCTGGCTTGGTTAAGCGATTCAAATCGGGGGTCGGAATTGGAGCAAGACATTGAAATGACTGACGTTAACCCCGGTCCGACCCCTCCCCTTGTCAATTAGGCTAAAACACCCAGTTCAGAAACTTCGAGAGTAACCCCGGCCGATGTCCGTTGTGCACCGTGCCCTTGCCGGAGTAGGTAATCTCGGCATCCGCCACGTTAAATGAATACACCGTGTTGTCGGCCTCGATGTCTTCCGGACGCACAACTCCCTTGATCTTCAGGATTTCCTTTTCTTCGTTGATTTCCACGACCTTGCTTCCTTCGACCACAAGGTTGCCGTTTTCCAGCACCGAGGTGATTCGCGCAGACACCTTGGCCACCAGGCTCCCCTCACGGTTGGTCCCCGCGTTGCCGTCGTAGCCCAGCTTGGTGCCGCCGCTCGCGCCAAAGGCCGGGATGAATCCCAGAAGCCCGGTACCGCGCACGCCTTCAACACCGACATTGTGCTCTTTGCTGGTGTTGGTCCCGCTCTGGCTTCCCGCCTTGGCCTCTTCAATCACCAGCACCGTGAGAATGTCGTCGGCTTTCATCGCCCGGTGGTCGGTGTACAGGCTGTACACGTCCGCGGCATGCGCGGCAAAGCATGCACACATCATGACCGCAATCGTCTTGACACTCATATTGCCTCCTGTGAGGGGATTATCGCTTTGCCCTTCCCCACTATCTCTACTCTGATAATCTTGTGGGAATTCGTATTCTCGACCCATATGCGTGAGCCCACGGCGCCGTCCTCGCGCGCGCGCGCCGGCACCGATACCGTGATGGCGCCTTTGTTCGCCCGTATGTACACCAGATCCCCCTTGCGCACGACCGGCTCATGCTCAATCATGCGCCCGTGAAGAATTGTGCCTTCAGGGATGGTCCGCATGGCCAGCATTCCCCTGACATCGTTTGCATCAGAATAGTGCTGATACCTCAGCCTGGTAATGTCCCGCTCAACAAGCTCGACTGCATCACGCCCGACTGTCTCCCCACGATTGATCACCCGACGCGAAACAACTACCGGGGCTGTCACCCGGATGAAACAGTTGAAATGCATCTTCCGCATGCGGTCGCCCTGCATCATGCAAACTGAAAGACGGACACTGCCGCGCGGATACTGCGTATCAAGCCCCTCGAAGGATATCTGTGCCGGACGGTCCAGACCATGCCACGAAAGGGTGCTGTCGACCAGCGTGACTTGATACGTGCCCTTGGCCCACCTCACATTGTTGCTAAGGTAGTGCATGATATCATCTTTATAATCAATGAGTTGGTATCTGCGCGATTTGGTACTTATCCTGATTCTCTCCGGGCCTGACGGAACTATGTCGAGATTGCTGCGTGCTTCGGCCAGAGCATACCTCACTGCATCCCTCGTATTTAGAAGGCGCGAGGAGCCGGGCGGGGCCGCATGACCGATCCATGTGCCGGCAAGCGCTTTGCGCTGCCCTGGCGTGCCGCCCTGGACCTCGGCAACATCGCCCAGCACAATTGAAGTGCCCAAAACGCTTGCGCTTTCGTGGAAAACGACTCGCATCCCGGGCCTGGCAAAGACACTGGCGGGAAGGAAGAGAATCAGACACAAGAGTGATGGAGTGATGGGATGTTGGAGTGTTGGACACAGGAGAGTACCATCTTCTCCTCTGCCCCTACCTCCCGGGACAGCTCCCTTGCGGCGCGCAACAGTTGTCTTGCTCATCACTCCATTACTCCGGCATTCCATCGTTCAATCACTTCCTATCTTTTCAGGTTGTTTGCCGTCTGCATCATTTCCTCGGAAACCTGAATAGACTTTGAGACGATCTCGAATGCCCGCTGGGCGGTTATCATATTGACCATTTCTTCGACAATCTGCACGTTGGATGCTTCGACAAAGCCCTGCATGAGCGTGCCGGCGCCCTCTTCTCCGGGAAGCCTGATGATCGGCGCGCCGGATGCCTCGGTTTCGGCAAACAGGTTGCCGCCGAGTCCTTTCAGGCCGGCCGGATTGACGAACCTGACCAGTTCCACCTGACCGAGCTCGACTGTTTCTGAAGGTTCCCCTTCGGAACGGGGCGCAAGCGTGGCTTCTACAAGACCATCGGGCGAGATGCTGACCGATTCGGCATCGCTTGGAATATTGATGTCGGGAAACCAGCGATATCCCGATGATGTCACCATGGTGCCGTCACTGGAAAGCTTGAACTGCCCGTCACGCGTATACGCAATGCCGCCGTCTGGAAGCTCTACCTGGAAAAACCCTTCGCCGCTGATAGCGACATCGAGGGGATTATCGGTGCGATTCACCGAGCCCTGCTCGAAAATGCGGTGGGTGGCCGCCGGCCTGACGCCGAGACCGACCTCGATACCTGCCGGCGCCATTTCGCCCTCGGGATTTCTCACGCCCGGCTCGCGAAGTGTCTGGTACATCAGGTCATGGAACTCCATCTTGCTCCGCTTGAACCCGTTCGTATTCACGTTCGACAGGTTGTGCGAAATAGCATCCATGTAAAGCTGCTGTGCTTCCATGCCGGTTGCCGCGGTGTACATTGAGCGAATCATCTGTTTGTTCTCCTTGTCTTGTTTGTCAGGAGCCAAGGTCCCGGGCTGCCGTAGCCTTCATCGTTCGATATTTCATCGTTATTTGCTGTGCGGTCCGTGCCAAACCAGACTCACACGTTGTTACCGAACCCTCACGTGCTTTCTACCTTCTAGCCGACTCTGCCAACCTGGTTCACGGCCTTGTCGAGTGTCTCGTTCTGGGCATGAAGCGCTTTCTGGTCGGCTTCGTAGTTGCGAAACGCGGATATCATCTCGACCATATTCTTTACGACATTCGAATTGGAGCCTTCGAGATATCCTTGCTGTATCGCAAACCCGGGCGACTGGACTTCAGGATTATCGGGAAGCTGGGGCCGAAACAGGCTGTTTCCCTCGCGCACCAGCCGGTAGGGCTTTTTGAAATCCGCGATGCGCAGACGTCCACGGCTTTCCTCCCCGTGAAACACTTCCCCGTCCTCGTTAATCATGATTTGATGCTTCAACTCGTCGAACTTGATATACTCGTCTTTGCCGAGAACCCGGTAGCCGTCCGCGGTGACCAGGTAGCCGCCGTCATCAAGGGAGAAATTCCCATTTCGGGTGTAGCGCACGCCGTTGGGAGTCATCACCGTGAAAAAGCCCGAGCCTTTGATCATCAGATCGAGCGTCGCTCCGGTCTTCTTCATGGGGCCTTCACGGTAGTCAATGAATACCTCGTCGGTCTTGAGCTGCCGGTTGGCAAACACCTTGCGCTCGTCATTGTCGAGGTATTTATGGTAGGCCTTGGTGAAAACCCCGCTCTGCTTGAACCCGGTGGTGTTGATATTGGCCAGATTGTTGGCAATCTGGTCCTGTTTCTGCATGAGCGATGTCATGCCCTGGACAGCAGTATGGATTCCCTGAATCATGTGCTTCCCCGTAACACAAAAACGTACAGTGGACCCGAATAAAGGCTTCTCCGGTCCATTCTTATTAGCACATTCCGTGCCTGACGACGGTTCGATGTCGCTATTACGCTTAATTACAATGTGTTAAGAGGATCATCTCAGGAAGGAATACAAGCGGCCCTCGAAGCGGATTCTGCCGTTTCCCGGCAACATTTGCCTGGCGCGCCAGACTGCGCCAGGCCCCTACTCAAACGCAAGTCTGAACAATTCCTCGAAGCGCTCCCGAAGAAGGCTTTCCGTGCTTTCGCCTTTGCCCACGCTTTTCACGGTGAGCAATTCCTTGCTGGTTGCAGGGTCAACAAGGACCATAACAGCCTGTATCAGCTGCGAGGCGTCCTCGCCACCCAGCTCGTCATCATCCATGCGCCTTCCCACACCGGCGACTTCCTCGATCTCCAGGTCCAGACGGAGAAACACGTCGGCTTTCAGATGGTTGGCCACGGCAGCCATGTTCTCCTCGTCAAGCTCGTCCAGACGCGCCTGTTTCAGGGCCTTTCTGAGCTTGCGCGGCTCCAGGTAATTGTCGTCGAACCTGTCGAACATGAGTTCGTCAAATACCTCTTCGATGTCCTCACAGAGCTGCGAGTTGCCGCAGTCGTACGGGACCACCGCGATAGTCTGGCCGGTGTATTCGAATTCGCCCAGCTTGAATACCGAGATTTGGTCTGCCCGCGCCCACAGCATGCAGGCCAGCAAGACAACGGTGATTTTCCTCACGGCAGTGCTCCTTTCGTTTGTCCTAATTGTCGGATGATCGCCGGGCCGTGGCAACACGCGCGCGCAACACGCCGCCGTTCAATCAGAAGAGATGAATCTCCGTGTCTCCCCTGTCGATCCAGTGGCGGAAACGGTTCTTCAGCCACCGGCGGAAAAGATCGCGTGTGTAAGGGATCAGCAGCAGAAAACCGACCGAATCGGTGAGAAAACCCGGGGTGATAAGCACGATCCCCGCGATGAATATCAGCACGGCATTGATAAGATCGTCCGCGGGCATATTTCCGCGCGCAAGACTCGCGCGAATCCGCTCCATTGTGCGCAGGCCCTGCCGGCGT
>WJMI01000229.1 GCA_014728015.1 Chitinivibrionales bacterium | reverse complement strand
GGCTATGTGCCCGCCGTTTTTACCCGCTCGCTCATGTCGGCATCCGCGAGCGCATCGCTCAACTCCTGCAGGTTTCCCGCCAGAATCTGGTCAAGCTTGTGAAGCGTCAGGTTGATGCGGTGATCGGTTACCCGGTTCTGCGGGAAATTATAGGTACGTATCTTCGCGCTCCGATCGCCGGTGCCCACCATGCTTCTGCGCGATGCCGACTCCTGCGCGAGTTTGTCCGCCTGCATGCGGTCGTACAGCCGGGACTGGAGCACTTTCAGGGCCTTTGCCTTGTTCTTGTGCTGCGACTTTTCGTCCTGACAGGTTACCGTGATGCCGGTGGGAGCGTGGACCACCCGCACCGCCGAGTCGGTGGTGTTGACCGACTGACCGCCCGGCCCGCTCGAACGGTACACATCAATGCGCAGATCGGCCGGATCGATGGCCATTTCGACCTCGTCTGCCTCGGGGAATACAGCGACCGTTGCCGCGGATGTGTGAATGCGTCCCTGCGATTCGGTCTTGGGGACCCGCTGTACCCGGTGCACGCCGGACTCGAACTTCAGCGCGCCGTATGCGCCCTCGCCGCTGACCATGAAGATGATTTCCTTAAGGCCGCCCAGGTCTCCCTCGCTGGTACTCATGACCTCGATGCCCCATTTGCGCAGCTCCGCATAGTGGACATACATCCGGTGAAGGTCGCCTGCGAACAGGCCGGCTTCCACGCCGCCCGTGCCGGCGCGTATTTCCATAATCGCGTTCTTGAGATCATCGGGGTCCCTGGGCACCAGGATGCGCTTGACTCTATCGTCAAGGCCGTCGAGCTCGTTTTCGCACCCTGTGAGCTCCTCGCGCGCCATTTCCAGCAGCTCTTCATCCGCTTCGTTCTTCAGGATGTCGCGCGCTTGCTCCAGCCGGCCCGCGGCATCCTCATAGCGTTTCAGCGTGGGGACCGATTTGCCCAGCGCGTTATACTCACGGCCGAGCTTTTCCATCCGTTTCGGGTCGGTGGATACTTCGGGGTCGGCGAGCAGTTTCTCGAGCTCCGCGTGCCGGGCAAGTGCTTCGCGTACCCGTTGAATCATAGAACGGCTTCCAATGCGGTCGCGGCGATGCCCATCTGCTCATCGTCAGGCTCGCGCGTGGTTATTCGCTGGAGCCAGAGCCCGGGAGCGACAAGCAGGTTGACCGGAAAAACATGATGGTGCTCGCTCGAAAACCGGAGGACTTCATAGGATGCGCCCGACACTGCGGGCAGGAGCACGAGATGCGTGAGGACGCGCGCCAGGACAGTGGGGTACGGTCCGGAGAAATGAATGATGAGGGCATCGACCAGGGCGAACATGAACACGCATATCAGGGTGACTACCAGGATGAAGCTGGTTCCGCAGCGCGGGTGATGGGTCCGAAACGGCTTCATTGCATCGCTCGTAAGCTTCACGCCGGCTTCGTAGGCGGCAATGGCCTTGTGCTCGGCGCCGTGATACTCGAACACGCGGCGGATATCTTTGAGCATGCTGATGAGCAGAAGATAGGCCACGAAAAACGCGACTCGAATTGCGCCCGCGAACAGATTGAATGCAAGGGCGGATTCCTCGGGAACAAAAAACGACAGCATCTTCATGGGCAGGTACAGAAAAACTCCGAACGCGAGCGCAAACGCGAGAAGCATGGAGAACGCGATTGCGATCCTGTCTTTCACCGGGGTCTTTGCGCCGGCATCACCGGTTTCTTCTCCGGCAATGTCGGCGGACCGCGACAGCGCTTTCAGCCCCAGCGAGAGAGATTCGAACAAAGACACCGCGCCGCGCGCCACCGGCAGTTTCAGCAGCTTGAATCGTTTCGATGCCGATACAAACGGGTATTTTTCGACCACGATTTCGCCATCAGGCCGCCGCACGGCCCATCCCACGGTGTGCTTGCTGCGCATCATAACACCCTCGATGACGGCCTGGCCGCCTATCCTGGCGGCGGGCGCGGCAAGCGCCAGCAGGAGACGAGCTCCGAGTGAAGGCGTGCGGGATGGAATAGCGGGGCGCGGGAGCATGGGAGTTGGAATACTGGAGTGCCGGAGTGTTGGAGTATTGGATTTCATAGAGAGGCTCCTGTCATTCTGGTTGCTTCGTTCAACCATCCATTACTCCATCACTC
>WJMI01000228.1 GCA_014728015.1 Chitinivibrionales bacterium | reverse complement strand
TCCCGGGCGGTTGTATCATCCCAGCTTGCAGCCGGGCCGGAGGTCGCGCATCTCGAACGAGAGCTGAGCGCGCGGGCCGGGCATGCGCATGGAGTCGGTGTCTCGTCAGGGACCGCGGCCCTGTATTGCGCGCTGCGCGGGCTTGGCGTGGGCAAGGGCGATGCCGTGGTCATCCCCACATATGTATGCGCCGCGCTCTTTCACGCCGTTGATGCCGCGGGCGCCGAGCCGGTGCTTGCCGACGTTGATCCGCGGACCGGCAACCTGCGCGTTGAAGATGTTCGAAAGGCGCTGCGGCGCAATGTCAAGGCGGTTGTTGTGCCGCACATGTTCGGGTCCCCCGCGCCCGCTTCACAGATCGAAGCGCTCGGCGTACCGGTCATTGAAGACTGCGCGCAATGCGTGGGCACTACTGCTTCCGGAAGAAAGGTCGGTTCGCTGACTACCGTCTCGGTCTTCTCGTTCTACGCAACGAAAGTTGTATGCGCGGGCGAAGGCGGGATGGTTGCCACCAGCAGCAAGCGTCTGGCGGATGCGGTGCGGGACAGCATTGAATACGACAACCGAAACAAACTTCAACCGCGGTTCAACTTCAAGCTTTCTGACGTGCATGCCGCGGTTGCACGCGCCCAACTGCGCAAGCTTCGGACCATGGTTGCGCGCCGCCGGCGGATCGCGCGCCTGTACCGGCGCAACCTGACCGGCGCAGCGGGTCAGGAGAACCTGCCCGTGGAAGAACAGGGCAGCCGGCCGATATACTTCCGATTCGTCGTTAAAACCCCGGGCCGGCTGCAGGCGGTTCTCCGGCGCGCGAACAGAGAAGGCGTTTCGTGCGCGCGGCCCGTGTACAAGCCCCTGCACCGGTATCTTGGCACGCGAGGCTTTCCCGGCGCGGAAGCCATGCACGCATCCGCGCTGTCAATTCCACTATACCCGGACATGACCGATGCCGAGGCGGCCAGGGTGGTAAAGGTCATGCGCGAAGCGCTGAGAGCCTGACACGATACCCGGCCGGGCGGGGATTTTCCTCCTATGCAGCGTCCTGCTCGTCAAGGGACAGCCCGGCGCCGGCAAGCGCGTAGTCGTAGATGGTTTTCGCGCGGGTGACCTGGAAGCCCACGATTGCCGCGAGACCCGCAGGAAAGCTGTATTGCAGCCCGAAAATCTCGGTGGTCATGACCGCGGCGGCAAGTGGGATGTTCATGACACTTGCCAGAAGCCCGGCAAAACCGGCGGCAACAAACGCGTGGTAGGTTGCCGAAGCGCCGTCCAGATTCAGAAACGTGGCCAGCGATGCACCCAGAAGCATGCCGGCGATGGCGGCGGGACCGGTGAAACCGGCGCTCATGCCGCTGCCAACCGTAATGCAGTTGCAGGCTACTTTGCACACGAGCATAACCAGCAATATCAGGCCGGTAGAACGCACGAATCCCGCCCGGCCGCTCAAAACAGCCATATCTCCCGAGAAAATCGCGGAGATGAAATTCGTGCTCGTGCCGAGAAGCTCGGGATTGACGGCCCAGGCCAGAAGGGCCGCGGCGGCGGACCCGCCAAGTACCTTGAGCACGACATTCCCCTCTTTGCGCTTGATTACCCGGCTTACCAGGGCGTAGAAATTGGTATAGAGCCCGCCGGCCATCCCGGTCAACACGGCAAGCAGGAGCAGCCAGCCGATCATGTCGATGTTCATGAACTGATCTGCCGCATCGATTTGGTAAAAGCTTTGCCAGCCGATACTCTTGCACACGAACACGGCCGTGGTGCTGGAAAGAATGGCAGGGAAAAGGTCCCTGTATCCCATCTTTGCCCGCTGAATTATCTCCACCGCAAAGATGCCGGCGCCTAATGACGTATGAAAAATGGTGCCTACGGCCGCGGACAAGCCGCATATAGCAGCTGTCCGCTGGTCTTGCGCGGTGAAGCCGACGCGGAGTTTGGGCAGATGCCGGGCAATGAACGATACCGCGCCGGCGGACACTCGGCCCAGCGGGCCGACCACGCCACCGTTGCCATACGTGGCAAGTGTCAAAAGAGCGGCCCAGTACTTGAAAAACGATACTGAAAAAAGAAGGTCTCCCTCATGTATGCGTATTCCGCGGATATACGATGGAATACCTTCACCGGCGGCATGCGGCTGCAGGGAGTAGATTCCGGCGCCGACAATCAAGGCGCCGGCCAACGCCCACACCGGCGCCGGCAGTCCAAGTGGCCCTACGAGGGCGCGGATTGCCGAAAACAGATAGACGAACGAATGCACCACAAGGCTTCCGGCCACGCCTGCCAGCACGGCAAGAACCACCCACTTGAGCAGGTAGGCATACGACAGTTTGAGCTGCTGGTCTATGGTGAGTTTAAATGGAAGTTTCACGGGATGCGGCCTGAACAGGAACCTCATCCCGGAAAATAGATTGTGTCGCTTATACTCTCATGTAATACGCCTGCAGGACATGGCGAGGGTTGACTGCTTATGGGGTCAGCAATTATAATGAATACTCGCCGGAACAACTGCATTTGCTGCAAATGTTACAATGTGAGCGCAGAAACCCTCTGTGTGGAAAGAACAGTCGTATGGTGGATAACGGCATGCCCGCCGACGAATTGCTCCCGGTCAGCGTGGTGGCCAGAATCCTGGGGGTCACCAGAACCACGATACTGCGCTGGATTGAGAAGGGGCACCTGGCGGCCGTTCAGTTTCCTAGCGGAATGCGGCGCGTATCAAAGCGCGAACTCAAGTCGTTTCTCCATGATTCCCGCGACCATCGGGGCAAGTACCGCGTAATGGTCATCGATGACGAGGAGATTTTTCTAAATACACTCACGCAAATGCTCGAGTCGCTGGACGTGCCGCTTGAGGTGGCAGCATACACCGATGGTCTCCGGGCCCTGCTCGACATTGCCGAGATCAGGCCCCATGCCATCATTATCGACTATCTGTTACCTTCGGTGGATGGCGGAGCTATTACCACAAGGATTCGCGAGAATCCCGAGTATCGTGATGTCGCATTGATCATGATTTCCGGCATGGTCGATTCGCTGGAAGAGACCGGGTGTCAAGGCGATGCGTTTCTTCACAAGCCATTTTCGATATCCCAGCTCGAAACGGTGCTCAAGACGTGTTTGCATATCGGGAAAGCAACGCCCGAACCGGCACTCGCGGCTGCTCATGGACCGGGGCCCCGCGTATAGCCCGAAGGGAGAAGAAGGCATGCTTCTACAGCCGGCACAGGCAGGCGGATTCCAGATACTTCGCATACTGCAGGACACGGTTTCCGAAGAGGATGCCGTGGCGCTTTTGCTGCGTGTTGAGGAGCTGCTGGCAAAGAACAACCGGAAGATAGCCTTGAGTTTCAATTCGACGGCGTATCCGTATTCGAAGCTGATATCTGTGATAACACGGTGCTACCAGGAAATAACACGGGCAAATGGAACGCTGGCAGTGATCCTTCCCAGCGCGGCCTTTGCGCGCGCAGCGGATTCGGTGAACCTCAGCTCGGTCGTGAGGATTGTTTCCTCCGAGGATGAGCTTCGCTGAGGACGACAGTGCAGGCGCCATGGCAGGACAACCGGGAGAATGCACCATGCTGATGGAACGCACGGCAAAGAACGGTTTTGAGCTCATCCGAATGATGCAGGATGTGACCATAAACGTCGATATCGGCGGGCTTGTCGGCGAAGTGCGCAACGCGCTGGCAGAGGGGGGCCAAGACATAGCGATCGCGTTTACCCCTCTGTCCTTTTTGAGCACGCGCTCTATTTCCGTGCTGGTGCAGTGCTACGAAATGGTGACCGATCACGGCGGCGCACTGGAGATTGTCACGCCCAACAGGGACATGCTGGGCGTGCTGGAAACCATCGGGCTGGAGTGCCAGATCCGGGTGCACGAAACAGAAGAGGGCATCGGCTGCTAGGAGCGGCAAGGCGGTGATATGAGCGGATGCGGAGATCCGCTGCACGATGCACTGCGCAACAGAGCAATTTGGGCTGCCTGAAGAATGACTTCACAGGAGCCCGATTATCATGATATACTGTGTTTGGCTCGCACGTGTCGGGCCTTGGCATAAGGAAGGGCGGCCCGTTTCATGATCAGCCTCATGCTCACCACCGCCAACCAGCGCGAGGCGCAGGTGCTGGACATGGCATTCAAACAGCGCGGGTTCGAGGTCGTGCTGTTTATGCCCAACTACCAGAACTATGTCAAAATGCTCCAGTACCTTCCCGACATACTGATTGTCGAGTTTCCGAAGATCTGCGGCGAGCAGCTTCATTTTGTGAAGCTCGTGCGCGGGCACAAGCAGACAAAGAACACGCCGGTCATCGGCTATGGCGACCGCGTGGCGCCCCCAGTTAAAAAAGGGTATTTCCAGCATGGCATAAACGAATATCTGGAGCGCCCCCTGCGGTTCGCGGACGTGATCGGCATTATTGATACCAGCCTGAAGAAAATCAGCAAATCTCTTGACAACCTGGCGAAACCGGCCGCCGTGCTCGACCGGGAAGCGGATCTTGCATCGATTCTCAGTCCCGACACGCTGGCGACAAAGAAGATAGAGCTCATGACAAGCCATACGGCAAAGTTTCTGGCGTTTCCATTTACCGTTGCGAAAATCCTCAAGCTGACCCAGGACGAGAAGTCCGGCGCGGCCGACCTGGCCAAAGTAATCCAGACCGACCCGGTGATTTCCGCGAACGTGCTCAAGGTTTCCAATACCGTGTTCTTCGCCAGCCTCAACCGTCGCATCGCATCCATTAAGGATGCTATCGTCCGTATCGGCTTTCGGGAAACAAAGCGCATCGTGGTGAGCATGTCGGTCATGGACCTGTTCGACAAAGGGCAGAAGCACTCCGGGTTCAGCCGGGAGGATTTCTGGTACCACTCCCTGGCGACGGCGATCATCGCCGAGCGGCTTGCCAAACGCCTGGGCAATGTCAGCACCGAAGAGGCTTTTCTGGCCGGCTTGCTGCATGATTTCGGGATCATCATGCTCGACGAGTTCTTCGGGGAGATATTCGAGCAGGTGCTGGAGAAGACCGCCGATCGCGGCGGCCTGTTTATTGCCACGGAGACCGGCATACTCGGGGTCAACCACAACGATGTTGTCAAGGAGCTGTTCTCCCGCTGGAAGATCCCCGAAACGATTACCGAGGGTGTTGCCGGCCAGTACGACTTTCATACGCTCGAAGGGCAGGTCGATACGCCGGCCAAAGCCATGGCCCTGTGCGTGGGCGTGGCCAATGTGCTGGCAAAGACTATCTGCATTGGCCGCGAATGCGATCAGTTTATCAGGCCCATAGACAACTGGATCTTCAAACAGCTCAAGATGCCGGCCGGATTCACGCAGGCCTTTCTGGATGATGTCTACCGTGACGTGGATCTGTACCGGCGGTTCCTTGGCCTGGAAGAGCGCGAGCTGCAGAGAAACGTGGACGGTATCGACAAGCCCGAAGAGAAGCGTGTCGGCTATGTCAATCTTGCCCGCGACCTGTTTGTCCCGCCGGCGGCGTTCCTTGCCAAGCAGGGAATCGAGCTCGTCTCCATTTCGCCGACCGAAAAGCTGTCCGCCCACGATGCGCAGCTCGATCTCGTGATAACCATGGCCGCGCCCGACAGCGATCCGGACACCGTGGACCGGTATTGCGGAGTGGTCAGGCGGGGCGCGGAGACCGGCCGGGACAATCAGTCGCCCCAGCT
>WJMI01000227.1 GCA_014728015.1 Chitinivibrionales bacterium | reverse complement strand
GAGGGGGTCGCCGACGGTGAAGAGAAGCTGGTGTTTCACACGTTCATGGTGAAGAACAAGGACGGTGTGCTGCTGTCATCCATACCGGTCTTGCGGGAGCAGACGCTGCGGGAGCTCTGCGCTACCGAATGGGGGGACATCGAGGCGATCGAACCCGGCACGCGAAGAGATTTCGGGAAGACCGTGCGCATTCCCCTCACCCCAAACAACCAGCATATCGTGACCTACTTCGGTCCCAAGGACCGTCCGTTCAAGTACTACTCCTACTACGACATCATGAAGGACCGCATCCACGGGTCGCTCGAAGGTAAAATCTTCTTGGTCGGCTCGACCGTGCCCAACATGTTCGATATTGTAGCGGTGCCGCTCAGCAACGTGTACCCGGGGGTCGAAGTACATGCCTCGCTCATGCATTCGTTCCTTTCCAACACTTTTGTCAAGGCGCTGACCGCCTGGCAGGAGTTCTTCATCCTGCTTCTGGTCGGCGTGATAATCGGGTTCATCTCGTATATGCTCAAGCCGCTCCCGGGCGCGATACTGACATTCGTGGCGGTATTCGGCTATTTCCTCCTGGCGATGACCGTGTTCGGCACCCAGAACCTGTGGATTCCAATCGCGCGGCCGACGCTCACCCTGGTATTGACGTTTACCGGGGTCATGGCGTACCGGTATGTAACCGAGGAGAAGGACCGGAAGTTCCTGCAGAGCACGTTCAAGCAGTACCTGTCGCCCGAGCTGATCGACATGATGTACAAGAACAAGCAGATGCCCCAGCTCGGCGGCGAGGAAGGCATCCGGACGGCGTATTTCACGGATATTCAGAGCTTTTCCACGTTCTCCGAAAAGCTGGGGTCGCCGACACGGCTGGTTGAGTTGCTTAACGAGTACCTTTCGGCGATGACCGACATCCTGCTCTCGCGTTTCGGGACGCTCGATAAATACGAAGGAGATGCGATCATTGCCTTTTTCGGAGCGCCCATGCCCATGGAGGACCATGCCCAGCAGGCGTGCGCGACCGCGCTCGACATGCAGCGCCGCCTGGGCGAGCTGCGAAAAAAGTGGATGGCGGAGGGGGAGAAGTGGCCGGCCATCGTGCACAACATGCGCATGAGAATAGGCATCAACACCGGCGCGATCACCACCGGCAACATGGGGTCGAACGTGCGGATGAACTACACCATGATGGGCGATGCGGTCAACCTAGCGGCCCGGCTGGAGGCGGCGGCCAAGCAGTACGGCGTCTACACCATGATCAGCCATTTCACCCGGGATATCGTGAAGGATTCTTTTGAGCTGCGACAGCTCGACAAAATAACGGTGGTGGGGAAGTCCGAGCCTGTTGTAGTTTATGAACTGATCGGTGAGAAGGGCTCCGCTGATGAGCAGACGAAGAAGCTGCTCGAACAGTACGGCGAGGGGCTGGCAAGGTTCTACGACCGCCAGTGGGACAGGGCCGCGGAGATCCTCGCCGAGGCCGAGAAGCTCGAGCCCTACCGGGACATTGCACCGAAAGGAATGTCTCCGAGCAAACGAATCATCTCGTACTGCACCACCTTCAAGGAGAACCCGCCGCCGCCGGAGTGGGACGGCGTGGTGGAGCTCACTTCCAAGTAAAGGGGTTTACACATGATCGGGAAGGTTATCGCTCTGCCCTTTGTTATCGTGAAGAATACCGTCGGCTTGATTTTCTGGATGATACGCATGCTGTTCGCGGTGATTTTCGGACTGATCCGGTTCGTGTTCAGCCACATTTTCGGCACGGTCTTCGGCGCCCTCGCAGGCTTCCTGCTCGGCCAGAAGCACATCGGCATCAAGTTCTTCACAGGCAAGAAGAAAAAGAAAAAGCCGGGAGAATGAGCGGGCATGCGGCCCTGATTGTCGCCTTTTTCGTGGCGGCAAACGGTTTTGCGCTCGCCCAAACCCGTCCCGCGTTCACCGGACGCGCGCATTTCATCCTGACCATCGCTCCTGGATACCGTACCACGGAAGCGTTTGGTGAAATTGCCGATCTCTACGGACTTCAGGTCAAATACTACTCCGCCCGGCACGGCATAGCGGCTGTCCGTGTGCCCCTGGGTCGTGCGCCGGGCACGGCTCGGCAGCTTCTCGCGGCCGACCACCGCGTGCGACAGGTCGAACCCGATGCCCTCATGTACCCGGCCCGGCAGTTCCCCAATGATCCTCTTTTCCCCCGCCAGTGGGCCCTCTTCAACCCGGCCAACGGCCGGGCGGATGTCAAGGCGCAGGAGGCATGGGGCATCACGCGCGGGCGCTCGCATGTCGTCATCGGCATTATCGACACCGGCATTGATTACCTGCATCCAGACCTTGCCGCGCACATGTGGATCAACGAGGACGAGGTCCCGGGGAACGGGCGCGATGACGATAACAACGGGTATGTGGATGATGTTCACGGCTATGATTTCGTGCATCGCAGGGGGGATCCGCGTGACGATCACTATCACGGTACGGTCATGGCGGGAATCGCCGGCGCGGTCACCCATAACGAAGAAGGCATTGCGGGGGTCATGCATGATGTCTCGCTCATGGCGGTGAAGGGCCTCGGGAGCACGGGTTACGGGTTCACCTCCGACCTGATCGCCTGTATCTACTACGCCGTGGACAACGGCGCTGACGTGATCAATGCCAGTTGGGGCAGCGCCAGGTACACCCGGGCCCTCTACGATGCTATCGCCTATGCAGGGGCGCATGATGTCATTTTCGTCGCGGCCGCGGGCAACTGGCGGCGGGACAATGACCGGGAACCGTTCTATCCGGCCTCGTATGATCTCGACAATATCCTGTCAGTCGCGGCGAGCGACAGTCTCGACAGCCTGGCATCATTCTCCCACTGGGGCGCGGCAACGGTCGATCTGGCGGCGCCCGGCGCATCGGTCATCAGCACGTACCCGGGCGGGCGCTATGTGCGAACATCGGGAACTTCGATGGCCGCTCCGCACGTGGCGGCTTGTATCGGCCTGTGCGCGGCGTATGCTCCCGGCCTGCGGTATCGGGAACATACCGCTCTCGTGCTGCAATCGGTTGAGCCGCTCTTTCACTTGCGCGGCCGGTGCGTGAGCGGCGGCCGTCTCGATATTCACCGCGCATTGCGGCAAAGCGTGTTCCGCCGGCGCGACACGCGCTTCGCGCTGTACTATCTGACCACGGCAATTCTTGACCAAAGGAATACCCGATGAAAAGACCGGCACTTGTTCTCGTGCTCTTGGCGTGCCTGCAGGCCCCCCGGGCCCAGCAGCTCGATGATGTCAGGTTTTACAACCTCGAGAAAGAATACCGCCCGACCGTGACATTCGTGTACAAGGTGATGAACGCCGAGGCGCTGGAGCTCAGGCAGATCGTGAAAGACATGCTCTCGATTCACGGCACGCTCTACGTAAATGAAAAGACCAACGAGCTCTATATCACCGACGTGCCGGAGAAGATAGAAGACCTCAAAACGGCAATAGCGGGCCTCGATGAGAAAGATTTGAAAGCGGGCAACAACCTGGCATCGGAGCTTATCTACCTGAAACACCAGAACGTTACCGAAGTTGTGGACATTATCCGCCATAAACTCTCTCCCGAGGGCACCATTATCGAGGTGCCGCATTTGAACGCGTTCACGGTCACCGATGTGCCCAGCAAAATCGCCGAGGTGCTCGAGCTCCTGGAAAAGATCGACGTAGCCGGGCCGCATATCGCAATCGAAATCACCATCGTGGAGTTCAACGATGAGCGCTTTTCGCGGTTGGGGATCAACCTTTTTAACTGGCTGCAGGGGCTGGGCGCCCGTGTCGAGGTGTACGGCGATGATATTGCCAAGCTTGACGAGATGGGCGATGCGGGCAATGTCCAGGTACACTCACGGGCCGTGCCCGACATACCGGCGCGATCACCCTTGCGCGATGCCGAGAAAGACAAGCCGTATCTTCTGGCCGCTCAATTGAGCGTTTCGGATATCGTGGCATTCATCTGCGAGAATGCCGACGGCTCGGTGCTGGCCAATACGCGCATTGTCACCACCAACAACAAGAGCGCATCGATTGCGGCGCGGGAAGTCATTCCGTTTCGCTATCAGGAAAGCCCGCTTGCGCACCTGGATCCCCGCGAGAACGCGGTCACCGCCGGGCTGCAGGTTTCTGTCCTGCCCACGCTTCAGGAAGACAGTCTTATCAACCTGCGTATTCTGCCGGTTATTGGCGATCTCACCGGATGGAGCCCCAAGGGCATGCCTATCGTGTTTGAGCGAAGTCTCAGCACCGAAGTCAAGGTGCGCGACAACAGCATATTCGTTCTGGGCGGATTGCGCAAGCGTGAGGCCGTGGATGTTCGCCGGGGGGTTCCCGGGCTGAAAGAAGTGCCCGTGCTCAAGTATCTCTTCTCAATCAAGCAGAAGATCATACTCGAACGGGAAGTGCTTGTGTTTATTAAGCCCACTACCCACGTCAGCCCCGAACTCGATCGGAAACAGGTCCAGGGACTGATGCACCGCTATGAGGCGGCTGTCGGCAATTCGAAGGCGCGCCGCCGGCGCGGAAAGGGTGCCGGTTCCGGTAAATAGCCGCTGTTCTTCGTTTCGCGGCAGCTATGGCATTTCCGGGAGGCCCGGACAAGCCGGTCCAAATATTAGGGTCCTATTGGAGATTTTTTCCCGCCTCGTTGCCTCTTTGGACTGCAAGTAATCATATTCGAACTGTCCGGTTTAAAGCTGGGGGAGTCTCGCGGCCCCGTCCGGGGCGATAGTCAACGGAAAGGGGGATGTCGTGGCTCATCAAAGCGCTTCATTGGCCGCCGCCCGGGCAATATTCTTGTGCCTCGCATCCTGCGCCGCCGTATGTGCCCAGGGCTATCCCGACACTCTCTGGATTGACGTCACCTTCTACGATTTTCATTCGGACCTGAGCAATCCCGAGTTTCAGGCGGATCACCAGGGCGGCCGGAAATACGGCATGGTTGATTCCAGTCTCGATGCCGACGGCAAGCCGCACATCGGGCCGCAGCCCTACCTTAATTACTACATCAAATATTGGTTCAGGCCCTGGAGCTCGGCGCAAGGTGGTCAGGGAGATTTCACAATTCCCAACTATACCTGCTTGAACAACTGCTCGAACGACGGCTCCAAGAGCAATGCCGAGATTCAATACGATGGTACCCGGGACGTCGACTACGACACGGCGTTTACGAACGTGGTAATCGAAGATTCCCTGCCGTTCATCCATACGGGAAGCGGGGTATACGAATTCGTTCGAGTGGGCCAGGACGTGTCCCCGTACACAACGGACGACACGGAACAGTTTTTCTACATCGACGGACGCGGATTTGGTGAGGAAGGGAAGAACCACAATTTTTCATTCACCATGGAGCTGCATTCGAGCTTCACCTACGAACCGGGGCTTACGTTCGAGTTCAACGGGGACGATGATGTGTGGGTATTTATCAATGGGAAGCTTGCCATGGATCTCGGCGGAATTCACTCTCCGGCGAGCGATCAGTTCGATGTTGATGACATTGCCCAGAGTCACGGCCTCGAGGACGGAAAATCGTATTCATTCGATTTGTTCTATGCCGAGCGCCATACTGTCCAGTCGACAATCCGGATAACCACCAATATTCTCGCTCCGCCCAAGCGCGTGCGGCTGTATCCCACGCCGCAGCCGGGCAACAACCAGTATGGCTCGCAAATCGAGTGGAAGGCAGGCGAGGAGATACCTGTCTACGCGCACGTGCTTGACAGCAACGGCACATGGAACCCCCAATACGATTCCCTGGTGACCTGGGAGCTTATTGACACGATGAACAATCCGGGACTGTCGTCTACCACCGCCGGCCCGTATACCTCGTGGGAGCCGACCGAAGCATTCGGTACGGCAACGGTCAGGGCAACGTTTGTGGACCCCGAATACGGTGATGCAACGACCGTGACGCTCAACATCACTGTTGTTCCCGGCGACCCGGACCATGTTGATATCCAGGCGGATTCATCCGTCGCCAGCCTGCGCGATGACGACCAGTTTGACAGCCTGTTCATCGATGAAGAAGAGACCGGCGCGGACCTTTTTGCCGTGGTCCGCGACCGGTTCGGCAATTATATCCGTCATGCCACGGGCGCCTCATGGGAGACCAGCGACGAGTGGGTGGTGACCGTAACGCGGGCAGCCGACAAGTCGCATGGTGTAGTCGAAAAGGTCGGCGAGGGCCTGGCCCTGATTATCGCGGACGAGAGCGGCTTGAAGCCCGACTCGATCAAGGTCCGCGCCATGCTTCCCGGAACCGGCCTTTCGCAGGGGATCACGCGGGACACCGACGGCAACGGGTATATCGATGCGATAGAGCTTCATTTCGACAGCCTGACCACCTTGCCGGCCGGATTCGATGATTCGTCTCTGACAATTACCTACCAGGGCCACGAGTATGCGATACTCGATATCTCGCCGCAGACCGGCGTGACCGACTCGGTGTTTATCGTTACGCTCGAAGAATACGTTACCAAGGAGCTGCAGACCGGCTGGACGCTCACCCTGAGCGGAAAAATACCCAATGTAAAGCCATGGCGCGACCAGGCCAGCGTGGACGGCGCCGCGCCGGTGATCCAAGGGGTGGTGCATCATCCGGGATGGGTCGGCGAGGGCGACACGCTGCTGGTCACGCTGAGCGAGCCGGTGAACGCGGAAACGCTGCCGTCGGATGCCGGGACCGTGTTCGAGTACCTTCCGGCAGATGCCGCTGCCGGCGATGTGCTGGAGAATGCCACGGTCGAACCTGTCGGCGACGGCGAATATGTAACCACGGTCAAGATCATCACCGGACCCGACGTGGAGGTGTATCCGTTCAGCGATACCATGCGGGTGATCGGCGGGGCGACCGACCAGGGCGGCAACACGCCGACGGCCGAATCGCGCAAGGAGAAGGTCGGGCCGGGCGGCGACAGCCGTGTCGAATCTACGGCGACACCCAACCCGTTCGTGCCGGGCGTTACGACGATCAAGGAATCCATGTCATCGAAGTCGCAGGAGTTTTATGGCGATGTTATCGAGGGCAAAAAGTTCGGGACCGTGGTGGGGATCACCACGCAGAAGCCGCTCAAGCCCGGCGGGAACGGCGGCTATGGCAGCGCGGCGGTCTACGATGCAGTCGGCAATCTGGTTGTTGACGGGTTGGTACTCGAGCAGGCGAAAACCTACCGGGACTATGGTGTGGTGTGGGACGGCCGCAATGCGGGCGGGCGACTGGTAGGCAGCGGCGGGTACCTGATGGTGATAAGCGCGACCGATTATGCGGGTACCAAGGTTGTAGAGCGCATGATGGTCGGCGTGAAACGGTAGCGGCAACGGATTCCGCGATCGCCCGCGATACGATACGCCGCACGTCGCGAAATATGTCAATACTCCAAGGGAGGTTGCTATGGTGCGCAACCGAGCATTTTCAACCGGCATTCTTGTTTTCGCGATCCTGTTTCTGATCTTTCCCGTCCGGGCCCAGTACAACCGGAAGCTTCCCGCGAATGTCTGCGCTCTGCAGTCCGATACCTCGCAGTGTTTCGAGCCGGCGGCAAAGACTGAAATAACTGTTGATCGAGACGTACGTTCGCTCAATACGCTCTATCGGCTCTGCCAGGAGCTTGATACCGTGTATAACCAGGTGAAACCGTTGCAGGTGATTCTTGCCCTCGATTTCTCGGGGAGCATGTGCGACAGGGGGAATAATTGTGCGTATGGGTGCAACGATACCGGCGATGTAAGAATACTCGCCGCCCATCTGT
>WJMI01000226.1 GCA_014728015.1 Chitinivibrionales bacterium | reverse complement strand
CGGCACTGGCGTGCCGCGCCGGCAACTGGTTCTTCGTGGGCCCGGACAACGGTGTCCTGTCATACGCCTTATCAGCGCATGCCGACCGCCGGATCTACCGTCTGGAAAACGATGCGTTCTTTCATGCGCCGGTAAGCCGGACGTTCCACGGCCGCGATATATTCGCTCCGGTTTCGGCGCATCTCTCAAGCGGCGCAGCGCTGGACGAGATGGGCCCGGTGGCGGAAGAATACGCAGTCATCGAGCAGCCCGATGCCGTGAGTGACGCTGCAACCGTGCGCGGCACAGTCACCTATATCGACCGGTTCGGCAATGCATTCACGAATATCACGGCCGGTCACGTTGAGCGGCTGGGCGGCGCGCCCGTGGCGGCGGCAGGCCCGGCCGGGGGCATTCCCCTGTGCGCCTGCTATGCCGACGTGGCCCGGGGCGATCCGCTTGCCATTGTCAACTCCACCGGCTGCCTCGAAATCGCGGTCAACGGCGGCAGCGCCGCCCGGAAGCTCGGGCTGGCCGCGGGCGATCCCGTGAGTCTTACCCTCAAGCGGGCTTGACTTCGCGGCCTTTCGCTCATCGAATCCTCGCACTTCCGCGCGCGCAATGATTGACCCGGACCGGCGGGAATAGTATAATAGCGGCAACCCATGCAATTATCACTCTGCCGCTTCATCCCGGCCGCTACATGAGACTTTCCTTTCCGTTGTTCGTGTTTCTGGGGCTCCTCGGCGGCCTTCCGGCCCCGGTGTTTGCCATTTTGGGAGTCGGCGCGCACGCGGGCATCGATTTCAGCGCCGACATGCCGGATGCCTCGGAACGCATTGTGTTCGCGGGCACCCGGATCGGTTCGAGCGACGGCTCGCTGGTCCTTGACTCAGCGGCGCGCTATGTGCTGACACGCGGCGACTGGCGGCGCACCCGGTACAATTTCGGCGGCAAGTTCTATGTGGACATCGTGCCGGTGATCGATGCGATCGAGCTGTCGTTCAACCTTGGCGTATGGGAATATGCATGCGCCCTGATCTATCCCGTCTACGGGGCCGGCGACAGCACGCTCACGACCGACACGCTGGCGGCATCATTCGACAATCTCGATTTACAGCGCCGCTGGGATGTCGGCGCCGTCCCGTATGCCAAGCTCCATTTCGATATCACCGTGCGGAAATACGTGCTTCGGGTGCCCAAAGAAACACGGCTTTTCAATCTCTATGCCGGCGGCGGGTTCAACGCGATCATGAAAACGCCGGCGGTCACCGAAGAGACGGTCACCGATGCCCTTGCTGGACAAATCTCAGAATCATCATATAATATTTACAGCCCGGTCGACATGGGCGAGATCGGCATCGACGGCGCCACGAACGCCATGAAGCAGGTCCTGGGGGATGTCGGCGAAGGGCTCACCGAACGCCAGGGCGGGATGCACCTGATGGCCGGGGCGCAGTTTCAGGTTCCGGTGGTGCCGCTCTCGCTCTACGGCGATGCGAAGTTCATGCTCCCGTTCGGGGAGCTTGACAGAAGCACGGGCATCGAGGGTGTCGGGTTCGTGTGCAACGCCGGTCTCGCGCTGTCGTTTGCCGGACCCGCACGCAGCACACAAAGTGGATTTGAATAGGAAAAGGCCGTATGGCCGCACTGCAACCTTTTCTACAGAAGGAGGCCTGTATGTCACGAACCAGAGTCCTGCTTGCGGCTCTGATTACCATGTGCGCGGGGTATGCATCCCTGTCGCATGCAACCTGGGGCATCGGCGCGCACTACATCCTTGACGGGAGTGTCAAGATGGACGCGGTTGCCGAGCAGCTTACTTTTGACGATCTTGCTCTGCAAACCGACGGTTTCGGGGGCCTGCCGGCCGGCTGGGTGGGCGAAGCGTTCGGCCCGGAAGACATCCCCATCTATTTTGACCGGGGCGAGATGCTCAGGACGCCGTTCGGCCTGGGCGGCAAGCTCTACGTGGATATCATCCCGATTATCGACTGCATCGAAATCGGCGGCGGATTCGCGGCGTTCCAGTATGACGGCAAAATCAAGTATCCCACCAGCATTGATGTCAATCCCGGCGCGCCCGCCACGCCCGGTGAGCTCCTGCAGATGGCCGAGGACGACCTGGTGACCGTCACGTACGACAGCCTGTCCACCAACCTCGAGGACATCGCCTCCGGCGTGACTATCCCGGGCATAAGCCAGACTCCATACGCGAAAATCGACATGGGCATAACCATCCGGAAGTACATTCCGCTGACGGCGACGCTCAAGTGGTTCAAGCCGTACGGCGGCGTGGGCTTTGATGTCATGTTCGCCACCCCGGTGCCGAGCGCCGGACTGGTCAACGATGCCATCGGCGAAGACCTCAGCGACTCCATGACCGTGACCGAGGTCATGGCGGTCATGCAGAATCCGGAGACGGCAAACAAAATTGTCGAAGAAATAATCGCCCGTCTCATGACCCCGCATTTCGGGATGAACCTCGGGCTGGGTTTCATACTCAAGCCCCCCGCGGCGCCTATCGGCCTGTATGTCGACGGCAAGATGGCTATCCCGTTCGGCAAGCTCGACGATGATGCCGACGTGCGCGGGTTCGGCTTCAAGCTGAACATGGGCCTGTGCCTGCATTTCAGCAAACGCTCCGACGAGCGCAAGCTCCAGGGCATGAAAGGCGGGGCCACGGAGGAACCGGAGTCCCAAGAGGAATCCGCCGGGGAAGCGGAGGAATCGCCCGAGGCAGAGCAGGAAATGGAAGCAGTGGATGAAGCCGAGCCCGAGGCGGAACCTATGGATGACGAGTCATCCATGGAGGAAGAACCCGAAGCTGCTCCAGAGGAACCGATGACGGATGAAGGCATGGAGACCATGGACGAAGAGGAGGCTCCTGCCGGCGAAATGGATGAGGAGTCCATGGAAGAGTAGGGCGCTGCGCGCACCAGTCTCACGACGTGCGTCATTGGGAACAAAGGCCGGGCAGATTGTCCGGCCTTTTCGTTTCCCGGCGGAGTTATATTTGAAGCATAGTTCCTGCTGTCGATACCAGTCATTCTTTCCGGGAGGGGTCCATGTCCAAAGCTACGATTCTGCGCGGCGCAATGCTTGTGGCGTGCACGGTCTGGGTCGGGATATCATATGCCACGTTCGGCCTGGGCGTTCACTACAGTCTCGATTTCAGCGTGAAAATGGATGCAAAGGAAGAGCAGCTCACGTTCGACGACCTCAATCTGCAGACCGTCGGCTTTGTGGGGGCGCCCGCCGGGTGGGCCGGCGAAACATTCGGGCCCGAAGATATCCCCATCTATTTCGATCGCGGCGAGATGGCGCGCACGCCGTTTGCCCTGGGTGGAAAGGTCTACGTGGATATCATTCCTATTATCGACTGCATCGAGATCGGCGGCGGGTTCGCGGCATTCGAGTATGACGGCAAGATCCGGTATCCGACCAGCATAACGGTCGGTGCGGCCGCGCCGGCAACCCCCGACTCGCTCATGAACATGATCGACCAGGACCTGGTCACGGTAGAGTATGACACGCTTTCGACCAATATCGAAGACAACGCATCGGGCGTGCCGGGCATCACCAAGACCCCGTATGCCAAGCTCGACATGGGTTTGACAATAAGGAAATACATTCCCCTGCCGGTAATCGACAAGGTCCTCAAGCCCTACGGCGGGCTCGGGTTCGACGTCATGTTTACCACGCCGGTTATCAGCGCAGGCCTGGTCGACGATGCGGTCGGCGCGGACCTGACCGGCGACATGAGTGTCGCGCAGGTTGTTGCGGTCATGCAGGACCCGGCAACATCGCAAAAGATTATCGATGAAATCATGGCGCGCCTGTTCACCCCTCATTTCGGCATGAATATCGTGCTCGGATTTCTGCTGAAACCCCCGGTGGTGCCGCTCGGGATCTACGTTGACGGGAAACTCGCGATTCCGTTCGGCAAGCTCGACGAGGATGCCGGGGTCACGGGT
>WJMI01000225.1 GCA_014728015.1 Chitinivibrionales bacterium | reverse complement strand
CCACGGTGAATTGGCATTTCGGGACCGCTATATGCGGCGATCCAGGGGGCTGTCCGGGTGATGACGTTGACGACAGCGGCTTTGTATTGCCCGGCGCTTTTGGAGACATGAGTACGGTGGATTTGCCGGAAAATCCGACTCATTTCCTGAGAGTAACAAAACAGCCGAACAGTAACCAGTTTGCGCAGGAAATCCGCGACGTTTTCGGGAACGTGGTAAAAACCTGGAGCGAAGTAGATCCTTTGTCTTCAGAAGAAGAAATCGTGGCCAACTACTACCACGATATACTCGGTAACGTGCTCAGAGAGGAGGCGCCGAGAAACGGCGATAACCACGAGATCCTGTCCGCAACCACCTATGAGTACAACACCCTGGGCCAGGTAGTTGAAAAAACCAGTCCTGACGGCGGCACGACAAGGTACAAATACGATTCCGGCGGAAGGCTCCGGTACGTGGAGCCGGCTGCGCTCAGGGACATCTACGGGCCGGGAAGCATGGACGGCTACCTTGTTTACAACTACGACAAGCTCGGCAGGCTCCGGTTCATCGGCGTGGCCAAGGGACTGACGGGCGACTATGCTTTCGACAATCTTACCGGTGACGAGGCCATCAACTGGGTTGAGACCTTCCCAAACGGGTTTTCGCACAGGATCGCCAAGGTCTACGATGACCTGACGGTCGAGGATTTCAGCATCTACAAACTCGACATGGCAAATCCAGCAACCATAGTCAATTCGCTTGCCAATACCCGCGGCCGTCTGGTGGCTGATATCGCGTATCCAGAGAGCAACCTCCAAACGAGGGTCGCGGATATCTACGGCTACGACGATGAAGGCCGTATTGATGTCAAATACAAAAAGATCCCGGGCGTGCCGCTTCAGACATTCGAATATGAATACGATCTCCAGGGACGCATGGTCGAGCAGCGGTGGAAGAACGGGTATCAGGCGCCCCAGGTCCGGACCTATTCGTACGATGACGACGGCCGTCTGGAGAGGGTCGGCGGGGACGGGGACGATCCGGCAACCAACCAGCCGCTGGTCAAATACGGCTACCTCCCGACAGGGCTCCTGGCATGGAGGCAGTTTCACGACAACGAAGCGCAGGCCGCCGCCGCCGGCAACGTAGACTATGGCTACAACATACGCGACTGGCTGGAGGTCGTTGAAAGCGCCCCAACGCAATCCAGCGTAAGGGGCAAATTCTACGAAGAGATGACCTATGACGTGGCAGGCCAATTCGATGCGCAATACAACGGCAACATCAGCATGGCGCGCTACGAGTACTACAGGGATGCAGGTGACATCGCCAGGGTATTCTATCACTACAACTATGACAAGGCAAACCGGCTCAATGCGGTAAGACTCGAAAGCGGCGGCGAATTTACCGGTTTTCCCGATCCACCTTATCCTTCTTCGTCGGATCTGGAAGAAGCCATGTCATACGACCCGGCGGGAAGATTTTATCAAAAGGCCAAGGGCAGCCGGGTCCCTGCTGAGGGTTACCACTATCAGTACTACAGAGATGAAACCGACCCGGACAACACCAGGCTGACAAGCAGGCTGCAGAACCTGACCAACGACAATGCCGAGGACTATGCATACGACTACAACGGAAACATGGTGCTCGACAGAGAAAAGAAAATGGTGGTGGAGTACGACTGGCGCGATATGCCGATACGGTTCAGTTTTTACAGCGACGATGTTATCGACGGGCTGACCGCAATCGGGGAGGACGGTTCTTTCGTGGGGCCGATCAGCGAGCATGTCGTGGCGCAGATTGACTACCTGATAACCGGGCAGGGGTTTACCATGGACCAGCTCCTGCTCTCCGAAGTTGAAATGATATACGATGCCTCCGGAAACAGGGTGGCCAAGATTGAGAACTAGGCGCTGCTGGGGGCGGCGCGATGGGAGATGTTGGATATTGGATGTTCGATCGTTCGAGGTCAGGTCTATTCGGCCCGATGATTGATGGTGGATTATTCCGGGAAAACTTTTCTTAACGGAAGCAACACCCATATGCAGAACAAACTGTTGAACGCATGTGCCGTGGTTATTGGTGTTTTCGGGCTTGCTCTGGGCGGGCCGTACGACGCGTGGGACCATTACACGGACCTCACCCTGAATACGACAAGCAGCGGGGCGGGCGTGTCCGGCACGGTGAACGATTTTCCCGTGCTGGTAAGGTTGACTTCAGAAAATTTCGACTTTGGCCAGGCGCTTGCCGCCGGGGCCGACCTTCGGTTCTCCGATGCAACGGGCAACACCGCGCTTTCGTATGAGATAGAACACTGGGATGCGACCGGGCAAGAGGCCGCGGTGTGGGTGCTCGTGCCCAGCGTGCAGGGAAACAATTCCACCCAGAAAATACGGATGTACTGGGGCAAGGCCGATGCCGCAGATGCATCCGATGCCGCATCCGTGTTTGCCGCATCCAACGGCTTCGCCGCGGTGTGGCATCTGGGAGACGACCTGGGCGATGCGAGTTCAAACGGCAACGACGGCACGAACTACGGCAGCGCGGTCGATGCCACGACCACCACTATCGGCAAGTGCCGCTACCTTGACGGGAACGACAGGATTGATATCAGCGAAAGTAGCGGGGTCCCGGTATATTCGCCCGCGGGCGGGCACCAGGTGGCCGCGTGGATCAGGGCCGACCAGAACTACGGCGCATTCTATGCCGAGGGCCACAGCTCGCTGGGGTGCTCGATATGGGAGGTCCAGTACAAGGACAACCGGTTCGGCCACCGGTGGCGCGACCAGAACTGCTCCAGCGGCCCGGAATACACGCAAAACGATGCCACAGCATCGCTTGGCCAGTGGCACTACGTTGTGTGCGTCCAGGACGGGAACACGCATACCTATTATCTGAACGGCTCGCTTTCCGGGACGCCCACAAATGCAAACAGCCGCCAGGAAACAGGCCTCGACCAGTGCAATATCGGCGTGCTCAAGCAGGGCGGAAGCTATTACAATCATTATAAGGGCCGCATCGACGAGCTCCGCATATCCACATCACCGCGCTCCACCGACTGGATCAAGCTGTCGTACAATAACCAGAAGCCCGCGGATATCTCGAGCAACCGCCTGGTGGAATTCGGCGCCGCCATGGACCAGGAAAACTATTCGCTGTGGTCGTACAGCACCAACGTGACACTGAATACCTCGGCCGGCGGGGCGGACGTGTCTTCCGATATTACCGGGTTTCCCGTGCTGGTCAGGCTCAATTCCTCCAATTTCGATTTCAGCCAGGCAAAGTGGGGCGGCGTGGACATTCGGTTCTCGAACTCCACCGGCGATCACCTTCCGTACCAGATTGATACGTGGGACAACGCCACGCAGGAAGCCGGAATCTGGGTGAAAACCGATATGGTATACGGCAACAACAGCACCCAGTATATCGTGATGCACTGGGGCAAGGCCGATGCCGCCTCCAAGTCCAGCGGCGAACCGGTTTTCACGACTTCGGGCGGTTTCACCGGCGTATGGCACCTTTCCGAAGGCGGCACCGGCACGCGCTATGATGCCACGGCCAACAACTACGACGGCACCCCGCGGCACTACAGCGGCAACGAGCCCACCGAAAACGGCATTATCGGCAATGCCGACAGCCTCGAAGGCGGGCCCGAGGAGTCGAACCCGTGGATTGAGCTTGCCGACGGGTTTGCATCGTGGCCCAACGGCATCACGCTCAGCGCGTGGGTAAAACCCGCGGGCGCATCCTGGTGGACCCGGCTCATTTCACTCCAGCAGGCAGGACAGAACAATGTTGTCGAGCTGAGCCAGTACCAGCAGACAGACAGTCTCATGCTGGGAACGCGCACTACGGGGTGGAGCTATGCGGGCACGCGATACAATGCCTGGAACCAGTGGCACCATATCGTGGCAACCGTTGATGCATCCGGCAACGGAGTGTTGTACAAAAACGGCGCGCAGGCCGGAACAGGCGGCGTGGCCGCGCCGATCAATGTGACCCGCAACGACAATTTTATCGGAAGAAGCGGCACAATAAATGATGCCGCGTTTCTGGGCATTATCGATGAAGTCCGCGTGGAGAACGTGGTACGAAGCGCGGACTGGAACAAGCTCGCATACGAAAACCAGAAACAGGACCAGACCCTGGTCACGATCGGGCCGCTGGTCGACACCGATCCGCCCACAGTGGCAAGCGTAACCGCTTCCACGGCAAACGGGACCTACGGCATTGCCGCGGTGGTCTCGGTGACCGTGCAGTTCAACGAACCGGTGAATGTCACGGGCGCGCCCGGCCTTACCCTGGAAACCGGCGCAACCGATGCCGGGGCGGGCTATGTATCGGGCAGCGGCACGTCCACGCTCACTTTTGAGT
>WJMI01000224.1 GCA_014728015.1 Chitinivibrionales bacterium | reverse complement strand
GCACCGCAACAGCCGCAAGCAAACAGAAACGATTTATCACCGTGGAGTTCTGGACCATGCCGGCATATTAATAGGGAATAATTCCATACTTTCCCGCCGCGGGGACATCAAAAATAGCTTGAGTGGTTGATGAAGTCAAATATGCCGGCCCCTGGGAAACGGCGCATCAGCCTGACCGGTTTCAGGGTGGCAGCAGTCCGTACGCATGCAAAGCGTCCGTCGCATGGCCACGGGAATTACTATTTTGTGGTGAATTGTCGGCTTTTTTGTCCATTTTGAACAGTCGGGAGTCGGTCGGATGAATATGCAGCCGGTGACCAGACCGGAAGAGTCCCGCATTCTTATCGTTGATGATGAGGTCAGCATTTGCGAGTTTCTGCAGGAGGTCCTATCCCGAACCTACGCGCATATCGATACGTGCACTACGGCCGGCGAGGCTATTGCGCGTATCGGCTCGACAGGCTACGATGTGGTGGTCGCGGACCTGAAGCTTCCGGACCAGTGGGGCATGGAGGTCGTCCGGGCCGCCAAGCAGCGGGATGAATTCACGGAAGTTATTGTTGTGACCGGCTATGCGTCGATGGATTCCGCATCGGATGCAATCAACCTCGGGGTCACCTCGTATCTTACCAAGCCGCTCTCGGCGGAGCAATTTGCGGCCCAGGTAGAGCGCGCGGTGGCATCGCGGGTCTTCCACCTCAAAAGCCTGCTTCTGATGGACCAGTCCCACCAGGTGACACCTGAAGTGAAGAGTCATCTCCGGGATATCACCAACCTCTACTATTTCTCGCGGAAACTGATGCTGCCGCTGGAAGTGCCCGAAATCATGCGCATTGTCCTTGACGAGGCGAATGAGCGTTTCGGATCGCTTCTGTGTGTCGTGGGCGTGCACTTTCTTGACTTCTGCGAGGTATTCGCCATGCCGCGACAGGGCGAGATGGCCCCGGAGCAGGTGCGCGACACCATACTCGCGCACTGGGACGCGAATTTCGATATTCTGGATCGCGTTGCGGTGGAGAAGGGCGACACCCCGGTGGTTGTCTACAACGGCAGGCAGGACGGCCCGGGGGAGCGGCTGCTCGGCGCGCCGCAGTGCCTTCCGATGAACGTGCTGGGACAGACAATCGGATTCGTCGCCGCCTTCTTTGAGGCCGGCGTCGCGCCGGATGCCGAGCGCGGCCAGTTCATGTATGTGTTCGCCTCTATGATTTCATCGATTGTGGAGCACGGCTATCGGGACATGCAGGCCAAGCTCCAGGCACGGACCGACAGCCTCACCGGCATCGCCAACCATCGGATGTTCCATGAGACGCTCGAGCGGGAGATGGCGCGGGCCGACCGGTACGGACGCTCGGTATGTCTCGGGCTGATCGATATCGACGATTTCAAGAAGATCAACGACACGCACGGGCATCTTGTCGGGGATGCCGTCCTGATCGATCTGACCCGCCGAATTGCCCTGCAGAACCGCCGCGGGGACATGGTCGCCAGATACGGCGGCGAGGAATTCGCCCTGGTGATGCCCGATACGTCGCTTGACGGCGGGCGGACGCTGGCCGATCGCATTTGCCGCGCGGTCGCCGCGAAGCCGTTTTCGTTTTCCCAGAAGCAGATACCGTATACGATAAGCATTGGCATTGCCGAATACGACGGTGCATCTTCCCGGCCAAAGGATGCGCTTATCGGCGATGCGGATGCCGCGCTGTACGCATCCAAGCAGCGGGGAAAGAACAGGGTATCTGTCACATCGTGAAGAAGCGATCCGATAAGCATTCCGACGCGCCCCCGCGCGTGGCCATATTTTCCGGCGATGATTCGATCGGCCGCGAGAAGGCGAAGAGCGAAATCGTGGGGGCGGTCTATGCATCGGCAGGGGACGTGGTGGAGGAGCGCTTCGACCCGTCCGCCGAGGGGTTCGACGAGTTCGCGGCCCGCATCATCACACCCTCGCTGTTCCAGGATACCCGCATATTTCACATCCGTCACGCGAACCAGCTTTCCGAGCAGGAACGCAAAGAGCTGGCGCGCATCATCAGGTACGATCTCCCCGATGCGTATATCATCATCGAAATCGACGAGAACCTTCGCGGGAAGGCAAAGGCGGGAACGTACCTCGAATCGCTGGGGATCAAGCCGCGGTCGAGGAAGGCGGATCCGCGCATCGCGGTGCGTACATTCGACCGGCCCGCCGACTACAAGATCCCGGCATGGCTTACCACGCAGGTGCCGCTCTTGTTCGACCGGTCCATCGCCAGGCCCGATGCCGAATTCCTGGTCGAGTGTGTCGGCACCGAGTTGGATACCTTGTATTCGGAGCTCCAGAAGATCGATATACACCTGCCGCCCAATGCGCCGGTAGATCGTCCCGCCATTGAAAGCATCTGCGGCGCAACGCGAACGCAAAGCCCGTTCGAGCTGGCGCGGGCTCTGGGGAATCGCAACTACCCCCGGGCGCTTGAGATACTCGATTCTCTCTTTGCCTCGACTTTCTACGCGCCGGCATGTCTTTCGGTGATATTTCGGCATTTCTGGGGCCTGTTCCGGATACGGGCGTACGCCAAGGCGCATCCGGACACAGTCAAGCGCTATCTCAACGCCAGGCATTCGTACGAGGCCCGAAACGAGCTGGCGCACGAGATCGGGGTCGCGGCGGGCATGCTGCAGCCGGACGATCCCGCGAAAAAGGCCTATCCGGTAATCATCCTTTCGCGGGCAGTGGAACAGGCGCGTTCATTTACCGACGATCAGCTTACGGAGATATTCGGCTGGCTGCGGCGGTTCGACGTGGATATCAAGACGGGCCGCGCCGATGCCGACAAGTGCGCGCTCCAGCTTCTCTGCTACAAGATCGTGCGCATCGGCCAGTATGAACATGCGGGGGGCATCTAGTGCGCTGGTTCTTCCGGGTCGAATACGACGGGGCGCCGTTTGCCGGATGGCAGAGCCAGCGCGATACGCGCACGGTGCAGGCGATACTGGAGCACGCGTTCAAAACAGCGGTCAGGGCAAAGTGCACGGTGGTGGGGGCCGGACGGACGGATGCCGGGGTGCACGCGGCCGCGCAGGGAGCGCACGTGGATCTGCCGGAGACCGTGGACATCGCGCAATGCGAGAGATCGGTCAACGGCATACTGCCGCGGGAAATCGCGGTCCGAGACTTCGCGAGCGTGCCTGATTCATTTCACGCGCGGTTTTCCGCGCGGCGACGATGCTATCGCTATACGATTATCACGAGTAAATCACCACTGCGTGATGCCCGGGCATGGCTGGTCACGCACCGCGTGGACTGGAAACGCGTAACGGAAAACGTGCGCCTCCTCGAGGGCCGTCACGATTTCCGGGCGTTCTGCGCATCGAACCACGGGGCGAAAACCACGGTATGCACCGTGCACGAGGCGCGCCTGCGGCGGCACGGCGAGGCGCGCGTCCTGACCATTACGGCGAACAGGTTTCTCTACAAAATGGTCCGCTCGATCGCCGGCACGCTTGTCGATATCGGCCGGGGCGCGCTGGATGATACTGTCAGGGGGATCATTCGAAGCAAGGACCGCGCGCGCGCCGGGAGGACCGCCCCCGCGCACGGGCTGGTGCTCGAAAACGTGCTTTACAGAGAGGTGTGAATGATATGAAAACCGGAACACGGACGGCCATCTACCTGCTGCTGGTGGTGATAGGAATCCTCATCGGAGTGATCGCGGGCGGGGAGCTTGTGCGGCATCTCTACCGCCGGCGGGCGTCGGGCGAAACGCCGGCCGGAGCGGCGCCCGTCCCGGTGGTCCCCCTCGCCGCCGCGAAATCAGATACGGGCGACGTGCAGGCGCGGATAGCGGTGTCGCGCCGCAGCGCCATCGTGGCCGCCACCGAGAAGGTCTCCCCGTGCGTGGTGGGCATTGTCGTGACCCAGCTTCAGGTGGTGGGATCCTCCTACTACTACGAGGATTTCTTCGACCTGTTCTTCGCGCCCAAGCTGGTCCCGCGGTATCGCGAGGTGGAGAACATGGGGTCGGGCTTTATTATCGACAAAGACGGTATCATTCTGACGAACAATCATGTCGTCGAGGGGGCGAAACGCCTGCATATCAATTTTCCCGACGGGCGGCAGGTGGAGGGACGGGTCGTGGGCCGCGACCCGTACTCGGACCTTGCGGTGATCGCCGCCAAGGGGGAGCGATTCCCGTCTGTTACCTTCGGTGATTCCGATGAGCTGCTTATCGGAGAATGGGTCATCGCAATCGGAAACCCCTTCCTGAATTTTTTCAACGACCCGCGTCCCACGGTGACCGTCGGCGTGATCAGCGCCCTCAACAGGAACTTCGCTCCCAATGAAGACGTATACTACCAGGGCATGATACAGACCGATGCGGCGATCAACCCGGGCAATTCGGGGGGGCCGCTTATCGATGCGCACGGGCAGGTAGTGGGAATCAATACGTTTATCTACACGGGAAGCCGCCGCAACCGGGGATCCATCGGGATAGGATTCGCCATTCCGGCGAACCGGGCCAAACGGGTCGTGCGGGAGCTCCTCAAGTACGGCAGACGCCGTCAGGTATGGACCGGCATTACGGTCCAGGACATCGATCGGGCGATTGCATTGACACTCGGCGTCAAGGACATCAACGGCGTGGTGATCACCGACATTCAGCGGGGAAGTCCGGGCGCGGCGGCCGGCCTGAAAAACGGCGACGTGATCGTCGCGATGGGAGACCGGAAGGTGCGCACGCATGCCGATCTTGAAGGTTTCTTTCTCGACTATTTCGTGGGTGATACCGTCCGCATGCGGATTGTCCGCAACGGCCGCAGGCTTGCGCGGGACCTCACACTGCGAGAGCATCGGCGGCGCCGCTGAGGCGAAACCACGGCATTCATCAAATAGTATATTTGAGTCAAGCGCAGCGCGGCACTCGGCGGGAAAGTGAGGACGGCATGGCTATCGCTCTCAAAGAAAAGAACTTCTGGACGCTCGTTCTTGTGGTTATCGTGGGGATCATCATCGGATCGTATTTCAACTCGCTTATCCGGGCGCTGATTCCCGGTGAGAACAACGTGGTCAAAACGTTTTTTACCACGAATGTCACGTTCGGTGTCGGCGATTTCGGCGATCGCAAGGGCATTGTTGTCGGTGTGGATGATGCCAACGCGCAACGGCCGCCGAGAACGCTGTCCCCGCTGATGCTCGATCTGAGCGCTATCAAGTTCCAGCTCGGCCTGCAGGTGAGCTTCAGCTTCATGTCGGTGGCCGGCGTTTTCCTGAGTTTGTATTTCTTCCGCTGGTATCGATGATCGCCCGTGCATTGGCGGATGCGTACCCGCATATTCCCTGAGACGAAATCGTAAAGATGGCGCCGGACCAATCCCTGCATTCCCTGGTGAAGGCAATCCGCGCGGGCACGGTATCGAGTGTCGATGCCTGCCGGACGGTGTTCGAACGAATCGAGAAACGGGACGGGGACATCCGGTCGTTTGTCTCGACCGCGCCCGGGGCCGCACTTGCGCGCGCGGCAGAAATCGATGCGCTTCCGGAAAAGGACAAAGCGCGCATGCCGCTTGCGGGAGCGCCGGTGGCGGTGAAAGACAATATCTGCACGCGCCATAGTGCTACCACATGCGCATCGCGCATGCTCAAAGACTTCGTGCCGCCCTACGATGCCGCGGTGGTCGAGGCGCTCGAGCGTGCCGGCGCGGTCGTGGTGGGCAAGACCAATCTGGATGAGTTCGCCATGGGCTCGAGTACCGAGATGTCGTGGATGGGCGGTACGCGCAATCCGCACGATCCGGCGTACGTCCCCGGCGGGTCCAGCGGGGGAAGCGCCGCGGCGGTTGCGGCCGGCATGGTGGCCGCGGCACTGGGCTCTGACACGGGCGGGTCGATACGCCAGCCCTGCAGTCATTGCGGTGTGGCCGGGCTGAAGCCGACCTATGGCCGCGTGTCACGGTACGGGCTTGTCGCGTTTGCATCATCACTCGATCAGATCGGCCCGATTGCCGCGGATGTCCGCGACCTCGGCCTGCTGCTGTCGGTGATAGCCGCGCCCGATAATCGCGACTCGACCTGCGCGGGAAAGATATTCGAGAACAAAGAAACATTGTACAATGGCGATGTTCGCGGCATGAAAGTCGGCGTACCTCGCGAGTATTTCGGCGAAGGTCTGAGCGGCGGTGTTCGCGCAGCAATCGAAACGGTGGTGGATAATCTGCGGGATGCGGGGGTGGAGATAGTTGACGTGTCGCTCCCCAATGTGCACAACGCGGTAGCGACGTATTACATCATCTGCACGGCCGAGGCATCCTCCAATCTGGCGCGCTATGATGGCGTCAAGTACGGCCATCGATCGCCGGTTGCCGGCGGACTGGCGGACATGTACCGCACGACACGGGAAGAAGGGTTCGGGGCCGAGGTGAAACGCAGGATCATGCTGGGGACCTACGTGCTCAGTTCCGGCTACTACGATGCGTACTACCTGAAAGCGGCCCGGGTGCGCACGCTCATCGGCCTCGACTTTGACCGGGCGTTCGAGCGCTGTGATGCGGTGATATCACCGGTGGCGCCGACTGCGGCGTTCAAGATAGGGGAGAAATGCGACGATCCGCTTCAGATGTATCTGACGGATATCTATACCGTGTCCGCCAACCTTGCGGGAGTTCCGGGAATAAGCGTTCCCTGCGGCAAGGACGGGAACCTGCCGGTGGGCGCGCAATTCATGGCCCCCAAGTGGCGCGAGGATACTCTGCTGCGGCTGGCATTTGCCGCGCAGAAACTCGGCCGGTACGAGGGGATTTGCGGGTGAGCGCAAGGCGCAGGAGCGCGGCGCGGGTCATCGGGGCGCTTCTGGTATGCGGCACGATGGTGAGCACGGGCTGTGTCAGCTCACATGTGCGCTACACGCGGCCGTCGCGCGCGGGGAAGCAGTCCGGCGGCTCGTACACAGTGCCGCGAGACTGGGACTACCGGCGGCACTACCGGGTACCACCGGATCGACTTGCGGCGATTATCGACAAGTACCTCGGCACGCCGTACCGGTATGGCGGTGAGGGCCGCCGGGGGATGGATTGTTCCGGGTTTGTCAACGTTGTGTTTACCGAGCTGAATCAGGCGCGGATGCCGCGGTCGTCTCGGGCCATGAGCAGGCTGGGCCGGCCGGTGCCGCGGGGACGGGCGCGGCCGGGCGATCTGGTGTTTTTCAGGGGAGGTTTCCTCAACAGGATCAACCATGTGGGGATCTATGCCGGCAACGGGAGGTTCGCCCACGCGAGCAGGTCGCGCGGCGTAATATACAGCTCCCTTGACACAGAGTATTACCGGAAACATTTCGCGGGCATCAGGAGGGTGTTCTAATGGTAGTCGCATTCCAGGGAGAGCGGGGGGCCTTCGGTGAATTGGCCGCGGTCGAGTATTTTGGCCGGAAGGTCCGGCCCTTGCCCGTGCCGGAGTTCGCCGATGTGTTCAAGGCGGTCGAGAAGCAGAAAGCCGCGTACGGCATTATTCCTATCGAGAACTCCCAGGCGGGAAGTATTCACCACAATTACGACCTGTTGCTCGAAAACAGGCTGTTTATCGCGGGAGAGATCCTTCTGCGCGTGTCGCACTATCTGATTGCCAATCCGGGGGTGTCCCGGCGGAGCATACGCCGCATTTACTCGCACCCGCAGGCGCTCGTTCAGTGCCGGCGATACCTGCGCCGGTTCCCGAATATCGAAACGATTCCCGTTTCCAACACGGCCAGCGGAGTGCGGCTCATTCGCGACCACGGGCTGCGCGATGCCGCCGCGATTGCCAGCATGCAGGCCATGATCGACTACGACATGAAATGCCTGGCGAAGCGTATTGAAGACAATCCCAACAATATGACGCGGTTCCTTATTCTCGCCGGCAGGCCCGCGCGCAAAAAGTCCGGGCGTAGGCCAATGAAAACCTCTATCGTGTTCTCGACAAAGGACATCCCTGGTGCGCTATTCAAGGCCCTGAGTGTGTTTGCGCTTCGAGACATCAACCTGTTCAAGATCGAGTCGCGGCCGGTACACGGGAAAGGGTTCGAGTATCTGTTCTATCTCGATCTCGAGGGAGAATCGTATGCGGAGGCACAGCGCAACGCCATCCAGCACCTTCAGGAAATAACCTCGTTCTACCGCATGCTGGGATCCTACCCGGCGGGCCGCCTGGCCCATCCTGAATACCGGAGGAGGCGGTAGCCTGCCGCAAAGACAGCCGGGCTTCATATGCTCGGCCAACGATAGGCCAAGCGGCATATCTCGAAACATGCTCTTGCCGGCATCGATTGGGCCTGCTCTTAGAGGTGGGATTTGGAGCAAATAATTGTATTCTAAGCGTGATTCTAAGCGATTAAACAAGTGTAAGTTCTTGAAAAATAGACCGCAAGGTTGGTCCGACCCCACCACATTACGATCCATAGTACCTACTTGACACCAGGCGCCTTCCGGTGGTACAATCTATAATCGTCATCCCGGCGAGTATCGCACCCCAACTCAATGTCTTGGCGCCCTATGCCCAAACCAGCCCCCGCCGCGTCCGGAGACAATCTGTGCCGCAGCCTGGTCGTCCTGCTGGCATGCTTTTCCTACACCCCAGCTGGCGCGCTTCCGGGAATAGTCGTCACTCCGCAGGAAGCTGCTGAATTCTTTGAGGGGCGGCCGGCGAAGTTGCTTATCCACCAGACGCTCGATTTCAGCGGTCAGACCAACATGCTGTTTGGAACGACCGGTCCATTGTACGTGATAAGCTTGGCTGAGGATACAATCACCAAAGAGCACATCACCGACTCCGCCCGCGGCGCGGGCAGTTTCATCGGCGATCCGATGATTAGCCCGGACGGTACGCGCGTGGCATACAACACGGTTGACGAAATCCACGTATGCTATGCTACTGAAGGCGGTCCTGGAGATACGGTCGTGGCACGCGGATTCGAGCAGCGCTGGTGGGTGCACCCCGAGACAGGCGATGAGTATATCATCTACTCCAACCGTCACGCCGCCGAAGGATGCATGTTCGACTCCACGACGAGTTCATTTTTTGACTGCGGCAAAACCCTGGTCGAGGGCGACACGTATATCCGCAAGCTGGTCCGCGGAAGCACGATACCCGATGGTTCTTCCGAGGTGCTTGCCGAAGGACTGGTGCTGCACGGGGGGCGCTCGCCGGACGGCAGATACATGTGCGGGGCGCGCCCGGGAGAATACCAGATTCTGGTCGAGCTCGAGCCGACGGCCACGCAGAATGCTGTAGTTGACATAGTAGACCTGCGGTTCGCCAAGGATGCCGCCTGCAATTCCTCTATCTCGCAGGACACAACGCGCAGCCGCGCGTACCTCTGGCTGGACCGGGACCACGATACTATCCATGTCGAAGGGCAGGGTGATTTGCCCAATCCGTCGGCGGAGTTCTGGCACCATCAATGGACAGAATGGTCGACCCACGCGGATTATCTCAGTTCGTCGGTGGCGGACTGCCAATCATTTGTCAATGCCTCGGATCATCACGTGTTCGTGTATCAGTTCTCGCGCAATCGCTGGCTGCGCATCTCCCACGGCGGTGCGGGCACGCACCTGTGGGTGAAGAATGGCGATGAACCACGCAGGGCTCCCGTTCCGGCAATGTTCATAGACGGCAACCTGGTCGCCCCGACTGCACGGACACACTATTTCGCCGACCGGGCCGAGGTAACGCTGGTCCCGCGGGCCGATGGCCCGATTGTATACACACTGGACGCCATGGTACCGAAATCTTCGTCAAAAACGTATGGCAGTCCATTGATCATCGAGGAAGAAACGGTTCTCAGTGTTATGGCGCTCGCCGGAGATGATAGCGAGCTGAACAGCACCGTGAGAGAGATCGCGTTCAGGGAGCTTTGCCGGTCAACCTTCGCTCCGGGCGCCTCTGCAGGTCTCGTGCGAAGATGCTTCAAGGGGGAGTTTGTGGCGGTGCCGGACATACGCACCAGAGTGCCCGACAGCAGTGACTGCGCAAAAGGCATCGTTCTCCCACGTTCTTTCGCGGGCGAGAATTACTGTGTGCATTTCGGGGGCTATCTATCCATCCCTGCCGACGGGGTCTACACGTTTTTTCTCGGGTCGGATGACGGAAGCGCGTTGAGCATCGACGGGTATGCTGTCGTCTCCAATGACGGTCAGCACAGCTTCAGGGAGATGCAGGGCTCGATAGGCCTCGCGGAGGGACTTCATGAAATGGGGCTCTCATTTTTCAATGCGGGCGGATGTGACAGCCTCGCCCTGGAATGGACCAGTGCATCGATTTCCCGCGAGCCGGTGCCCAGGAGCGCATTTTTCAGGCCGGATTCTCAGATTGTCGCAAGACCTTACATCGTTGCACCCGACACAACATTCCCCGAGTCGACCGAGGTGGCCATATACACTACTACTCGAGGCGCCAGCATTCATTACACGCTGGACGGATCCAAAGCCGACGAGAAGTCGCCGGCATACGATGGGCCGTTCGTTCTGGACCGCTCGGCCACGGTATGTGCCATCGCTGTCAAGGACGGGCGTACGCCGAGCGCGAGGGCTTCGATGACGTTGACCCAGACCGGCAGGGCGGGTGCGCTGCTCGCGCCCGAGGGTGGCGAGACGTATCGCGTGGGGGATACGGTGGAGATCGTCTGGCAGGCGCAACGCAAGGACTTCTCTGCCGCAATACTCTCGATATCCCTCGATGGCGGACTTTCTTC
>WJMI01000223.1 GCA_014728015.1 Chitinivibrionales bacterium | reverse complement strand
TGAGCCGTTGTCCTTCGATGTCCAGTCGAACGTGCCATTGTTGTCAAAATCCCAGGCATATTCGAGGATTGTGCCGTCTTTGTCGTGTGCCCGCCCCACGAAACTGGATTTCCCGGCAAGGTTGACAGCCTCGGGGGTCTCGAGTTCGATCACTGCCCGGTAGCCTACCGAGTAATCCGCCGAAGCCGTGGAAGTTTGTCCGCGAGAATCACGCACCTCCACCACCACGGTCGCCTTGCTGCTTGAGCGAATTTTCTTCTTGATGACGGGGTTGCGTGTGTAGCCTTTCCTTGGCTCATCCCACGTGCCGTCACCATTCATGTCGAACCGATAGTGAAGAGCTGCATCGTCGGTTGAGCCGGAAGCATCAAACGTAAGCGTGGCGCCGGGCTCCGCATCGCTTGGAGTAATGGTGAGCCTTGCGACCGGCAGCGCATCGACGATCACGCGTGCGGACATGAGCTGCGTGGTGCCGGCGGCATTGACAATTTCGACCTTCGGCGCATACTCGCCGTATTTTTTAAAGGAGTGTGTGACGCGGGAACGCGCGGCGTAGCCTTCTTTCGGCGAATCCCAGACACCGTCACCGTCAAAATCCCACCGGTACTTGAGTGTACCACTCGAGGTCTTGTCCCTGCTTCCCGACGCATCAAATGTAAAGCGCGTGGACAGGTCGCCCTTGTCCGGGCTCAATTTGAAAGCTCCCGCAAGCCCCTCATGGATCTCCACAAAGAACTCCTGCTGTGCGGCCCCGCCACGGCCATCCTTCACCGCCACAATGACCTGTTCTCTGCCGACTTTCTGAGGAATCCAGGCAAGCTCGCCGGTGAACGCCTTAATTGTCATCCCCAAGGGTCCCTTCACCAGGTCGAACAGCAGGTCATCACCATCGGCATCCTGTCCAATAATGACATACTGGTAGCTGGCTCCAACATATGCTTTGCCAGGCGCCGTAGACACGAACTGAGGTGCCGTATTAGGCTTCTCCGGCTTTTCAGCAGGCTTTTCGCCGGCCGCGCCCTCGTCTGTGCTTGCAACCTCTACGATTTTTTCAGCGGCGAGAGCCTCCTCGACCCTGTCGCCGGAGAATTCTTCCTCCATCTTCTCGATATCTTCAACAGTAACGTCGCGCACTTCTTCAACAGCCTCTTCCCGTACATCGATAGCCAGCCCTTTGGCCACGAGCTGCTCTTCTTCTGCATCTACGATAACTTCCAGCTTCTTCTCAATTTCCTTCCGGGCCTCTTCAATCTGCTTCTCAACCTCTTCTTCAGGAATTTGTTCCTCGGCAGCTTTCGCCCTTATCTCCTTCTCCACTTTGACAACCTTCGTGAGAGCCGCAACTTCGACTTCATGCTCCCAGTCGTCACCAAGGTCAGCCATCGCGGCGGCGACGTCTTCCGCAGATTCCTCATCCAACTCCCGCATCGCCCTGGTCGCGCTCTTCTCATCGGCAACAAGTTTGCCGCCTTCCTTGCGCTTGTATGTCCGTTTCTTGACCGCCACTTGCCCTCGCAGCACCATCACATTGGATTTGCCGGATTCTTTGTCGACTTCAGCGCGAAAGCTGGTCCCCCGTATTGCAGCAGTTGCCGTGGGAGTTCGTACCACGAACTTCTTGTTCATGTCAACAAGCTTGCCGAGATTGGCGAGAATGGCCCCCTGTTTCAAATTCACTGCTGTATGCTTTGACCCATCAGGCATGTCTTCGAACTGAAGCGCCAGAATGGAGCCATCACCAATAGTAACATCCCCCTGACCCGGTATGGTAAGCTCGACCTTGGACTCGGCAAACGACTTGACAATTGTCCCATCAAACAGCCTCCGCCCGGCCTTCAGTTTCTCCCACTCCGTCTGGCCATCCTTGAGAAAGGCTGCCTCACCCACGAGTTCCGTGACTTTCGCGTGCTTGTCCGGCACAGCTTCCGGCTCGGCAGTGTCCCCAGCTTTCTTTGAGCAGCTGGGCAACAGTGCCATGAAGGCCAATGCTGATGAGACAATGAGTGTCTTTCGCATCCTGGGCTCCTCTATGAACAGTGATTAGGGCGGCGGCGCGGCCGGCGTTTCTTCATGGCAGATCCAACACCAAATCCAGCAGGCGGAATGAGCGCCAGGTAAACGTCTGTGCCGCAATTGCCGCAGTTACTATCTTCCTCCGGATTCTCTATCGTTGCTGTGTACGTGTATAGGTCTGTTTGTTCATCGCCGACGATTTCAGAAATCTTGACCACCAGGCGGTGTTGTCCGGCATTCATTGGCTCATCATAATCAGTCGTACCATTCCAGTAGAAATGAAGCTCTTTGAGCTCGCCCTGGACCCAGTTGCTTCGCCATTCTGAAGGTACAACATCCCCATTGCTGCACCGGCTGTACACAGGAAGACCTGAGGGCGCGTAGACTGAAAACGCTGCCACCCAAATATTACTGGACTCCCCGGAAAGATATACCGGCACTGAAACCACGACGCCGCCCAGTTGGGCCCGCGACGTGGCCGTGTCGTAGTCATAAGCCATGAGGAACGATTCATGATAGGAGTCCGTCGCAGAGATTGAGTTCGTGCTGAGCGTCATCTCCATATCTTCGCTCTGCCCGGTCGAACCGGAACCCTGGCTCTGCCCGGCCACGGTGATCTTTCTGTGCATATTGTGAGGTTGCGCTCCATTCCCCGACAAGTCCATGAACCGGGCCGGGTTCGCGTTCAGTGTCAGGTAGTTGGAAGTGCTGATACCATGGTTCGAGGTGAGCTGCAATATGAACGTCGAATCGCCAATACTGAAATAGTCGGCTGATGCTGTCAGGAGGGAATCCTGCTGTTGCCAGGGCGTGCCGTCGGTGGTGGGTGCCCAGAGAACAAATGCTGCCGACGGTTCCTCTGAATTGGACACCAGAGTACTGTCCGCGGCCATGACCTTCTCAGACAAAGCTATGTGCAGCTCCGGCTGTCCTGATGCGCCTCCGCTTGGTACGAGCTCCGCGGACCAGACAATGGGCCCGGCTGCATCGGAACAAATCGTGTCTAAATCCTGCGAAGTCCCGGGAAATGGCGAGAAACGAACCCGGGGTGTCACACCGGTTTGTGGGCCGCCACCGTTAATGGTGGAATCTTCTCTCAGGCGCAGAAAGAAACTGAAAGGACTTGGCTCAATTATCGAGTCGATGTGCCAGCTGTTCTCGCTGTCGAGATAGACTGAAACGCTAACCGATGTCCAATCGATGGGATTGAGGGTGTCACCTATCTGGAAGCCGATAGCATCGAGAAGGCCGTTAGCGTTCATATCCAGAGCATTGATAAAGGAGATCGGCCCGATACAGGTGACTTGCCAGCCTTGTTCGAAGGCGATTTTGGAGTTTCCCCAACGGGCATCACTTGACCAAACGATGTTAGAATCGAGGGCAATTGTCATGGCAGTCTCTTTGTTCGGCCAGGAATTAACAACACTGGCTTCGGCGTCGCTGAGTGTGAGATACACCTGGTTATCGTTGGATGTGGCTCCTGTTGTGAGAGCCAATGGAGTAGCCAATGTGATAGAATTGCTGCCGCCACCGTCTACGCTGAATTGAATGCTGCCGCTGAGATCTGCTGCAGCATCGCTGAGAGCCTGATCGAACTGCATAATGAACAAAGAACGATTTGGGCAGTAGCTAACGGATTGCAGCGTGGGCAGTGGTGGGTTGAACCAAACAGGTACGTTGTCGCTGTAGGCGACCGCCGAATTGCCGTACGCACCGCTCGGGTCAGTTACGACGGAATCACCGAGTGCCAGCTTCAGGCTTTCCAGGTTGGGCCAGGAGGAGAGCGTGGCGGTCTGCGATGAACCAAGTACAATGCCGATAGTGCTGTCATTCCCTGCACCGGTAGTGTCTGTTGACCAGGGGGTAGCCACTGTCAGCGCATAGGCGGTCCCTTCATCGGTAGAAAGCGAGACAGCACCAGACGTGTTTATGAGATTGTCGCTGATACTCCGGCTGAACCTGATCCACAGCACACCCTCGCGGGCCATGAACCAGGCCCCAACCACCTCGGGCTCGGGGCCGAAGAACCTGACACTATGGCAAAAACGGTAATCGACCAACTCGTTCCCACGTCCAGCTGTATCATAGAACACCAATGAGTCGAGCTTCAGCCATAAATTGGTTTCGACATTGGGCCAGCTTTCTACAGTCGTTGCCTGTGCTGCATCAAGCTGGACTTTGGCCAGGTGATGCGGAGGGTCCCCTGGCCATGAGACAGAAAGGGGGGTGTTCAGAACGATCGAATTGGTCTGTCCGCTGTCAACCGACAACCCAATGGTCCCGGACAAGTTTGTACCCGAAGTATTCATCGCCTGGGAAAACCACAGTCTCAAAGTATTGCTGTTTGCATCGAATTCGGGCCCACCCACACCGGGATTAGGCCCGTCGTAGAACGGGGTGGCATTGTCAGCAAAACTAACGGGGTCAGAGCCGGAAGTATTTGTGATGTCCCAGACCAGGTTTGCCGGCAGTGAGATCTTCAACAGGCCTTCCCCACCCGGCAGGTGAGTTGTTCCACCCGGCAGGCTCTCAATCTCAGCGGCTGTTGCTGCATCAATCTCTATCTGGAAGATGTTGTCATTAACCTGCCCGGCAGTATTCCAAGACCAGTTTGTCAATGAAACATAGTGCTGAGAGGAATCGTCTGCTGAAAACCCTATTGCAGCGGTGCTGTCGATGGTAGCATCATCGATGTTGTCACTGAACCAGAGGTTGATATTATTTGCTTCTGCAGAGTAGTGAGAATGGGTCAGAGTGAGGGCGGCCGTGGCACTGAGACTGAAGAACCAGACACAAAGGCCCGCAGTCCCAAGCAGCTGATGCTTGCCAGATTCAAGCATGGGGCGTGCTTCTTTCCGAACAAATAGCTGTTATGTGATCAATGGTAACATCAATGCGCCCTTGTTGACAACCTCAGTCGTAGTGTTGTGGCAGGGCTTGTCTTCCCCTTTCAGCGTCCAGTCATACTGCACGAGCATCTGAATGCCATCATGCTGTACCTCCGGCACTCGCATACCGTTTCCTGCCGCCACTTCCGCACATAGCTTGCCGAGCTTCAACGCCGGGGGCCTGTGATTCTTGGGGCAATTCAGAAACGGATGCCCGGTGTGAACTATGCCTACGGGCCATTATGCAGGCCATATCCGTGGCTGTTCATTGTGGCGGGGCATTTCTCCTGCCGACGTACGGCGCAATGACTCGCACCCCATGAGCTTCTGGCGACGCTCCCGGGATCCAGTGATTATGTGCCGGGTCTCTGTATGAGTTGGAGCCGCAAATAGCGGTCCCACATTTTCGACCCATTACGTCATACACGATTGCCGTGAAGCCATGCGGACCGGGAAGCAATGTATGGTAGGGACCCCTTCCTAACAGAAGGAGGGTACGTTGTCGTGCCCGGTTCGAATTGACTTTGCGGAAAAGCTCCCCCGGCCGCAACGCAGTCGGAAAAGCATGTTGAAGCATGGGCTCAGCGAATCAATATGAAAATCGCTCTGAGACGTATCCTCAAAGCCCGGGTCGTCAAAGAACTCTCCCGTTGATGCGGACGTCTGCTGCCACTGCGATATGTCGTAGTACTGGCTCCAGTCCACGTGCGCAAGCCGTGCCGATAATCCATCCGTATGAAAGTGAAGATTTTTCATGAAGTCATTAGAAAATTCATCGTAACTGGCATCATAGTGCTGCAGGGCGATATTATAGTTGCCGTCCCTGATATGGAACAGCACGTTGTTCTGAACCAGACAGCTCTCGGGTACGCTCCCGTTCCAATCGACAAACCACACATTCGCCATTGTGTTGGCATAGAAAGTGTTGTTGTAGACGAAACAGCGGGGACTGTTGGTGAGAAAACCTGCATGGCAGTTTCGGAAGATAAGGTTATTGTAGATGTGATTGTCGCGGCACCCGACTTCAACCGCAATCCCCGCATAGCACTGGTCGCTCCCACAGGAGTTGTTATAGGCAGTATTGCGGAAAACACGGTTGCTGTCGGCAGCATGGCTCAAACCAATGCCGTTGGATAAGGCGCCATGAGTAACATTGCCATGAATGCTTGAGTGCTTCGTCTCCTCTACCCATATACCCGAATGGCTTCCAGCGTTTCCGCCCTCCACTTCGTTGTTTTCGATGATCACATGAGTGCAACTGTCCTCGGACCATATTCCGAACATGCCGTAGCCGGAAACACGGCAGTTGCGCACCGTGATGCTGTTGCTTGACGATATCCAGATGGCAAAACTGGTGTAGTCAACTACTTCAAAGCCGTCGATCACCACGTATGCCGCGTTCTCCAGCCGGATGCCGTAGCCCGCCGTCTCGTCGCCATCGAGCCTGGCTTCGCCATCGTCTTCCGAGAGCAGAACGATCTCGTTTCCTTCCTGGCCGCGCGCGCCAATGACTGTCTGGCCTGAGTACGTGCCCGGCATGACTCGAACAGTGTCCCCCGCTTGAACACTCGATGCGGCCTTCTGTATTGTGGCCCATGCCTGGGATAACGACAAGCCGCTGTAGCTGTCATCCCCTGCCGTGTCCACGAAGAATGCGCCGGTCCGCACTGCCGAAGCAGCGATTACCAGGTACAGACCAGCCATCGCAACGGCATGACAGCAGTGAAAACGCGTTTTGAACCACGCCCTTGCTCGCCAAATGGTATATCTTATTGAACCAGACGCTTGGCTTCGGTGTCCAAGCTGGAATATGGCGAGCCCTGACGGGTGCGCAGGGATAAGGCGGGCGAGGAAACAATGTACATTGCCAAGAAATGGATTTGGGTACTGCTGGCGGCTGCAGTTGCCAATGCTCAATCCACGGAAAATGTCATCATTGCCGTCATTGACGGTGCACGGCACAGTGAGACATTCGGTGACGACGGCCACCAGTATATCCCGCGCATCTGGAATGAGCTGCGGCCCTTGGGCACAATCTACACGAGTTTCTACAACGACGGCCAGACATCGACCTGCAACGGACACTCCAGTATCGTGACCGGAACATGGCAATACATGGCCAATGACGGCAGCGAGCGCCCGGACAAACCGACGATTTTCGAGTACCGCCGTAAGCAGCTCTCTTCTCCGGCCGAAGACAATGCGGTCGTGCTGGGCAAGGACAAGCTCGACATCCTGTCGTACAGCACGCACGTTGACTACGGGGCACAGTACGCGGCCACAGTCAAGGCTGCCGCAGTTGACGGCTATGACGATGTTGAAGCGATGGCAAACCTGTTCGATGTACTCGCGAACCAGCATCCGGCTCTCACGATTCTGAATCTGCCGGAAGTCGACCAGATGGGGCACACCGGCGACTGGAACGGCTATGTCAATGCAATACACGATGCTGACAGCATGGTGGCCGAGATATGGAGCTTTGTTGAGCAGGATGCCCACTATGCTGGCAAGACAACGCTCATCGTGACTAATGACCATGGAAGGCATCTTGATGGGGTTCAAACCGGGTTCAGGGACCACGGGTGCGACTGTGACGGATGTCGCCATATCATGGCGCTCATCATTGGCCCTGAGTTTGATGCAGGAGTGACTGAAACGACCCGTTGGACTCAGATAGACCTTGCACCTACCATTGGCGCACTGGTCGGCTTTGATACCCCGCTGGCGGATGGCAGCGCAATGCCATTCAACGAGATAACTGCAACGCTGGTACAGTCTGCGAATCGGACAAGAGCAACAGCAGCAGGGCCGGGATGCACAGTAACATCAGCTTCATCGGGCATCAGGATTTCCTCTCTGGATGCTCGTCATGGACTTGTGAGGCTTTTCGACGCTCGCGGTGTGCAAATCGCCAGGCATCGGCATGCGGTCACCGGCGAACAGTTGGCTGTGCGATGGGAGGGAATTGCTGCGGGAGTACGCACCTGGTGTGTGACGCTCGACGACGGACGAGTTGTCTCCGGCAAGACGGCAAACCTCCGATAGCTCCTGTCGGAGACACGTCTAGACGGTACTTACGACCGTCCCAGGAAAGGGCAACGTGCAGGATAGAACCAGCTTCATGCTTGTCTTCGTATTACGCCTGATGGGGCGGCTCGCAGGCAAAAACGGGGCGCGTGATAGCGCCCCGACCCCGACCGGTTCTTGTGATTGGACGGCCGCTTGTCAGGTCACGTGCTGAGTGCGCGCTCAGCGTATGTATCCAACAGGTCGCGTATCATGCGCTGATACTTGTTGTCATTTTACTCCTGACTCCCCGCAAGGGGTCCGTGCAGCGAGGGAAAGTAGCAGTCGAAGAGGTTAAAGGGGTTTATGCGAAGACCGGGATCTCCGGGACCCTCTCGGGCTGCAATTGTGTTCCAGAAGAATATCGAGATGTTTTCACCGTCGGTGTCTTCAATACCCGAGCGGTTTATCGCCATCTCGACGTGAAGGTGCGCCGACGATGAGTTGCCCGAGTTTCCCATCAGGGCCACCTCCTCGCCCGGATCAAGCATTACGCCGTGGGTCAGGTCTTCGACAGATCCGGGCTCGAGATGCCCCATCAGGAGGTAGATCGAATGTCCTTGATAGCTGTCGGATAGCACGAGAACACCATCATGGAATTCCAACTCGATATACCCATCCTGTTGCAGGGAGATGAGCTGCTCCGGAGACATCTCCGAAAGCTCGAACTCGACGATTGCTGTTGCTCCCAGCCCGTAATTGTACGTTGCACCCACGGAATCGAGGGATTGCCCTCGAGTGTTCCCATCTCCTTCGGGGCAGCTGGCGCAGGCGTCGGCAGCAACAACGGTTCCACCAAATGGAGCAAAGATCTCCCGTTCAGACGAACTGA
>WJMI01000222.1 GCA_014728015.1 Chitinivibrionales bacterium | reverse complement strand
GTGGTGGCGCGAGATAGATATCGAAATAGTTGGAACCCGCCTCGACACCATCGAAACAGTCATTCATTGCATTCGATATGACGATGCCTCCCTTGCCGACGGCGTGCCGTTCGATCAGAGCTACTGGGTCATACATGCAGATCGCTGGGGGCATCACAAGTTCGATTTCAGGCTTGACGAAACATACCACACGTACGCTATCGAGTCCACTCCCACGTACATATCGTGGTCGCTTGACGGTGTCGAATATCGTCGGGTGGAGGAGGACTGGATCGAGCCTATGCAGACCTCGCCCAACAGCATCGCCTTCCAGGTATGGGGTGGATGCGACCCCAACTGGTGCGGTCCGCTCGACCAGGGGGTGCTTCCTATCTACCAGTATGTCAAGTGGTTCAAGTACTCTGAGTACACGCCCGGCCAGGGCCCTGACAACTCCGATTTCACCGTTTCCAAGACCGACGAATTCGACGGCACGGAGCTCAACGCCGATGACTGGCGTTTCTTCCCCTGGCAGCAGGCAGGCACGCAGTTCACGGAGAATTGCATCGTTGTCAAGGAAGGCACCCTCATCATGTGCCTGACTGCCGACGCCGCCGGAGGGCACCAGGGAACAGTTCCACCTGACGACGGGCCCGCGGTTGCCGGGGAGCAGCGCAGCGGCAGCACAATCGTGGAACGCGGCGTGGGCGCAAGGTTAAAGGGGAACACAATCGTCGGCCGAGTCGCACAGCCTTATCCGGCAACAGCCGTGCTGTTGGACGCACAGGGAAGGCGGGTGCGAACAGCGATACCGACATCTGCACGTGACGGCACCGGGGAGTTCTCAATCGATTGCGCCTCCCTGGCGCCAGGGGCGTACGTTCTGACGATAGCCGGAGGGGCGACACAGCAAAGCCAACGGATAGTCAGGCAACGTTAGCCCTGATTTCCCGCAAATGGTAGCCGTAGAGCGCCCTGCGCCTTTTGTTCCTGGGTTGTTGACACAGACTCTTGTGGCCGGGGGGACTGGCAGCGCAAGCCCTCGTTGCGTGAGCTATGTCTCCCCGCCGCCCCCCCAGAAACTGCCCGAACCCGAGCGCAAGGCCGTCTGCGCGGCGAGCAAAGAAACCTAGAGCACAGGGGGACATCGTGAAGTGGGTATTTCTCTCAGTTTTCGTAATAGCAGTGCTTATGTCGGGTGTCGCCAACATGACGCTGCCGCGTGACGACAAGCTCGGCGTGCCGACGTTGGTGTGGGTAACCGACGACAATCCCGCACGGCAGGAGCAGATGCAGCTCTTCAGGCAATGGCACAGGGAGCACTACGGCGAAGAAGTCGATATCAGAATCGACCCTTCGAACTACGACCGCGGAAAAATCGTTGTGCAGTCCCTTTCCGGGGCAGGGCCCGACGTGTTCGACTACTACGGGGCCAGCCAGCTCGAACGTTACGTTGCGAGCGGGATCCTTCTCGATGTGACCGAGGTGGCGCGCGACAAAGGGTTTTCGAAGGAGGTGGTCTGGGAAGGCATATGGCCGAATTTCGTGTCAGAGGGTCGACAGTACGGTTTCCCCGACAACGTGAACGTGGAGCTGATACTGTATCACAAGGACATGTTCGACAGGGCGGGTGTGCCGTATCCGGATGGTGACTGGACATGGGAGGAGTTCATTGAGGTGGCAAGGAAGCTCGCGGGGGCAAGCCCCGACGCGCGGCGGCAGTATGCGTTGCTCCGCGTGGAACCGTCGATGATGATGCGGCAGAACGGTGCAAGGATGTTCAGCCCGGAGGGCACTCGCTGTACGTGGAATTCGCCCGAAGCCGTGGAAGCGCTCGAGTTCTACCACAATCTCCGAGCGAAACATCATGTCATGCCGACGGCAGCAGAGCTTGAGAGCCACGCAACAGCGGGCGGATGGGGCGTGGGACAGATCAACATATTCGCCACAAAGCGGTTCGCCATGACACAGGCGGGCCGATGGTGGTTCGTCGGATTCGAGCGCGATGCGCGGCAGATGATCGCACACGGCAAGAAGCCGCCGTTCGACCTCGGCGTGGTCGAGCCACCTCATTTCGGGCGGCATTACTACACGGGAGGCGCGCGTTGCACCGGTATCAGCCGGACAAGCAGGAACAGGAAGTACGCCCTGAGGTTCCTCGAGTACCTTGCGAGCAAGCCGTTCAACCGCCAGATCAATCGGACCTATGATGCCATAGCGCCGGTTGTTGAGCACTGCACGGGTCCGACAGGAATCGCCGATGGCCCTGAGCCAATAGAGGGGCTGGAAGCCGCCGACTCAAAGGTGTGGGCCGATGCAATGGCGGAGGTGAAGCCGGAGGAGATCAGCCCGTTCATACCGCCGTACCGGGTCGAGAAGCTGTGGAGGGAGCACAAAGAGCTCCTGGATGCCGATGCGGCGACGGCGGAGGAAGTACTCGAGGAATTCGCGCAACTGGTGGACGACGAAATCCGGCGCAATGTGGAACGCGACCCCGATCTCAAGCAACGCTACAAGAAAGCCATGCGGAAGGAAGAACGGCAGACGGTGGGATTGCTGGCTCAAAGCGTCGGTGGTCGATAGCGAGCTACGTCGTATCAGCCGGTGCGCACCAACACTCGCGGACGCATCGGCTTTTCTCTCACCTCCGCCGCCGTAACGCCGGCGGAGCAAGGGAACCTCTGTCAACGAGGCGAGGCCGGGTGGTTATGTTGCCGTTGGCATCTTTCTTCACCGGAATGTCGCGAATGAATTGATGGGCCACCAGGTAGCCAAGGTTCTCCAGGCACATGTCGAACGTCGAAAAGCTGAAGAGGGCGAAATCCGGATTGTTGTCAAACGAAACCATGGAGATGTCGCCCGGCACCTTCCTGCCGGTGTAGCGAAGCCAGAGGTAGCATTCCGCGGCCACCTCGTCGTTGGCCGCGATTACCGCCGTATGCCGCCCCGTCTTGACAAATGACTCCAGTGACGGCATCTCGTCGGCGAGATGTTGTCCGATGGCGGCGATGACCTTCTCCCCCGCCGCCCGCTCCACGCCCATCTCTGTCTGAAGCCGATCGATGTGGTCGAACATGATATCGCCATGCCTGCTGACCAGGTCGGAGTCCGGTTTCTGTTTGTCCTCCGCCGGCTCGGGCATTACTGCCGTCTCCACGGTCATCCCGTCCCCAAGCGATTCCGCAGCGCGCGTGATGATGCTGCGCCGCTTCTTCATCCACGGCCTGTCACTGACAACCTTGTCCTCCATGAGCGCTATGCGGCGGTGCCCCAGCTGGTGGAGAACATCGACAGCGTTCTGAACCACGCAGCCGAAACTGATATACACCCTGAAACAGGGGGACGGGAGTCGCGACGGCAGCCCCGAGGTATCGTCGCAGTCGTCAACGTGCAGCCCGACAGGCTTGCCAAGGCCGGCAAGGCTCTGCCGCCACTCTTCGATATCGGGGAACTCGTGAGAGTACCCGCAGAGAAGGCAGCCTATGTACCTGGCTCCCAGGCCCCTGATCACCGTCCGCACTTCCTGAATCCCCGAGGCGAACGCGACCGACGCGACGGAATGGGTGCGAAATGCGATTATCGTGTCGAACCCGAACAGCTCGAGCTCCGTCAGCAAGGTGGTGAAGAAGCCCCTGATGCTGCGGTGGTTGAAGTAATATCGGAACCTGAAATAGTCGGGAATGACCAGCACAATGGCAGGCTTCCCGCCGCTGTCGCGAGGAAGCAAGGTGGTTGCGGGCTCGGAGATGCGCGAAGGACCCACGAACCACTTTCTCGCATACTTGTGAAGAAGTCCCTTGGCCTCGAGCGCACGCAGTGCTTCGCAGACCTTGTCGCGTGACACCCTGCACGTTGACGTGAAGTACTGCATTTTCGGCAGCCGATGCCCGGCCCGGAAACGCCCCTCCTTGATGCCTTCTTCGACATACTGAACGACAGCGGTGACGGCGCTGTTTTCAGTTGTTTCGGGTTCATCACGCCGACCGCAAATCTGCATGCGCTTTCCCTGCGTGTACCATATCAGACCCTTGTCGCGCAGGACCATTGCAGCGCGGAGCATGGTGTAGTACGAGACATTGTAGCGGCGGCACAGCTCCCGCATGGGCGGAAGCGTTCTTCCCTCAAATGACGGCATATCCCGCTCTATCTGGCTGGCGACTACTTCTGCGGAGTTCGGTTGCGACCCACCCATGGCATGACCCCTCTGCACTTCCAGTACAATGCCCGCTTGGCGCGAAGAACTACTTGGAGGACCGAGTAGAACTCAAATATACATATGGAGAAGTCTGTGCAAGTATGTTCCCCCCCAATGCC
>WJMI01000221.1 GCA_014728015.1 Chitinivibrionales bacterium | reverse complement strand
GTGTACCCCGATCTGCTGGAGCGGGCCGGATACCATGTGGGATTCTGCCGCAAGGGATGGGGCCCCGGGCGGGTGAAACCGGGAGGGAGAAAACGTAATCCCGCCGGCAGGGAGTACAAAACCTTCGGCGATTTTCTCGCGCAGCGCCCTGCCGACAAGCCGTTCTGCTTCTGGTTCGGAAGCCGCGATCCTCACCGTTTCTACGGCCCTCGATCCCGTCTGAGTCCCGGTATCAACAAGGATGCTGTCTCCGTGCCGCCATTTCTTCCCGACAACGATACCGTGCGCAATGATCTGGCGCATTATCTCTTTGAGGTGCGCCGTTTTGACCGGGACGTGGGCGTGCAGCTCGAGATGCTTCGCCGTCGGCGCGAGCTGGAGAACACACTGGTAGTCATGACATCCGACAATGGGATGCCGTTCCCGCGATGCAAGGCCACCTGCTACGATCCCGGTGTCCATGTGCCGCTGGTGATATGGTGGCCGGGCCATATCAAGGCCGGCACCACGCTTCCAGATTTCGTGAACCTTGCCGACCTGGCACCGACATTCCTTGAGGCCGCGAACGTACAGACACCGTCGGCAATGAGCGGGAAGAGTCTTTGGCGCCTGCTCGACGGAAACGGGAGACGGAGCGAATATGTCGTTGTGGGACGGGAGCGCCACAGCGCGGCACAAGGCACTACGCTCAAGGGCTATCCCGTGCGGGCGATACGCACTGACAATTTCCTGTATGTCCGCAACTTCAAGCCTGGGCGATGGCCGGTAGGCACCCCGCCGCAGTACCGGGATGTCGACCGCTCGCCCACGAAGCGGCATATGCTCCACCGATATTCCGAAGGCGATCTGCGAGAGCTATACGAGCTTTCTTTTGCCAAGCGTCCTGCCGAGGAGCTCTACGATCTGCGTTCCGATCCACATCAGCTCGTCAATGTCGCGCGCCGGAGCTCGTATGCCTCCGACAAGCGCCGTCTGTCAGAGATTCTCATGCGGGAGCTGACGCGCACCGGCGATCCGCGCGCGCGGGGCGGCGGTGATGTGTTCGACACGTACCCGTTCTATATGCTCAAGCGGTTGCATCAGTGAAAAAGAAATAATAATGGGTTATGGGGTCGGACCTCAATAACTTGTTGAAAACAAATAAGTTCTATTCCCAAGGGTACGAATTTTGACCGCTTAAATAGCGTGCAATTCCCCAAAACGCCCCCTCATTGTTCCCTTCGTACGACTGCACCGGTTCACGGAGAACAAGTCCACTTTCGTCTTCATCGTCATGTGGGACGCTTTGGATAGCACGTTTTCTCCCCCGACATCCCAACGAGGCCTTGAAGCCCTCCAGGAAAGGCTCATCTCCCACCGCAATGCTTTCGCTCCACCGCTCGTCGCGCTTCAAGCCGCGATCAGTATCAAGGGCCGATTCGATAATTTTCTGATGACGCTTTCTGAAGGACTCAACTGTCGTGCAGCCGCACAATTGCATTAGCCGCACGGTATCGAGGTGCATTTCTGCATTCAACATCTGCAGTTCCCTATATCCGCCGTGGAGCCATTGGCTTGGATGTGACACCATGCCAGCTCGAACCATGTTGAGGTCGATATACGCTATACAATTGAGCAGATGATTTCCGGTTTGTATAGCGGTTGCATGATAACGGTCTTCCCAGAATGCCCCCTTTCTGCCACGACGCTCATTGTACCGCTGGGCAACAGTGCCCGCTACCAGCTTCATGCATTGTGGTATTGTCTCACGTGGGCCGTCGTCAAACACAAGCACATGAATGTGATTGTGCGTTACGCAGTAGTCAAGTACTGCCAAACCGTACCGCCTTCTTGCCTCGGCAAGCCAGGACACCCATGAAGAACGATCCTGAGAGTATCTGAGAAGGAAGTCTCGATCGTGGCATCGATGTGTTATGTGCCAGACACAATTTGGAACGTAGTGACGGTTTGCGCGCGGCATATCGGTGTCAAATATAGGACATCCGCACGGGGCTTTGGCCATCCGACCAGACGTTCCAGACCGCTCCCCAACATGCCGACCAAGCCCTTAGAATCAGGAAAAAGAAGGGGGGAAATCTGCTTGTTATCCTCAAAATTATGTCCTCTCGCAGGATCGTTTGATCTTAACTCTCAAAGTTTCAATGTGTTATGGTGGTCCGACCCCAATATGGTCCTCGCACACGAACGCCACAAGCTCATCCAACCCCACAGTGGCCAGCCCGATACAGGTGTCACAGCAACCATAATAGATATACAAGAGCCCAT
>WJMI01000220.1 GCA_014728015.1 Chitinivibrionales bacterium | reverse complement strand
TATCAAGAATATGAAAGCGCTGCGCAAGAAGATGAAAGAGGAGTTGGCCGGGGAAGATCCCGACGGCAAGAAACTCATGACATACGCGACCGAAACCGCCGACCAGGTCGAGAAAATGACAAAGCTGCGCATCCAGCATCTCCTCGAGGTCAAGAAGGTGCTCGATGACGATCAATTTGAGAAGCTTCTCAGCAAGGAATGGTATCAGGGGAAAAAGCATCACCGGGATGCCCGGCATCGACGGGGACGGCACTGACCGTCCCCCGCATCTCAGGAACGCGCATCCTCCCGGGCGCGGGGGTGCGCCTGGCGGTAGATTTTGAGCAGGTGTTCCTTGGACACGTGCGTGTAGACCTGGGTAGTGGAAAGGGATGCATGACCGAGCAGCTCTTTCACTGCCCTGATGTCCGCCCCCCCGTCCATGAGATGCGTGGCGAATGAGTGCCGCAGCACGTGGGGGCTTTTTTTCCTGTGCAGGCTGACCGCAGCCAGCGCGCGTTCCACGATACGCTCTATCTGACGGCGTGACAGTCGTTTCCCTTTGCCATTGCAGAACAAAGGCGCATCAGCGGCGGCCCCGCCAGACCGCTGTGCCAGATATTTATCGATGCATGCCAGCGCGTGGGCGGTTATCGGCACGACCCGCTCTTTTCGCCCCTTGCCCAATACGCGGACCGTCGCGTTTCGCCGGTCTATCGTTCCTGCGTTGAGCGCATGCAGCTCGCCCAGGCGCATGCCGGTGCCGTAAAGCAGCTCAACTATCGCATCATTGCGCAGATCATTGAGGGTTTCCGTCCCGCGCCGAGGTGATGCAAGGTCGTCCGCCTGCCGGCGGGTGAGAAAGACAGGAAGCGGCCTGTCGAGCTTGGGTGTTGACAGGGCCCGCGAGGGATTGGCATCAATGAGCCCCCGGCGGGCGCAGTACTTTGAAAACGATTTCAGCGCGGCGACCTTGCGGGCGATCGAGCGCGGCTTCAGGCCGCGATCTTTCAGCGAATACACAAATGACCGCAAGACACCCTGTTTCATCAGCGATTCGAGCGGCTGTTCGCCCAGCGTGGTCCGGGCATATTCCGCGAACAAGCCCAGGTCTTCGCGGTATGCCGATACCGTGTGAACGGAGTATCCCCGCTGTTTGCGGATATACTCCAGAAACTCTGCTGCTGCCTCACCCAGCGGGCAGGAAGCTTTGCGCCGTCGATTGGAACGCTTCGGGGAATGCGTGGTCATTGTCCTTTCTGGAGTCGGTACCCCGGGCATGGCCCGGGCCCACTTCTATTGTGTACTTCATAGCCCGGTTTTGTCAAATCACGGCATCGTTCGCCGCGCGCGCACGGGGCCGGGCGCCGGATTGGACAGCAACGATCCAATCGGGTATTTTAGTACGATTTTTCACCTGTTCAGACATGTGGGCGGTTCATGACGGACAGACACGATCCTCCGCGGTGGCTCTCTTTTTCTCGCGCGCTCGTGGGTTACATCGGCTACGGGTTGGGCGGTGTCGTGTTTCTGGTACTGCTCCTGCCCGTCTCCGCGATAGTCGGCTTCGCGCCCACCCTCAGAAAAAAGGCGCTCCGCACAATATTCAGGCTCTATTGCGCATTCCTGACACGCGCGTACCTGCCGGTTCTGCAGCTCTACCGCGTGAAGGAGACCTCCGGATTGCATCGCTCCCAGGTTCACGAACCGGTCGTCTACGTCGCAAACCATCGGGGGCGCCTTGACGGCCCCCTGCTTCTCGGCGTGATCAGGAATACCGGCGTGATCATCAAGCAGCTCTACGCCCGCCAGCCCGTGTATTCGGCGTTCGTAAAGCATCTCGACTTCGTCAACGTCGATCCCGGCTCACTCGAATCGCTTGCCGATGCGCTGAAACGCTGCCGGGATCTTGTTCACAACGGCACGAACCTTCTGGTGTTTCCCGAAGGCACCCGGGCCGCATCAGGAAAACTGCTGCCGTTTCGTGACTTCGCGTTCCGCATCGCGATTCATGCGAATGTGCCGGTTGTTCCGGTCGTCGTTCACAGCGACCTGCCGTTCATGGCCAAGATAAAAGGCAGCCACTTCCCCCGCCGGAAATTCACCTATCGAGTCCGTTTTCTGGCGCCTGTCATGCGACAGGAAAACGAAACCGCGGGCGAGCTTGCGGAACGGGTGCGCCAGAGACTGGCAACGGAACTCGCGCGGCTCGACAGGGGGACCGTCTGGGAAGATCGCCGCGAGGGAGGTACATAGTATGGCATCTCCGGTTGTGTTCGGCATGGAGGACATTCTGAGCCTTCTTCCGCATCGCCCGCCGTTTCTGTTTGTCGACCGGATTACGAAGTTCTCGCCGGACGCGTCGATTGCCGGCGAGCGCGATATTCGGCCGGACGAGTTCTTCTTTGCGGGTCACTTTCCGGGAAAGCCAATCATGCCGGGCGCGCTTGTTGTTGATGCTCTCGCGCAGACCAGCGGCCTTCTGTGGGGATTCAGCAAGCGGGCCCGCGGCGGCGAAACCGCGGACACGCCGGAGCTCTTCTACCTGGCTGCGGCCAATGTGAAATTCGTGAGTCCAGCCTACCCGGACGAAACCCTTGAGCTGGTTGCCCGCGCCGACAGGAGCTTCGGCGACTTGTTCCTGTACAATGTAGAGGCCACGGTGCGCCGCAAGGTCGTGGCCAGGGGCTCGCTTACTCTCGCGATGATGAAGGGCTCGCTATGAACATACTCCTGCTACGGGCCAATCCCCGGAAGGGCGGCTATACGCAGCGCGTATGCGATCTGGTGGCCGAAGGTGCTTCCGAGGCCGGCGCAAAAGTGGAGGATGTCGATCTTGTCGCAAAAAACATTACCCACTGCATCGGATGCTACCACTGCTGGACCGTCACGCCCGGCAGATGCCGGTTCAGCGATGACATGCCCGGGCTTCTTGAGCGCATGCTCGACACCGACATCATTCTGTATGCCACCCCGCTGTATTACTATTCAATGAGCAGCACGCTTAAAATGTTTCTCGAACGCACGCTTCCCCTGACTACCGAGAACTTCGACGAAACCCCGCAAGGACATATGCGCAACGGGATCCGGTACCCGGAGCGCTGGAAAGACAAAAAGATCGGTTTTATTACGGCCGGCGCGTTCAGGAGCCTCGACAATTTCGAAGCGCTTCGAAGAACCTTTGCGCTCATGGCCGAGGGATCGGAGGCCGGGCTGTGCGCATCGCTGATCCGTCCCGAGGCCTACCTGCTCCAGTTTGAGCTGGCAAAGCCAAAGACCGTACGAATGGTCGAGACAGCGCTCAAGCGGGCGGGTGTGGAGCTCGCAACCGCGGGCATGGTCAGCGAGGACACCGAACAAAAAGTGCGGCTTCCCCTCGCGGTCGACCAGGAGCATCTTCTCAAATACAGCCGCATCTATTGGGAACACGCGGTGGCAATGGGGGAGGAAGCGCGCGACCTTACCGCAGTGCAGCGGGCGGTGGTGGGCGACGTGCGCGTGCTCATGAGCGAGATGGCGCGCAGCATCGATCCGGCAGCATCGAAGAAACTGCAGGCCGTGCTTCAATTCGACTTCCCCGACAAGGATTGGCATTTCCGGATTACGGTCGACCATGGGAGATGCGTACTGAAAGAGGCTTCGTCCGAGCGCTGCGATCTCCGCGTGACGGTCGATACCGCGGTCTGGGCGGGCGTGTTTACCCGAGAGGTAAATGTCCGGGACGCGCTTATGCAGAAGAAGATCGTGCTGGAGGGAGACAAGTCATTGTTTACACGGCTCGACCGCTATTTTCCTCCGCCAGTAAGCTGAAGCCGGAACGGATGCACCATGGACCGAAAGCGCGTGGTCCTCGTCTATACCGGATGCGAACAGGGAACCTGGGGAGACATCGCCTTCCGCCGGGAACAGTACTATCACTACCTTCCGGGAATCCTGTACATTGCCGCGGCGCTCCGGCGCGCGGAGCTGACGCGCGACCGCCTCGAGGTGGTCACGCGCCATTACAACACAACCGTGCAAACCACCGAAGAGATCCGCGACGACATCATCGGTCTGAAACCCGATGCGCTGGGTCTTGCTTGCTACTGCTGGAACATCTCGCTTCACTTCAACCTGATCGACCACGTCAAGAAAGCCATCCCCGGCGTGTCGGTTTTCCTGGGCGGCCCCGAGGTGACCCTCAAGACCGACGACCTGTGCCGGGAGTTCTTTGAGGAGCATCCCGCGGTCGACCTCCTGGTATTCGGGGAAGCCGAACAGCGCATCCCTGCTCTGCTGGACGCCCTTTTCGACGGCGCTTTCGATGGCCTTGACAACATGCGGGGCTATTCGTTTCACCCCCGTTTCGGCGGACACTCGGCATTGTCACCGGCGCCGGCGCCAATGCTTGACGATGTCCCGGAAGTATACCCGCATCCGATCGAGGTGAAGCGCTCCCCGCATGCCGGAGTCTATGCTGTATACGAGGGAAGCCGGGGCTGCCCGAACAAGTGTATCTACTGCGAATTCGTACGCTCCCGGCACACCCAGGACTCATACGGATTCAGCCGCATCGAACGCGAGCTGACCTGGCTTCTCGAACAAGGAGTGGATGGTATCCATTTCGCGGATGCCGTGTTCGACAGGGACCCTGAGCGAGCAGCACGCATCCTGCGGCTGTGTATCGCGCGCAACAGAAATACCACGCTGTTGTCCTACTGCTCATTCAACACCCTTACGCCCGAGCTCGTGTCGCTGTTCGAGCAAAGCCAAATGCAGATCGGCGTGGGCATTCAATCCACCGATCACCGCGTGCTCAAGACCATACGACGGGCGCCGCCGACCCGCCTGTTCCGCGATGCCGCGCCGCTTCTGCGCGGCCGCGCCGTCAATTTCTACACGGATCTTATGTTCGGCATGCCCGACGACTCCATGGAACGGTTCCGCACGTCGTTCGACGACACGCTGGCCCTTCAACCCGCGTTCATGATGCTGTTCCCGCTGACTCTGGTCCGCGGAACAGAGCTCGGCGATGACCCCGGCCGCTTCGGTGTACGGCCGTGCGCGTCCGAAGACGTCGCGCGGCTCGACCTGCAGTGCGATATCGAATACCTCAATCTGGGACTTTCAGAAGGGTTTCGACTGGAAGATCTGGAGACGTTTGACGATGTCGCCGTGACATGTTTCTACTACTACAATCGTTTCCCCGCAAGCCTTCGCTGTCTGCAGAAGCGGTGGCATGGAGCTTCATTCGACCTGTATCGCCTGCTCGGACGCGCGACCAAGGAGTTTCTGCGACGGACCGGCCAGCAGGCATCCAACACGTCGAACCTCGAGGGGTTTCAGGAAAAAACCAGGGCGGTATGTACGGGCATCCTTCGTACGGAAGGAGCCGGGCCGCGTGAGCTGGCGGCCTTTGACGAGCTGTTCAAGCTTGACCTGTTCCGCCTGGTCATTCTCCGCTCAGCTCATCGCGAGAAGACCCACAAGCGCGTGCTTGCGATGGGCCTTCGCCCGGATCTGCCCAACGATCTCGAAAACGGGATGCGGCTCGTGAAAACGACATTCGGCAAGACGATCACGCTGAACCACCGGCTCGCCGACCTGCGCCGTTTGCACGAGCTGGGCGAAAACATTGAAGATGCGCCGGGTCCCGTGCTGGTGCATGCGCCGTTCGGGCATGCCGGCACCACCATCCGCCAGATCGGCCCGCCCGAGGACCTGCTGTTCGATCTTCTGACCGCGGACCGCGGCTTGCGGGTCAAATCGATCGTCGCCAGTCTCAACCAGCGTTTCGGCGCGGGGGCGGGGGAAACAGTGTTTACCGGAGCGCTGCTGCGGGAATTAGTTACGCCCCTGTGGGAAGACGGCGCGGTACGTGTTATGGCCTGACAGTGTGCGGACCTGCTCTGGTGGTCCTTTCAGGCGCTTGTCAAAGCGCCGACCGCCTGCTCGACCCCGCGCATGTTATTCACGTTGAACACCGACACGTCCTTTTTCAGCCCGTTGACACGGGCCAATCCGGACAGCACGCGGCCGGGGCCTACCTCCAGAAGCGTGTCGGCATTCATGGTCTTGATGGTCTCCATGCATTCGCGCCAGAACACGGGCGCTGTCAGCTGCCAGGTGACCAGGTGCTTGATAGTAGTGGGATGCGCTTCGGGCTTGGCGGTGGCGTTCATTACCAGGGGAACGCCGGGCTTGCGGAAAGTTATGGGCTCCGCCCAGTCTTCGAATTGCATCCGCGCCCCGCGGATGAAGGGGCTGTGCCAGGGACCGGACACGACAAGTTTCCTGCACTTCCCCAGTTTCTCGTGGGAAATCCAATGCGCGAATTGATCGAGAAGATTGTTGTCTCCCGAGACAACGATCTGGTCGGGCGCGTTGTCATTGGCCAGCACTATCTTGTCGGGCGCATCCATTTCGGCGAGAATCTGCTCGACCTTGTCCAGCGAAATAAAAAGCACCGCCATCATGGTGCCGTCACACTGTTGCGCGGCCGCATCCATCAGCTCCCCCCGCTTGGCCGCGATGGCGACCGCCTCGCGATCGCTCACCACTCCTGATGCGGCGAGCGCGGTAATCTCGCCCAGAGAATGCCCCACGACCACGTCGGGCGTGATCCCGGCGTTGCGCAGATGACGCAGATAGCCCAGCGAGACCGCTACCAGAAGCGGCTGGACGTATCGCGCCTTGAT
>WJMI01000219.1 GCA_014728015.1 Chitinivibrionales bacterium | reverse complement strand
GGATTGGGATCGTAGAAGCCCGCGACAAGCGCCTCGAATGTCTCCTGTGCCGTCGCCGGATAGAGAATCTTGAGGCCGGGGAACCGGGACCACAGACCTTCGAACTCCCCGGAATGAAAGGCCCCCAAGGTAATGCCTGCTCCGCAAGGGAACCGCAGGAGCATGGGCGCCGGGCGGCCCGCCCTGAAATACCAGGTCGCGCTGTTTAGACCGAGCTGGGTCACCGCCTCGGTGCCGAAATCCGCGAACTGAAATTCCATGATCGGCCTGCACCCTGTCTGGGATGCGCCGAGCATGAACCCAACCGATGCCGACTCGCAGATAGGCATGTCGATAACCCGGTCGGCGCCGAACTTCTCAAAAAGCCCCTTGCAGGTCTTGAAGGCGGAACCGTAGCGTCCGATGTCCTGTCCAAGAAGGACGGCCTCCGGATGCCGCGACAGTACATAGTCGAGCGCCCGCGTAACAGCGGCCCCGTTCTTGACCTTGGTCGCCTGGTAGGCATCCACCGTGCGGGTATCGGCCGGCGCATAGACATTCCAGGGAGGTTCGGCCGGATTCGGTCGTGATACGCCGAGCGCATCGCGGAGCTGACTGTCCACCTCCTTTTCGATGCCTTTTTCAAGCTCAACGATGCGTTCCTCCGTGAACCCGCCGACCTCGGCCAGCTTCTGTCGCGCCTTGGGCAGCGGATCGCGTTTCTGCCATTCGGCCAGCTGCTCGCCGGTGACGTATTCGGCGTTGTCGTATACCGCGTGGCCCTTCAGCCTGAGACAATCGCTTTCGATAATGTAGGGCAGCGATGTTTCTTTCATCGTGTCCAGAGCGGTCAGCACGGCCTGGTATACACCCCACACATCGGTCCCGTCGATGGTTACCCCTTGAATGCCGTAGCCCGCGGCGCGGTCCGAGAGACGCTCGCAGTTGAATTGAAGCTCGGTGGGAGTTGAATAGGCAAGATGATTATTCTCGATCATAAAGAGCACCGGCGCTTTGCGTACCGAGGCCAGATTGATCGACTCATGAAAGTCTCCCGTACTGGTGCCGCCATCGCCAATAACCGCGATACCGTAAATGTCCTCGCCGTTTCTTCGCGCGGCCCACGTGCCCCCGACACACGGCGCCAGCATGTTGCCGATATGGCTTATCATGGGGAACCGCCGTGCCGCCGCATCCCCGTGATGCACGTTCCCCTCGCGTCCGTGGGTCGGGCTTTGCGCATTGGCCATGTACTGGCACATCAAAGCCCGGGGCGACATGCCGAAGATTATATGACTGGCCATGTCCCGATGCATGATTGATGCGACATCCTGTCCCGGTCGAAACGGCATTGCCATGCCGACGGTAGTCGCCTCTCCGCCCATGGAAATGATTACGGTCCCCTTTACATGCCCTTTCTTGAAAAGCTCAATGAACCGCTCTTCCATGGCACGGGACAAATACATGTAATGGTACGCCAGTGGATAGAATTCGCGCTCGGGTATTCGTCGGGGATAGCGGGGAATAACTGGAAGCATAGCCTGATCTGAACCGCACGGGGATCTCTTGAATGCAACAATATACGTAATGTCCTCCATCATGACGGCTGCGCGGGGCACGGAATGCCCGCCGCTCAGAACTGCACGTTGTAGAGCGGATTGCACCGCATGCCGCCATATGGCATATTGTGGAGAGCGTGTAGAGGGGAATCTGGATGGTCACCATAGCATCATGGAATGTCAATGGTATCCGGGCGGCATCCGGAAAAGGGATGCTCGACTGGCTCGCGGCGTACGGCCCCGACATCTTGTGCGTGCAGGAAACCAAGGCGCATCCCGAGCAGCTCACGAATGCGGTACACGCCCCCAGGGGATACGCATCGCTCTGGGAGTCGGCTGAAAAACGCGGCTACAGCGGTGTGGCAGCCTATGTCAAGAAACAGCCCCTGCGCGTGAAAAACCTGGGTGTTGCGGAATTCGATCGCGAAGGCAGAACGCAGATACTCGAGTACGATGCGTTTACCCTGGTGAATGCCTATTTCCCCAACAGTCAGGATGCGGGCGCCCGGTTGGGATACAAGCTCGATTTCTGTGCCGCGATGCTGAAGAAATGCCGGGCCATTCGCAAGAATGGAAAAAACCTTGTAATCTGCGGTGATTTCAATATCGCGCATACCGAAATAGATCTCGCCAATCCAAAGCAGAACGAAAAGAACGCCGGCTATCTGCCCGAGGAACGGGCATGGATGACCCGGTTCCTCAAGGCCGGCTACACAGATACGTTTCGCATGTTTACCAGGGAGGGCGGCCACTACACGTGGTGGTCATACCGGTTTCACGCGCGGGCCAAAGGCATTGGATGGCGCATCGACTACTTCTGTGTCAACAGCGAATTCGCGGGAGCGATCAGGGAGTCGACGATCCTCAAAGACGTGACAGGTTCAGACCATTGCCCCATCGTGCTGAAACTGAACGTGTAGCAAGAACGGAATGCCGCATTGCCTGCCGCGACACATCGTAGCCGGGAAATCGCGTCCCGGCCCTTCCACGTGGTCTCGCAGGTTATACTCACAGAAATTAAATGCGCGCGCACGAGTCAAACACACCACCGCCGGTCAGGGTCGTCTGCGCCATCATCCAGCGTGATGCCGTGTTTCTTGCCGCCCGAAGAGGGCCGGAAGTGGCCCGCGCGGGGCTCTGGGAATTTCCCGGAGGAAAGATTCTCGAGGGCGAGACCGGGCATCAGGCCCTGAAAAGGGAAATCCGTGAAGAACTGGAAGTGGATATCGAGATACACGAGCGGCTCGCGCCTTCCGTGCATTCCTACGCGGACATCACCATCGAGCTTGTCCCCTTTGTATGCGAGATACGTCAGGGAGAACCGCTCCCGCGGGAGCACGCCGAAATCGCATGGTTCGATACCGTCAGCGCGCGAGCACTCAGGTGGTCGCCGGCCGATATGCCGGTTCTCGAGCAGTACCTTGCGCTACGGCAACAGCATGCCTTCGGATCCGGCAATCGCCATGGCTGATGCATAGTCGGCCCTGTCCACCCAGTGAACCGGAATACCCCGGCGCTCCATTCCCCGAAACCAGGTCATCTGTCGCTTGGCAAGACGGTGAATGTCGGTCTTGAGGCCGGCCACCATTTTGTCATACTCAACCGCGCCTTCAATGAATCGCGCGACATGTCTGTACTCCATGCCAAACAGGGCAAAGCGATCCGGGTCGATGCCGGCTTTGAGCAGCTGCCTGATCTCCTCAACCATCCCGTGCGCCAGGCGCCGCTCGACTCGCGCATCGATACGCTCAACAAGCTCCTTTCGCGGCCAGCGAACGGCAAGTACCAACGGGTGAAGCTGCGGTGGCGCAATGTCAGTCTTTTTCTTCCGGCCGGCGCCCTGCAAACCGATTTCCAGGGCCCGGATGATTCGCTTCTTGCTCTGCCGGTCCGTACGCTCAAACAGATCGCGATCAAGAGCATGCAGCCGAGATGCCAGCTCCTCCTTTGAATGCCGCATGAGCGTCTTGCGAAGTGCCGGGTCCTCGGGCACGGCCGGTATGCGGTAGTGCTTGAGTACGGCCTCGATATACAGTCCCGTGCCGCCGACCATAATTGGCAGGCGGCCCCGGGAGCGGGCCGACTCAATCGCCGCGTAGCAGTCGCGCTGGTAGTCGCAGACCGTGTAAATCTCGGAGGGGTCTGCGATGTCGATAAGGTGATAGGGCACGGAGCCGTCCGCGGTTTCATACTCTTCAATGTCCTTGCCCGTGCCGATGTCCATGCCGCGATACACCTGCCTGGAGTCGGCCGAGAGTATCTCACCGTTCAGGGGACGCGCGAGGGACACGCCGAGACGGGTCTTGCCGGAGGCGTTCGGCCCGCACACAACAAGGATATTTTTGCCTGGGCGGTTCATTGGAGACCTTCCTGTTCAGGGCCGCGGTTGGGCGCCCGGGAAGGGTAATTTATATTCGGAAGTCCTGTGTGACCCTTTTGTGAGGGCTTGTGAATCGCAGCCGCATCTCCCGTGGATTTTAGGTAGAGATCCGGCGCCCGCATATGTATAATGAAAACTGGTATCACTATGCAGGCCACCACGACATCTCCGGCACGCCATAGACGGATGCGGGGACCGATCCTTGCCGGCGCAACAGCATTCTTCATGTCCTGCACGTTCAGTCCGGATTCTTTTGAGCCGCTGACCATGAGCGCGGTTGACGGACCGTGGGACACCTTGTCGACCTTCCCCACGCTTCGGTTCGCGTTTTCCGAGCCCCTTGAAGACGAGAGTATCAGTCTGTCCCTTGTTCCGGAGGGAGCTGCGTACCATGCCGAGCTCAATACGAACGGCGACACGGCCATGCTGATCGTGACCGGCATGTTACAGGGCCGTACACAGTATACGGTCGGACTGGACCGGCCGGTACACACGCCTGGCGGAGCGGTGCTCGGCCCCGATGACGTTTCATTCTCGTTTTTCACCCATGCGCGGGAACAGGAGCCCAACGATACGAAAGACACCACCATTCGTTTCGTCGATCCCGTGTGCGGATCGATCGATCCTGTCAATGACACCGACATCTATTGTCTCACGGACACGCCGGTAGCGGGGCTGTATCTTCGCTCGCACGATGCCGGCGTGGCGCTCGGCCTTACGCTGGCGGACACCACAGGCCGTGACACATCGCTGGTCACGTCCGATCCTGAGAAATATCTGCCTGTTCCCGGCTCGTTGACCGCGCCGGTCTATATCGAAGTGTTTTCGCTTTCCGGCGGCAGCGGCAGGTACGAGCTGCAATCCTACGCGCCGTAGATTGTGACGAAAGGACACGCGCATGCAACTTGACGACAGCTCGCGCCAGGTAGTCCAGAATTTCATGGCAGAACCGACGGATGCGCGGGCGACCTATGCCCTCGGCGCGCTTTACTGGTCAACCGTTACAAGCAGAATCGGCGCGCTCCTGCAGGAAAAGAAAGACATCCGGGAGTTTGTCGATGCCGAGCGTGAATTCGTGAATTTCGGGCTCCTCAATGAGGTCCGGGAAGATGCCGATGCGGTGCGGCTGACGCTTACCGGCGATGCGGGCTCATACCCGCATCTCAGGATACGTGTCTTTTCCGAATGGCTCATCGAGACCATCGAAGAGATTGTTGAAGGCAACCAGAAGGAGCTTCTGGAGCAGGACATCAAGCGGGCGCGCATTCAAATCGAGCGTTTCAACAAGGAAATCGCATCAACCCAGGAATCCCGCAAGGAGCTTATCCTGACACATCTCGGCGAGGGCGGATCGTCGGTACCCAGCGGTGCCCTGCTCGCGCAGGTCGCCCGCCTGACACAAGGGGACCAGCTCCTGTTCGACAGTCTTAAGACCAAGAAGGCCATTGCCAAGGGCGTGTTTTTCTCGGTCGAACAGCGACGCGCCTTTGTCGGACGCGAAAACCAGCTGCAGAAGGCCCAGGCCCAGTGCGAGGGCCTGGTTTCACGCATCCAGGGAAAGGACGAACGCGCGGCCCTGCACAACATCGAGAACCGGATCTCGGAGATCTTCTCGAAAATCATAGCCCTCGAGGACAGCATCGTCCGGATGGAGAAGCGGATCGAAGAAATAAAGGAAAAGCAGGACACCATCTCCCCCGCCGAGGTCGAGAGCCGGGCATTGCGGGCGATTGAATACGTGCGGGACCTCGTGAAGCTCTGCGCGCGACGCCTGCGCATCGAGAGCTGCGCGATTCTCAGGCCCAAAGACCCGTTCTTCACGATCCAGGAACTGTGCGCCTGTTTCGATCGGATACAGGAGTTCGATCCGCGCGTGTTCTGCAACGAGCGGGTCAATTACCTCGGCAAGCCATCCGTGCTGCTCGTGCCCGGCAACGGCAACGCGATCTACGATTGGAAGAACAACGAGTTCATCGTGCCCCTCGTGCCTCCCGGCGGCGATTTCGTGGGCTCGATTGCATCCGCAATCATCGAGTACCGTTTCGATGTGGATGACGACAAGAAGCTCTTAAACTCGTATATGAAGCTGCCCGAAAACCGGGGGGTCAAGTCGATATACCGGCTCAAGAAACAGCTCACCAAAGACTATGTCTCGTGGATGACCTCCGAGTACAAGGGATATCGCGTGCTCTCAAAAGATGCCAAGAAATGGTTCGAGCACGAAATCGCGCCGAGCCGCAAGGACATCTTCTGCCCGCCCGAGTACCAGCAATTCAACATAAGCACCAAGGAATTCAGGTCACTTCTGGAAAATGTGGAATCGCGGCTCGGCGAGGAAGCATCCGAGCATCCCGCCGAGGACCGGTGGATCGCCAGCATTCTCAACTACCAGCAGGGCAAATTCGAACGCGCGTTCGAGCATATCCAATCCCTGCTCGAGGACGACAGCCAGCATCTGTTCGGCTACTACAATCTCGGGCATATCGGCATGAAGATCTCGCGGAAGCAGGATGCTATTCGCGGATTCAGCGAGTTCTCAAAACGAAATCCGCAAAGCTGGTGGGCCGGTGTCGCGCGTGACCATATCAGACGCCTGCAGATGAGCTAGACCTTGTATGCGCTCCCGCCTTCCCATTGTCTCTATTGTCGGACGGCCGAACGTGGGAAAATCCTCCCTGTTCAACAGGATCCTGGGCAGGAAGGCGGCGGTCGTTGATGATGTCTCCGGCGTGACGCGCGACCGGCACTATGCCGCCGCCATGTGTCTCGGCGTCGAGTTCTCCATCGTGGACACCGGCGGTCTCGTGCCGTCATCGCGTGACGGTCTGGTGGCGGCTGTCCGGGCGCAGGTCGACTGCGCCGTGGCGGAGTCCGCGGCCATCGTGCTGGTCTGCGAAGCCGGTACCGGGCCCACCGACCTGGACCTTCTTATCGCCAGGCATCTTCGCAGACAGTGTTCCGGCAATGTCATACTCGCGGTGAACAAGGCCGAGTCCCGGGCCGCGCGATATGAGGTAGACTCGTTTGTGTCACTGGGATGCGGGGAGCCGCTGGCCATTTCCGCCCTGCACGGCCAGGGCGTAGGCGACCTGATCGAACGGGTTGTCGAACTCGTCCGCGCGGCACGCGGCCGCGCTCGCGGCACGCAGCCGGATGCCGATCTCTCCCTGGCGATCCTCGGCAGGCCAAATGCCGGAAAGTCGCTTCTTGTCAATACGCTGCTGAAGGCCGAACGCATGATTGTGGATGCCGCGCCGGGAACTACACGGGATGCGGTCGACAGTTTCATGACATACCATCGCACCACAATCCGGCTGATCGATACCGCGGGCCTGCGGCGGAAATCCCAGGTGAAAGAAGACCTTGAGCGGTATACCAACCTCCGGGCCCTGCAGAGCATCGAGCTGGCGGATATCTGCATCCTGATGATCGATGCGCATGCGGGTATCGCGTCCCAGGACCTCAAGATCCTCAACAAGATACGCGAGGCGCGGCGGGGGGTCGTGGTCTGCTTCAACAAGTGGGATCTGGTGCAGAAGGATCATCGCACGTTCGACCACCTTACTCATGCCGTGCGCGGCCAGTACATGGAGCTTCGCCACGTGCCGATTCTGTCCGTATCGGCATTGACCGGCCTGCGGGTCCGCGCGATACTCGATGCCGCCCTGTCCGTGCGGGAACGCATGCGGCTCCGGGTGAATGCGAAAAGCCTGGAAAACAATGTTCTCGAGTGGACGCGCGCCCAGGGCCATCCCCTCGTCGGCACCAAAGAGGTGCGGTTCCTCGGCGCCCGCCAGGCCAAGATCGATTTTCCCTGTTTTCAATTGTTCTGCACGAATCCGGGACTTGTGCGACCGTCGTACGAACGATATCTTATGAACAAGATTTGCGAGGCATATGAGTTCTCCGGATGCCCCGTGGTGCTCGCGTTCAAGGGTCCCGGGCGGCCGAAGCCGGGGCGGCCGCGTGCATATTCACACGCAGGTGAAGAGGAGCCGTAATGAATATCAGTATTCTTGGAGCCGGCAGCTGGGGCATCGCGCTGTCCGAGCTGCTCGCCACGAAAGGATATCAGGTCAGGATGTGGGAATTCGATGCCGGCGAGGCGCGAATGCTTTCCGAGCGCCGCGAGCATCCGCAGAAGCTGCCCGGCATCCGCATACCCGAGAGCGTCCTTATCACGAATTCTGTCGCCGCGTCCCTTGAAGGCGCCCAGTACGTCATCTGCGCGGTACCGGCCCAGGTCACGCGTCAGGCCGCAAAGGTCCTCGCAACCTCGGTCCCGCCCGCCGTATGCGCCGCCGTAAAGGCCTGGATTATCGTCTCCAAGGGTATCGAATGCGCGACGCTCGAATTGTTGAGCGACGTGCTGAAAGACGAGGTGGCGGGATTATCGGACGACCGGATAGTCATTCTCTCGGGGCCGTCGCATGCGGAGGAAGTGTCCCGCAATATCCCGACTACCGTAGTCGCGGCAAGCACGAACAACGACCTTGCCGTGGCCATCCAGAACGAGTTCTCGACCGAAACGTTCCGGATCTATACGAATAACGACACGGTGGGAGTGCAGCTTTGCGCCAGCGTGAAAAATGTCATCGCGCTCGCCGCGGGCATCTGCGACGGGCTCGGATTCGGGGACAACACCAAGGGCGCACTCCTGACGCGCGGCATGGTTGAAATGGCGCGACTGGGCACCAGGATGGGCGCCGACCAGGCGACATTCGCCGGGCTCGCGGGTTTCGGCGACCTGATAACGACCTGTATCAGCCGGCACAGTCGCAACCGCCGGATGGGCGAGTTCATCGGCTCGGGCATGACCCTCAAGGAGGCGCTGACTCACATGACCATGGTCGCTGAAGGTGTCGAGACGACGAAGTCGGTGTATGAGCTTGCCAGGAAACACGGCATCGAAATGCCGATTTCCACGGAGGTGTATCGCACGCTGTTTGAGGGAAAGCCGGCCCGCCAGGCGGTACGGGATCTCATGCTGCGGCAGGTGCGGCCCGAAGTGTATTAGCCTGTTGCCCCCGGGACGGCGGTCGTGCGGCACAAATAGACATGCCGGCATCGACAATGTATATTGGTTCGTATGGAGCAGGCAGCAGAAGCGGCCGTGATCAGCCAGATGAACAACCGGAAGACCTACTATTCGATCCGCGAGGTGTGCGCGCAGACCGCCCTGGAACCGCACGTGCTCCGCTACTGGGAATCCGAATTCCCGCAGCTTCGACCGAAAAAGAACCGCGCCGGCAACCGTGCCTACCGCGACAAGGACATCGAGACCATCCGTCATATCAAAAAGCTCCTCTACGAAGAGCAATACACGATCCCGGGCGCAAAGAAGAAGCTCGCTGAGGTCCGTCTGCACAAAGATGCGCCGTCGCCAACCGACCACAAGGCCGTTCTCACCGAGGCCGTGGAGCAGCTCCGCGACATTCGCTCGCTGCTCGTATCCTGACGTTACCTTTCCGGTTCTGCTAGAGACGGGCGATCACGCGCATACGTTTCCCGAAGATCAGCATCAGCGGCAGACCCGCCGCGGTGATATAGACCGCGAACCGTGCCGCGCAGGTTGCCAGGGGCAGTGCGTGCCCGGCGGGCCCCGGCAGCCATGCAGGCGGAACGGTCACGGCGCGGGCGATGAGCACCGCGGCGCAGGACGCGGCTCCCGATACCGCGGCCGCGATACAAAACGGGGCGCCCAAACCGATACCCAGATGCCGGCGCAATCCGGCGCCAAGCAGAAGGAAGTAGGCACCGAAGCCCACGACCGTTCCCAGGGGAATCCCCACGTAGCCCCAGACAAGCGAAAACACTATCGAACAGATAATGTTCCCGCCGAACGCGGCCAGCGCTGCTTTTCCCACGTAGCTGTTCTTCTGGGCGCTTTGCAGAAGGTACGACGGCAGGAACAGGCTTGCATTGAATACGAGGGCGATGCCGTATATCGAGAGCATCCGCGCCGCCGCTTCGATATGGTCCGGTTCGATCTTTCTGGCAAGAAGTACCGCGGCGATAATGTCGCTGCTGAAAAAAACAAGGAACAGCGATACGGGAACAAAGAGAACGGTCACGATAAACTGGCCGTTTTCGAAGTCCCGGGCCAGGCGCTCGTGTGCGTTCTCGAAATAGAGCCGGGAAAAGTGCGGAAACAGAACGCGGGACACGGGTTCGAGCAGCACGCCGACGGTCATGAAGCACAGGCTGTACGCAATACCCAGGGAGGTAACCACACCGCGCTGGAAGAAGGATGCGATCATTTTATCGGCGATTCCCGCAACCGAATACGCGGCAGTCGCGAACAAGAGCGGGTAGGCAAGCCGCGCGAACCGCGATACGTATGACTTGAGCGTGGAGATCGGCACGGCCACGAGATGGAGTTTTGGCCCGCTCAGGGCGAAATAGCTGCCCGCGCACGACAGCATGAAACAGGCGGCGAAAACACCCGAAAACCGCACAAGCATCCCTTCAAGGGGTGAGAGCAGGATTACACCGATGGCGGCACAATTGATAAGCGGCATGAACATGTTCTGCATCGCGAATCTGCCCTGCACGCCCAGAAGCGATGCCAGAATCGGGAGCAGGCCTTTTCCGAGGACCAAGATCGCGAGGATACGAAGGCACAGCGCGGTGATGCGCGCGGCCGCGGGATCGAAACCGGGCGCGAAGATACGCGCGAACAGATCGGGGAATGCGAACAGCGGCAGGCCCAGTACCAGGCCGTACCCGACCAGGCCGTACAGAAGTGACGACAGGTACCGGTTCGCCTCGCCCGGTGCCCTGCGCGCCTGCGTGAACGTGGTGGTCGCCACGCTCTTCATGGCGTTGAGCCCCGAGACCAGAATGAAAAAGTCGATTGCGGCGATGGAGATGAAGAACGCATCGCTGTGCGCTCCGACACTCAATCTGTTGACAAGAAGGAGATTGCGGATGAATCCCGAACCGCGGGCCAGAAGCATCAGGACAAAAACGATGCCGGTTTGGCGCAAAAACCTAGCCATTGACCAGCGCCTTGTAGATGGCCAGGTAGTCCGCGGCAATGCGGTCCCAATCGTAGCGCGAACCCCGGGCGGCTATGGCCCGCCGGTCCCAGGACCTGTTCAGTGCGGCGACAATCGCATCAGCCAGGGCCGCCGCATTGCGCGGCGGCACCAGGATGCCGACATCGCTACCCACTATGTCAAGCGCCCCGCCGGTCCGTGTCGTCACAATCGGGAGCCCGCGCACAACGGCATCCGCGTAGACCAGCCCGAACGCCTCATAGAGGGTGGGAAGCACGAACAGGTCAGCCTGATCGTAGTAGGAGACCAGGTCCGTATCGGGGATAAAGCCCGCAAACAGCACGCGCTCGCGTATGCCCAGAGTTTCGCATACTTCCTTGAGCGATCGCTCCTCGGCGCCGGTCCCCCCGATGATAAAGGCAACGTTGCCCATTTCCCGCGCGACACGAGGCACCGCTTCGAGAAGGTACTGCAGGCCCTTGCGGGGATGCAGTCTCTGAAGCGAGAAGCAGATTCTGGCCGGCCCGGGGATGCCGTGCGCCCGCCGGACATCGATCGTCGCCCGGCGGCCGCGCATGGTGCTGCCGTGCGGAATGAGCTCGATATGCCGGCGACAGCCCTGCGCGCCGGCCGACTCCGCGATGTGGCTTGACATGGCCACGATCCGGTCGGATGCGTTCATGACGAACCTCAAGTAGGGGGCGTACATGGCGGGTACCGGCTTGATAGGATCATAGGTGTCCCAGCCCAGAAGCGTTGTGACGACGGGGCGCTTCCTGAGCTTTGCGAACAGCATGACGCCCAGCCCCATCTGGAAAACATGGCCGAGATGGATCAGGTCGATTCGCGATTCCTTATCGAGCCGGGAAAGACGCGCGAAGATCAGGATCGCGCGGACCGCGTGGCCGATAATCCGGATGCTGGCCTTGGGCAGGCGGTGGATCTCGATGCCTTCCGGGGAGACCTCACGGCCCGGCGCGTTGGTATGATTGAGGGCGACAATGCGGACCCCATGCTCGATGGTGAAACGCTTCGCCCATTCGAAGATCGCCTGTTCCGTGCCGCCGCGCGACGGGAAATAGCTTGGCGTGACAATCACGATGTTCATTGCGGGCCGGCCTGTGACAGGGGGACATCCAGGCAGTCAAGAATGCTTCGCGCCATGGAATCCATCGAGCAGTGCTTTGTCACGAAACGCCTGGCGGCACGCCCCAGCTCCCGTGCCATGACAGGGTCCCCGAGGAGCGCGCGTACGCCCGCGACAATGCTGTCCGCAGATGCCGGAGGCACAGTGATGCCGTTGACCCCGTTCGTTACCACTTCGCTGATGGTCTCGAGACTCGTTGTTACCACGGGCAATCCCATGTACATGGCCTCGAGCAGGGCCCGCGGCATGGTGTCGCACAACGACGGCTGCACGTATATGTCGGCGAGGGACAGCCAGTCGACGATGTTCGGCTGGTAGCCGACAAAGTGCACGTAATCGTCCACGCCGCGTTCCCGCGCCAGAGTCTTCAATTCCCGCTCCCGGTCGCCTTCGCCGAGAAGAATCAATTTCAGGTTATCGTGGAGCTGGCACAACTGCGCCATCGCGCGGATCAGGTGCCCGTGGCCTTTCACCCGGACAAGGGCGCCAGCGCATACCAGCAGGCGCGTGCGGCCGTCGGCATTCCACCGCGCGCGAAGCTGCTTGACCGCGCGCGCATCAGGCCGCATCTCCTCGAAATCGATGCTGTTGAGCAGCATGACCACCCGGTCGCGAGGGAGGAGGTATTCCCGGCGGGCGCGCACGGCCACGTGGGTTGAAGGGGCAAAAATCCTGTGCATGCGGTGAAACGCGAATGCGGTGATGAGGGTGCTCTTGATTCGATGCAGCAACTGATAGTTGTCCTGCGGGAGGAAGTGGATGGTTGAGAAATGCCGCACGTCGTTGAGACCCAGCCGGGCCGCCGATGCAATGAAGTCGGCGCCGTGCATGTGCGAATGGATCAGTTCGATGTGCCGGGACATAAGAAGGCGGCGGACGAACAGCACGCTGGAAAGCACGTTTCGTTTGAGATCGCAGCAGATGCACTCCACGCCGAGCTCTGCCAGCGACTCGTACTGGGGCGCATAGGGCCCCGGCGGATATACCAGCGTAACCTCGAGCCCCAAACGCCTGAATGCCTTGGTAATCAGGCGGGTGTTCTTTTCGGCGCCGCCCGGTGTTGCGACGTGAATAATTTCGAGCAGTTTCATGGGAAACCCGGATGACGCTCAGGCCGGCCCGTGCAAAACACTGTTGTCCGGGCGGCGGTAGTGTGGGAATGGGTCACGGCTACAATATACTAACCAGGATTCGCGGAACAAACGGCGTGATGGGGCCGTCCCTTGCTCCCGCGACCGCCGTAATCCGTGCCTGCAGAATGCCTTATATTATTTTTTTGTATTATTGGTCAACGCCAGGGCGGTACATCCGCTTCCCGGGAACGCACGCGAAGGAGCCGCTTGATGGGCAAGGAACTCAACCTGCTCGACTTCATGATTGTGCTGGCAAAGCATAAGGTGAAGCTCATCGTGAACTTCGTGGCGATAAGCGTGGTCGCGGTTGTCATATCCCTTCTTCTCACCAAATATTACAAATCCGAGGTAGTATTTATCCCCCAGGGGCCCGGCGGTGGAACGCTGTCCGCTTTTCTTCCCATCAATTTCAGCGGCGATTTTCTCGCCACGGCAAACCTTTCCAAAAGACAGTATGTCACGCTGCTGGGATCGCGGGAGCTTCGCGAGAAAATCATCGACAAGTTCGATCTGGTCCGTGTCTACAAGAACGACAAGCTTCCCAACCCGATAGACAAGACGCTCAAGGACATGAAAAGGACGCTCAAGACGGAGGTCGAGGAAGAGGGCGGGCTGGGGGTGACCAATGTCCTTTCGGTCACCATCACGGCGGTCGACAAGGACCCCGGGCGCGCATCTGAGATGGCCAATTATGCGTTCGATCTTCTCGAGGATAAGGTGGCCGAGCTGAACCGCGTGGAAAGTGATGAGCAGATTCGCTATCTCGAAGAGCAGATAGCAAACTGCGATCGGTGGCTGGCTGAAGCGCGGGAGCAGAAGAAACGGTTTCAGCTCGAAAACCACGCGTATCATGTACCCGAACAGATAAAGATGGTGCTGCAGGCAATCGGCCAACAAAAGGCCCAGATGCTCGCCCTCGAAAGCCAGCGGGAGTATCTGCGCAAAGCCCATTCAGCCGACTATGACGGCATAAAGGCGATTGACAGCAAAATAGCCGCGTACGAAGAGGAGATCGCCCAAATGGAAACCGGCGAGCGGAAAGACGTGTTTCTCGGACTGGTGCAATCGCTCGATCTCAGCGAAGAGTATATCGATATGCTCAAGGAAGTCGAGACGTATTTGCAGCTCCGGTTCCTGTTGCGGGCACAGCTTGAACAGTCCCGTGTCAAACGCGAGAAAGACTACACCGGCATCTATGTGGTCGATCGGGCCCGGCCCGCCGAATACAAATTCAAGCCCAAACGGGCCGCTGTGGTGCTCGTGATCGTGTTCCTCTACATGTTCTGTCTCGTGTCACTGCTTCTGCTTCGGGAACACCATGCCCACCTTCGCGAGAACGACCCGGAGCGGCTCAAGAAAGTGGATGCCCTTCTCGCCAACCTGAAACCATTCGGGAAGCCGTAACCCATGCGCGAACGGGTCGGGGCACTGCGCCTCCCGCGGGCATATCTTGGCTATCTCTGCTCGCGCTGCACGTACTCGTCGCTGCTCTACGCCTGGGCGTTCACGGCCGTCATTTTCTGTGATTCCATTTTCACCAAGATCCAGTTCACCTACCGCCATTTCCCCGACCTCGTGCATCCGGTAGCATACACCTACATCGTGGTATTTTCCCTCATCGTGCTCCTGGGCCTGTTGAACCTGTACGTTCAGAAAGGATACCGGATATATGTCGACAGAGTCATGATCCTCGTGGGCATCTATGTGCTCAGTGCCATGCTGTCGCAAGTGATGAACCGGCATCACATGGCTGATACCGAACCGCTCCACCGCCTCAGACTTCTCCTGTTTCCGATAATCATCGCGTTTTTCTTCGTCCAGACGCTCGACCGGGCCCGGGTTCGGGTCGTGGCGCGCGTGCTGGTGGCATTCGCCCTGGTAAATCTTCCCTTCGCCTTTGCCGGCATGTACCTCGGCAGGGGACAGGGGCTCGTATTCAGCCACGTGTCCGCGGTGTTCAGCGACCGCAATCTGCTCGCGCGGTTCCTGTCCATTGCGCACGCATTTCTGCTCATCGAGTTTCTTGCCAGGCCCTCAAAGCGCATCCTGTCGTTCAGCGTGGGAGCGATGGCGGCCATGTTCGCGTGCGTGACCCTGCTTCTCTCGCGCAGCGGCTACGGGATGTACTTCTTCGTGAATATGCTCATCCTCTCCCAGTCGGAGAACAAGACCCTCAAGCGGTGGCTTCCGGTGTTTGCCGGCATTGTCCTTATCGTATTCGGCGCCATGTTTTATCTCCGCGTGAGGGCGGAGAAGATGAATATCTGGCCCAGCTCCGATATCGGACGCATCGGGTCCATCCTTGCGGGCATCAACATGATCAAGGCCTCGCCGGTATATGGAGTGGGTTACGGGATGAGCATTCCGCGCTACGTGGAATTCCAGGACAAGCACTTTCCCGGCCTGCGCGACATTGACAGCATCCACAATATCTATGTCAACGTGTTCGCCGAGCAGGGGGCGGTGGGACTCGCCGTGTATCTCCTGCTCAACGCCGCGGTGCTTTCCGCCCTCTGGCGCGTGATACGAAAAGAACCGTTCGCGCGGCGCACGCTCGAGCTCTGGTGCTTTGTTTCTATCGCCACATACCTGCTGCACGGGATAGTGTATCACACCATCGACTTCGAAGGAATCTACTGGATTATCATTGCCCTGGCCGTGGTCTGCCTGCGCACTCGCCGTGAGGCCGGGCGCATGGCCGGGGCTATTCCCGGACGAGGCTCTGAATCGTGAAGACGGTCAGCACGACCGTCGCGAGCGAGCTGACGATCGCGACATAGTCTCTCGCGGTGAGCAGCGGATCGCGGTAGGTCCGCTCCGCCACCAGGATCTCGTCACCCGGCCGGATCCCGCCGACGTCTCCCGGGTCGCGAAATACGCGCGTTCCTTTGCGGCGGACCCGCACCCATCGCTTCCGTGCCCGCTCGGCGTAGCCGCCCGCCTCGCGGATATAGTGCCGGTATCCGGCGCCTTCGTTGTAGGGTACATGGCCGGGCGCCACCACGGCGCCGCTTACCAGTACGGTGAGCTCCTTGCGGGCGATAATCACCCGGTCGCCGTTTCGCAGAATAATGTCATCCTCGTCGAATCCCGCCCCCCGCAGCATGCCCACATCGATCCTCACCGAGCTTTCGCTTTGGCGGCTGCGCGAGCGGATATAGGCGATTTCGGTTGGATCGAGCAGCTGTGGCTCCACTACTTTCAGGCGCACCAGCTCCGGGTCTTTCTGGTCCATGAGCGTATCGCGGATAATCCGGCTGGTTGAAAACGATGCATCCTCGGTGAGCCCGCCCGCCGCCTGGATAGCATCGGACAGTCGAGTCTGGTCTTCGCGGATCGGGTACACGCCCGGAAACCGCACCTCCCCCTCAATCGTGACATTGCGATGCACCCGGTAGTCGGCGTGTCCCGAAACCATGAGCCGGTCGTCGCGCCGCAGCTCGAAACTTTCCAGGTCGGCGATCGAAACAACAAACCGCTCCAGTTCATCGTGGTTGTCGGCGAACCGGGTTATGATGATCCTGCTCGAATCAACGCCGCGGCCGAGCCCGCCCGCGGCTTCGATAAGGTCGGCCGCCATGTCGCCGTCACAATAATCGTACACATACGGATAGGGCACGGCGCCGTGGACCGAGACATACTGCGTGCGATGGGGAACAAACACGCGGTCTCCCTCGCGCAGATACGGGTTCGCTTCGATGACCGTGCTGTTGAAAAATTTGGCCATGTCGGCCGTGCGGGAACCGAGCACCTCGTTGGCGACAACGATGCCCCGCGTGGCGCCGCTGTCGGTGATGCCCCCTGCCATGCGAATCGCATCGGAGACGCGCGTAACCCCGGTCGCGATATAGGCGCCGGGACGCTCGACCTCGCCGAGAACATAGCATCTGAATCGCCGTATCGTGGACAAGGTGACCTGGACCCTGACGCCCCGGTACTTTGCCAGTACCTGCTCTTCAAGCAGGGCCCGGCCCTCGGCAAGCGTCTTGCCCCGCACATCGATAACCCCGATGCGCGGCACCACCACCCGGCATTCGCTGTTGACCATCAGCCGGTGGTTCTCTTCCACCCTTCCCCAGATGTAAATGTGCAGGTGATCGCCCGGGCCGAGTATGTATTCGGCGGGATCAATGGCCCGGTCGAGCAGTATCGGTTCCGGCTCGACATCGGTCTTCTTGAAACGTTCGGCGGCGCGCATGCGCGAGGGAAGGTCCGGGAGTCCTATCAGGCTGTCGGAAACGCTGTCTGCCGAACCCAGCCCCGAGCCAAGCACCGCCCTGGCCCTTGTAATCAGGGTCTGGTCGAGGGCTTCCTCCTGTGCCGCTGCCGGACACAGCAAAGCGATCAAACAAAGCACGAGAGAACGGCTGTTTTGCACCGCTGTCACCTTACGCGGGTCCCTATGGTTCGCTGTGTGAAACGGTCGGCCTTTCCCCGAAGGCCAACATATTAATATACTACAAGATAGGGCGGTTTACCCAAGCCCTGCTTCCTGCACCACGCCCGGCACGCCCGTTTACTGATACCCGGCGCCTGAAAGCTACCGTCCGCCTCGCCAAGCCAGCTCGCGGTACAGATCGGCATACCCTGCGATCATGCGCTCGCGGGAGTATTTCCGCGCCCGCTCCGCACCCCCGCGGGCCAGCGCCGCGTAGATGTCCGGGTCAGCGCACAATGTATTCACTGCATCGGCTATCGCCGACGGGTCTCCGACCCGCGCGATAAGACCATAGTGCCCGTCCTCGAGGATCTCCCGGTGCACGGCGATATCCGAGGCAATCACCGGCACGCCCGCGGCCAGCGCTTCCACCACTACAATCGAAAACCCTTCGGACAGCGACGGCACCAGGGCCATGTCGTATGCGGCGAGCACCGCTTGCGCCGACGCGGTGGGCCCTTTCAGGAAGACGCATTCCGCAAGCTGGCCCCGGCGAATGCGCTCGCGGAGCGTGTCGCCGTGCCCGCCGGTGTCCGCGCCGAATATGTCGAGGGTCGCCCCCGGGTGTTCCCGCGCGATGCGAGGCATGGCATCGACGGCATGTACCAGGCCTTTCACCGGCCGCATGTTGGCAATGCAGACGAGGCGCGGCGGCCGGCCGTGCGGCCCGGGGCGCCGGCCCCCGCGCGGCATGCCGGGATCGGGAATGCTGTTGTAAATGACCCGCAGCTTTTTCGGCGGCATCCCGCGCTCGGAGATCCATGTATCGCGGAGGCTTTCCGACACGGCGACAATCGCGTGGGCCAGCCGGCCGGTCATTCGGTTTGTCAACCGCTCGCAGGCCGTCCGGTCCCGCTTAACATTGTGGAGCGTCGACACCCGCGTGCCGATACCGGTCAGAAACGATGCCGGCTGCCCGAACCGATCACCATAGGCCAGATGTGTATGCACGATAGCGGGCCGGTGCTCCCGGAGATAGCGCATGGTGCCCGCCAGGAGACGGAGCGGGCGCCGGGGATCGCCGTGAAGGCAATCCACCGGAATGCCGGCTTCCTCAAACCGTCGCGCGAATGCGTCGGCCTCGCAGAGGGCAAGGATGCGGAACCGCAGCCCCTCGACGCGTCCACTGAGGCCGGTACAGGCGGCGTGCATGACGGTTTCCGCGCCGCCGTGCGCCAGGGTGCCGATAACCTGGACTGCCAGAGTATTGTTGTCACGGCTCACGGAGAATACCTCGGCACGGGTCGGTCGGATGCCTGCAACGAAGGGACCCGCCGCGGCGCGACGGGTGTCTTGACGAAATGCCAGAATCGGCAAACGGTTTCAGCGCCGGTTGAACGGAGTAATATATAATACCGAGGGGAGAATCTCCGGGCGCGTTGTTCACGCGTTCCTGCGTACCTCGGTACCATGCGGCATCCTGCCGCGGCGCGCATCCCTGGTTTTCCCCGCCGGAGCCCTGTATCTGCCGACGGGACTGTCACGGCCCGCGGCAGGGGGAACTCGTTGCCTATGGTTGCCACAGCTTCACCTGCCACCCGGCGGTGGCAGAATATCATCGTCTGCTTCCTGAATCCCGGCGGTATCGGCGAGGTCATTCTCCAAACGCCGTTTTACGAAGCGCTCAAGCGTTTGCACCCCGGGTCCCATCTGACTGTCCTGACGCACCGCAATACGAGCGACCCGGTGCGGAACAATCCGCGGATCGATGAACTGATCCAGTACACGTCGCCGCGCGAGCTCACCTCGGTATTCATGTCGCTGCGCCGCCGGGTCTTTGACCAGTGTTTCGTGTTTGACAAGACCTGGAAATCGATCTACCCCATCAGGCTCGGTATTCGCGCCCGGGAGTACCGCGGGTTCAATCGCCGCGGCTGGGAAGCGCTCCCGCTGACCCGGTCGGTCGAATACACCGGCGATCGCCACGAAACCTCGTACTATTTCAGCCTGCTGGACACGACCGGCGACTCATTCGGGGGCAACCCCCGCATGTACCCGACACACCGGGACATTGACAAAGTCGAACAACTGTTTCCCGGCTCGGCACAGGGCCAATGGATATGCCTCGCCGCGGGCGGCGGCGCAAACCAGAGCACCGGCGACGTGTGGTTCAAGCGCTGGCCCGCCCAGCATTATGCGGCGCTCGCGGAGCATCTCATCGAACGCGGCTACAATATCCTGCTTGTCGGCGGCGCCACCGACCGCTACATCAACAACATTATCCTGAGCCGTATCGGCGAACACCGCGACCGGGTGTGTGATCTGACGTCACGGTGCACACTCGTGCAGAGCGGCCTTGCCATGGGTAAAACGCGGCTCGTGGTCACCAACGATACGGGCATCATGCATCTGGCGGCGTGTTTCAACCAGAACCTTCTCTGCCTTTTCGGGCCGACCTCGCCGTTCACGCTGCTTCCCCGCGTGCCTAACGCGTGGTATCTCTGGGGCGATGCCGAGGCATACAGCCCCCAGGTGCGCGTCTTCGGCACACGGGTCATCGATGACTGTCTCAAGTCACAGTTCTTCCGCGCGCTGACGGTCGATCGCGTGTACGAATCGATCGAGTCGCTCCTCTCCGGCCGGTCCGGCGGCAACGCGCTGCAGATCCCCGCGACGCAGCCCCCCGGGGCCCTGCCGGCCTACCGTCCCGCCTCGCGCCGGAGGCGGACCCGGCGGATGCGTGCAAAGACATCCCGCGCGAAGTTTTTGCTGATATCGCCGTTCACCAGCGTGAGCGGAAGCGCGGTGCGCTTCTGGAACATCGCCCAGAACCTGCAGAACCGCGGCCACGAGGTGGTCTATGTCGAACGGCGCCCCAAGGATGCGCCGGCCCCGCCGCTCGAAAACATCAAGAGCCTCAGCTCGCCCAAGCTGAAGAACCTTTTTCTGGACATCATCCTGTCCACCGTGTTCAATCTCACCGTGTTCTTTCGCCATGCCAACTGCGCCGTATACTATGCGCTCAAGCCCGCGCCGAACAACTGCATCCCCGCGCTGGTGGCGAAACTCCTGGGCAAGGAAGTCATCCTCGATGTCGACGACCTTGACTTCGGCTATATCGACGAGGGATTCAAGCGCGAAATATCCAAGTTCTTCTTCAATTACTTCCCCCGCCACTTCCGCCTGATCACCTGTCATACGCCTGCGCTGCGCGAGTACATTGTCTCGCATTCGCGGGTGCCGGAGCACCGGATTCACTTCCTGACACAGGGCCTTTCCGACGTGTTTCTTCCCTACCGCATCGCCGACCGGCCCGCATCTATCCCGAAATCGATTGTGTACCTGGCAACACTCGGCATCACGTCCGACTTCGGCGACCTGCTGCCGATGTTCGTGAACCTGTGCCGCGCCCACCCCGATGTTCAGATCAAGATCATCGGAGACGGTGTCCGGCGCTCCTATTTCGCCAGGCAGGTGGAGGATCTCGGCCTGGGGACCAACGTGCGGTTCCTCGGATGGATCGAGCACCAGAGCATCCCGCATGTCATGGCGGACAACTGGATCGGGCTCGCGTACATGCGCCCGACATTCACGAACAGCTGCCGCGCCGCCCTGAAGCTCCGCGAGTACCTCGGCGTCGGCCTGCAGGTGGTCTGCAACGACACGGGCGATGCCTATCTGTTCCGGGAGCACGTCCACATCGAGCCGAGCATCGACATGATGGAGCGGCGCGTGGTGTCACTCCTCGATCAGGGATTGGCGGTCAACGAGGCCGGGCGGCGTTTTCTCGAAGAGCATTTCCGGTGGGACCACATCATTGACGATCTGCTCAGCCGCCTCGAGGAACCGGCCTGAGGATGCCGCACCGACCGGGGGATGATCACTTGACCGCATTGCTGATGGCGATGTAGGTCGTGATGACCGCCGCGATGGAGCTGAGGATCACAAATACGTCGCGCGCGACCACAAACCACGCGCGATACTCTTTTTCGGGGACCAGGATGATGTCCCCCTCGCGGATCGCGTCAACATCACGAGGCCGCAGCCACACGCCGCTGGTCTGGCGCACGATTACGGTGTGGCTCCGGCGAGCCCGTGAGCTGTAGCCGCCGGCCCGGCTCACGTAGTAGCGGCAGCTCGCGCCCTCTTTGAATGGAACATGGCCGGGTGTGACGACGGCACCCGCGACCTCCACCGTGAGACTCCGGCGCGCGATGCTGATGCTGTCGCCGTCACGAAGTACAAGATTATAGGCACCTTCGCCTTCGTAAAGGTCTCCGAAGTCGATGCTGACGATCCCTGATTTCACCGCGAACTTGGATTTCACATACGCCTTTTCAACGGGATTGAGTGAGGACAGCGGCAGGTTCTCGAGCACATCGACCTCCCCCTCCCGTCCCCCCTTTTCGTCCTGCCGGTACATGGTGCTCTGCCGGGGCGATGCATCTTCGGTGAAGCCGCCCGCCATCTCAATAACGTCTTGCACCCGTGTCCGGCCCTTCTCGATAGGATACATGCCCGGATACAGTACTTCGCCGGCAACCCAGACATTCCGGTGAACGCGATACTCGGTTGCGCGGCTCACCAGTATGCGATCGTCGGGATTGAGCGCCGGATCGTCGTTATCGGCAAGTGAAACGGTGGTCTGGGCTATCGAGCCGTCGCCGGCAAAGCACGACAGCAGCACGCGCCCGGAGTCGGCATACTTTGAAAGACCGCCGGCCGCGGCAATGATCGTGGTAAGACGGTCTCCCGTGACGAAGTCGTACGTTCCCGGGTGGACGACTTCGCCCGAAATCGAGACAATGTCCTTGCGCTCGCGGACAAATACCCGATCGCCCTCGGTCAGATAGAAGTTTTTGCTCACATCATTGTTGTGATAGAAAATCGCCAGATCGGCATAGCGTGTCGCCTGCGAATCGTTGGCCACCTCGATGCCGCGCAGGCGCGTTGAATCGGCCTTGCCGCGAAAGCCCCCGGCCAGATCGATGAGATCCGACACGCGCGTCGCCCCGTTGACCGTGTAGGCACCGGGTTTCTCCACGCTCCCGAGCACGTATGCCCGGAAACGCCGGATCTGACTGAGAACCACGCTTAGCTCTACGTCCTTGTATACCTCCAGCACTTTGCGGCGAACCAGCTCCTTGGCTTCCGCCAGCGTCATCCTGCTTACGGGAATCGTCCCCACGGCGGGAATGATCAGGTTGCCCTCGTGGTCGACCGTGGCCGTACGTATCTCGCTGACACTTCCCCAGACGTAAATGGTCAGCTCATCGTTGGCCCCGAGCACATACGTGTTCGGATCGATGCTCTGGTCGATCTCGGTGAACGCACGCGGCAGCGCCTCGCCCTCCATAACGCCCGGCAGCTCTCCTTCGCCGAATTCCTCGGCGAGCCGGCGGTACACCCGGTCGACAAACTGGTCGTATTCACCGCTCCTCGTGCTGCTCTTCTTGAGCGCCTTGAATTTGGCGACATCAATACCGGCCCCCCGCGCGCCGGCCGCGCACAGCAGCGCAATGCAGGCAGCCGCGGACACCCACTGCCGCCCCGGTACCGGTCGTTTCCGCGCCTTTTTCATGATACGCATCTCCACGCGGGTGCGCGTCAGTCGCACCGCGCATAAATCAAATATACGAAAACGGGCTACCCGGCGCCGCCGGGCGCGGCGGGCTTCCGCGGGTCAAGTTCCCGGCCGCCGCCGTCGCGAAGCACGACCGCCAGGAGAAACACATACAGCAGCCACAACGCACCGAACGCTTTCTGAAACCAGAACGTCTCCTGGGCCAGCCCGCTGCCCAGCAGGGCAATGGTCAGGTAGAAATACGCGAACGCCATGGGGCTTGTGCGGGACCGCCGGTGCAGCTCCCTGAGCACTTCAAAGAAGAACCACACGAATATCGCCAGGCCGACGATCCCTGTTTCCAGCAGGACGTGGAGCACGTTATTGTGTGCGCCCACGCCGTGACGGAGCCCGGCCCAGAGCACGAACTCGTAGGGGATGGTGAAATACGCGCCGATGCCGACCCCCACCAGCTTCTGCCAGAGGTTCATCTTCGCAAAATGCGCAACCGCGCCTTCCCAAATGTAAAGTCTTGACAAGGCGCTCACATCGACAATGCCCGCCTGGCCGACGGTCAGGCTGGCGACAAACCGGTCGCCCAGCGATGAAAACGCAACCATCAGGCTGGCGCAGACCCCCAGCCCCGCCACAAATGCGACCTGGCGGGGGCGCCGCCGGAATTCCATGACAATCCACACAATGCCGGCGACCGGAAGCCCGACAAGCGCGCTCCGCGTGCCCGATGCCACAATCACCCACAGAAACGCCACGCACAGCGCGCCAAAACCCAGGCGCGCCGCGGCGCGCCGCGCTTCCAGAATCCGCCAGAGACAGAAGGCCATGGGAATGAGCATCACGGTCCCCAGCATGCTGTGGTGGTACGTAAAGGTCCCGGTCACAAACACCCGGCTTTCCAGATAGCTGCCCGAACCGGCGAACGCCTGCTGCCACCAGGTGATCGGGAGCTGCAGGATGCCGAGCAGGATAACCGCATTGCCGACATGGCGGGGCCGGATATCACTGAGCGCATCGGCCGATATCCAGAACAAGACCACCAGCTGCGCGCATTTCAGAAGGAGCCACAGCGAGACCACCGCCTGCACGCTGTCGTAGCGGTATATGTTTACGCAACACGAGAACGCGGCCCATGCACACAGGGCGACCAGCGGGCGGAAGATGCGGGGATGCGGCCGGACGAACGGGACCGCGCGCGGGGCAAACCAGAACCGTGTGCCATAGGCGGCAAGAAAAACCAGAAGCGCGATATCGGTTGCCACGACCCCGATCAGAAAACGCTCGAGGAGGAACCGCCCCCAGAAAAACGAAAGAAAGAAGGCCCACACGATGGCGTTGGGGCTGAAAAGCAGCAGCGGGACCGCGAGGGCGGCGGCCGGTATGGCCACCAGAAACATCTCGCCCCTATGGACCGCCGCGACCACCACGGCCAGGCACAGAAGGCCGAACAGCTGTACAGAGGTGTTACTGCCGAGAGCGTAGTGCGCCGGTGATCTCATTGAACGCCCTGGTGTGTTTCAAATACGACGTGTATACATGCTGCAGTATCAGCGTGCCGCAGAGCAGGACCATGTAGATCAGCACGATGCCCGCGGCAAGCACGGAACGCTTGGGACGGGCCTTGTAGTCGGGAACATACGCGGGATCCACTATTTTGAGAGGGGAAACGTCGCGGACCTCCTTGAGCTTGGCCTGCTCAAGCTCCTCCGACAGAAGCATTATCAGCTCGTTTTGCACCTCCATATCCCGCAGGAAATTGGTGTACCGCGGGACAAGCTCGGCCGACACTTCGAGCCCGGGCATGATATCCGGCTCGGTGAGCTTCTCGAGGGACTCAAGCTTTTCTTCCAGTACGCGATTGGTCTTCTTGAGCGAAGCGATGCTCGGATAGTTACTGCGGTAGTCACGCTTGAGGCGCTGGATCTGGATTTCGTTTGCCAGGATAGAAGCGCGCAGCTGCCCGTAACTGCGCAGGGATGCGGATACCTGCTCCGGGACATTGTAGGCTTTGTTGGTCACCTGGAACGCGCGGAATTTCTCCTGCAGGCTGTCGAGTCGCTGCTTCGCCAGCGCGAGCTGCTTCTCGACGAACAGCCGGTCGCGGCGGCCGCGATCGGCGCTTATCTCCTTGACCATCGAATCAACAATCCCGAATACCCGCCTGGCCATCAGATAACTGGTGTCGGGTGATTCGTGGTACGCGCGTATCGTGTATGATACGTACTTGCTGATCCCCATCTTTCCGACTTCATCGGTGTTGATCTCCAGATTCCGATCCAGCTTCTTGAGCGCGATCTGGAAGCGGCCCGGCCGGTCTTTGATCTTGTATTTCTCGTAGAGGCTGAATTCCTCGATAATCTGCCGCCGAAGCAGATGACTGACGAACACGGTCAGGATCTGCTCGGGCATGACGTCGGAGCCGAACACCGAAGCAAGATCGAAGCCGGACAGAAATGTGGAGAGCCCGCGCGACTCGGACGTGGGAGGGAGAAACGTTACCGATGCCGCGAACTGCTTCTTGGCAATGAAAAACGCATACACCGCGGCCACGACACACACGAGGAAGAAATTCACCACCAGGAACTTCTTCCTCCTGAGCAGGATAACCGTGTACTGGACGAGATCGACCTTATGTTCCATGTTTGCGACGGGGCGGTATTCTCATTGGCGCGCGGCACGCCGGGCGCGTTCTGCGAACCATCTAATATAGTAAACGCCCTCCCGCGCGCCGCCACGCCGCAGGCGGTCGTCACCCGGCATATGCCCTGCTCAGAATGTCGTAAGGTGCGAGAATCTCTGTATGAAGTTCGTTTTGCCCGTGCCGGATATTGTTGACAGATAGTTATTTCTGCCGTTTTCGGCGATCTCTTTGGCGCGGCCCGACCGAAGCAGGTCTTCCAGGACCGCGGGCAGATCCGCGAAATCCCACGCGTACGGCGCATATGTCTCGCCCGCCCGAAAGACATCGGGCCAGGTCTCCAGGTGGTCGAGGCTTGGTTTCACCAGCGCGGCCCCGCATAGAAACGCCTCGAAATCACGCCGGCAAATCTCACCGTAACCAAACGGGCTGACCACCACCCTGGAAAGCCGCATCTCGCGGAGATACTCCCGCCGGCCGACCGGCGCCCCGGTACGGACATCATACCCGCCGCCGAGCCCCGCGAGGATCTCGCGCGCGCGGCCGCGCGCGAACGCGATCGTATTGAGCGCGTGGCCGATGTAAAGCCGGTAGTGAATGTCATACCGCTTGCGCGGCCAGGCAACCCGCCCGCGCGGGCCGAACACTATCTCGCCCATGTCCCGTACGGCCTGCGCCTTGATCGGGAGACCCAGGGCATAATTCAGCTCGTTTGCCTTGCGAAGAATCCTGTTGCTCAGCCCGTAGGGACCCATGCCGCCGTGCCACCCCACCATCAGCTTGTGCGCGTGTTCGCCGGGCAGCGGCCGCACCCGCTCGTTTTCCGGATCGTCTATGCCGAACCGCTCGTGGTAGAACTCGCAGTACCGGCGAAGTGAATACACGTGGCGGCGGTACAGGCCGCGGTCCCGGTACACCTGCTTCTTCAGGTAGCGATCGACATGCTCGATGAGCTCGAACTGGGTCGTGCCGCAACTGTCCGCATTGTCAAAGTACACGATCTTGTTCCCGTTCGAACCGAGCGTTGCGAGTATTCCGGCCTCGCGCCCGCCGGGCACGGCCCCGTCGGGGACATCAAAGTAGTCTATCACCAGGATCACTTCACAGTCGAGAATGCGGGGAACTATCCGGTTTGAAAAAACCAGCATGATCCCGGCATCCCGTAACGCGCGCCGCCACCGGAGCAGGGGGACAAGCGTGTTGCTCGCGTACAGGTTGTTCTCGCATCCGCGGCCGTAGAGAATGCCCACCCGCCTCATGCGCGTCCCCGCCTTCTCTTCTGAAAGACCATGGGCGCAAGCGACTCCCAGGCCGTGCCGGGCGACACGTAGGACTCGATTGAGTAGTATTGATACCAGCCGCAGTTGCGGGTACAGGCACGCATCGTGGCGCGCATCCGGCGCGCATCATCGGTCTGAAGCCACGTGCGCAGGTCGGTCTCGCTCAGATCGGGCCCCTTGGTGCCGAGGATGTGGCAGGGATAGTATATCCGGCAGTCGGGCGCGATGATAATCGATGCCGGCGAGCACCGGTGCTGCTCGTAGGCATCGAAGTATCTCCGGGGCGTATGAATAGTACGGGGATAGCGCCGCCGCAGCTCCCGGACCTTCCGGGCGAGCGACGGAATATCCGGGAAACAGTCCTCGGCGCCGTCCATGGGCGATGCGGGAATAATCACGATATTCGCCCCGGCTTCATGGCATCGCCGCACCTTGCCGTCAAGCGCATCCACCGTGTCGCGCGTGACCACGGTCTGCACCGACACCTGCGTGGGCAGGGCGCACAGCCCCGGCAGCTTGTCGAACATATCGAGGTTGCCATGCCCTTCGTCAATCGAGACATGCAGGAAATCGATAGACCGCGCATACTCGTCGAGCGGGTAGGCTTCAGGGTCGCGCACGCTGGTGGTAAACAGGAGATAAAAGCTCTTCGTACGCGCGTAGGCCAGAAGCTCGCCGATATCCTCGCGCAGCAGCGGCTCCCCGCCCTCGAAACTGGTCATGAGCACCGATGATCGCGACAGATTGTCAAGGACCTCCTTGATGGCCTCCGTCGATCGGTCGGGCATTCGCACGCCGCGCATGTTGCAGAACGGGCACCCGAAATGACACCGCGAAGTAATCTTGAACGAAGCGTAGAACGGGTGCACGGCCTCGCGCCGCAACGCGTTGTGCGCAAGCCCCCGCACCGTGGGAAGATAGGCGCCCGGCCGAAGCAGTCTCATGCGCGGCCCCCTCCCGATGCGGCCGTATCGACAAGCGATCCATAGAACGCTCCGTAGCTATCGATCATCGCCTGTTCCGTAAACCGGCCTGCCCGTTCGATACCCGCGCGTGAAAGCCGTTCATAGCGGTCTGTATCGCTTGCCAGCGTGCGCAGGGCATCGGCGAGGGCGCGCCCGCTCGCCGGCGCGGCAAACAACTGCTCATCGGTTGCCCCGAGGACCTCCCGATGCGCGGGAATATCGGTGGCCGCCACGGGAAGCCCCATGCTCATCGCCTCGACCAGCGCCATGTGAAACCCCTCGGATATGGATGCTGCCACAAAAACATCAGCCTGCCGCAGCACCTGCTCCACGTTTTCGGTAGCTCCCATCAGCGCAACGGCATCGGTCAGTCCTTTCGCGCGGATAGACCCCATGAGTCGGGCGCGCATCCCCCCGCAGTCGGCGCCGTACACAGCGAGCCGCGCCGGGATGCCTTCGCTGATGAGCATCTCCACGGCATCGATGAGATAGCGATGCCCTTTCTGCTCGCGAAGGGTCCCCACGCTCACGAGCTTCAGGGGCCCGCCGCGGCCCGGATGTTTTCTGGGGGCAACCTCGCGGGGCGTAAAGGACGGGGCGTTATGGATGACGGTTATTTTCTTTGCGGGGCACCCGTATGCCCGCGCGCATGCGGCCCGCGCCGCCGCCGACACGGCGATCACCCGCGTTGCGGTCGCGCCGACCAGCCGCCGGGTACACAGCTCCTGCCACGGCACCAGGGTATCGATATTGTGCACGGTGGACACCCGCAGCTTGACTCCCGCGAGAATGGCGGCGGCCTGCCCGTGGCGGTCGCCGTAACACAAGTGCGTATGCACGAGATGCGGCCGCCAACGCCGTATCGCGCGCCAGGTGCGCGCCAGCTTTGTAAAGAACCCGTTGCGCGGCACGCGCAGGCAGAGCGTATCGATCCCGGCGGCCGCGAACGCCGGCGTGAGCTCCTGCATGTCGAACAGTACGACGACCTTGAATGTCAACCGCGCATCCCGGGCCGCGGCCCCCCGGCAGATCGACAGGAGGGACAGCTCCGCGCCGCCCCGGTTCAGGCTCGAGATGACATGCATGATACGGATCGATGCGCTCATGATTCGCAGAACCTGTGAGGTTTCTACCGAAGGATTTGCAGGCGGACGCGCGCGGTGCCGGTCCCGATCATGCCGATTTTCTTCGCGGCGCCCTTGGACAAATCGATAATCCTCCCTTTCTTGTAGGGACCGCGGTCGTTAATCCGCACAATCACCGACTTTCCGTTGTCAAGGTTCGTGACCCGCACGCGCGTGCCGAACGGCAGGGTCTTGTGCGCGGCGGTCATGCGGTACATATTGAACCGCTCGCCGTTCGCGGTCTTTTTGCCGTGGAACCCGGGGCCATAGTACGATGCCACGCCGCTCGTGCGGTGACTCCCGCGCGCCCCGCGCCGGGCCCGGGCGGCCGCATGCCGCGGCGGACGAGACCCGTCACGGGTGTAGCGCGGCGCGGTGGCGCACCCGGCCCCCAGCGAAATCACCGCCGCGCAGGCGGCGCCTACTGCAAGAGCCCTCGTATGTCCTGCACGCATGCAATCTGCTCCCGCGTCATGTAATCGGCAATGCCGCTCAGTACGCGCCCGGGAATAGAGGGATCGACAAACGTGGCGCATCCGATTTGGACCGCCGATGCGCCCGCGAGAAGGTACTGCAGCGCATCGTCCGCACTCATGATGCCGCCAATGCCGATGACCGGAATGGACACGGCCCGGCTGACCCGGTAGGTCAGGGCCACGCCGACCGGACGAATGGCCGGCCCGGAAAGGCCGCCGCATCCCGCGGGAAGCACCGGGCGACGGGCGCCTACATCGATGACCATGCCGACCAGGCTGTTGATGCAGGAAATCGCATCGCCTCCCCCGTTTTCCGCGGCCCGGGCCACGACGGTGATATCAGTGACATTCGGAGTGAGCTTCACGATAACCGGCCGCCGGGTCAGGCCGCGCACGCGCCGGACCAGCCGCTCGACCAGCACGGGATCGGTGCCCAGGGCAAGCCCCCCGTGCTTGACATTGGGGCACGACACGTTAATCTCGTAGCCGAATATGTCCGGGTGGGTCTCCAGGCGCTCGACCACGCGAAGGTAATCGTCTTCCCCGGAGCCGGCCACGTTGCACACGACCGCGCATGCCTGCCGCGCGAGAAACGGCATTTTGTCGGTGAGGAACCGCTCCACCCCCACGTTGGCCAGGCCGATCGAATTGAGCATGCCCGACGGCGTTTCCACCAGGCGGGGCGCATCGTTCCCCGGCCGCGGCTCGAGCGTCACCGCTTTCGAATAGATCGCGCCGAGTTTCGACAGCTCGATCAGCGACTCGTACTCGCTGCCGTAGCCGAACGTGCCGGATGCGACCCCGACCGGGTTGGGCAGCTTCCCGTTGCCGATAGTGACCGTCAAGTCCATACGATCACCCCGCTGTCGAACACGGGCCCGTCGGTACATACCCGGGCATAGGTCGCCTCGGTGGTAACCCGTATCGCGCATCCCATGCAGGCCCCCACCCCGCAGGCCATGACCTGCTCGATTGACACGTAACATGGGCATTGATGCGTGGCGGCAATGGCATGGTACTCCTTCAGCATGGCCATCGGCCCGCAGGCATACAGCACCGTGTCCTGAAACGTTCCCGGTTCGAGCGTGTTCAGATAGTCAATAGCACTTCCCGGAAACCCCTGCGAGCCGTCATCGGTGCACACCGCCGGGGACAGGCCGTCAAACGTGCCCGCCGCGGGCACGCCCGCGGAAGTCCGCGCCCCGAACACGAGCGAGATGTCTCGGCCGTCACGTACGAGATGCCGGGCAAGATACAGCACAGGTCCGAGGCCAATGCCGCCCGCCGCCAGAAAACACCTTTGCGAATTTTTCGGCGGCGGAAACGTATTCCCCAGCGGGCCGATAACGTCAAGCCGCTCTCCCGCTTGGCGGGCGGCAAGCAGGTCGGTGCCGCGCCCCCGGCGTTGATAGATAGCGGAAGCGGTGCGGGTATCGGATGCATATCCGGAAACGGCAAAAGGCCGTCGAAGCAGCGGGACCGTGCTGTCCGAGACACGCACCGTGAAGAACTGGCCGGGCGCGGGACCGACTGCCCGCGCATCCCAGGCAAAATCGATCCGGTAGAGATCGCGGCAGAGCGATATGTTGGAAACCACGGTAGCGCTGAACTGTCTCACATCCCGTCCGTTGGAAAAAAGGTGCGTCGAGGGTATTTTAATATAACACCAAGGTCCGTTTGATGAGCAAAGAAAGAATCGGCATTGTCGTGTTCGAGCCCAATTTCAGCGGCCAGGGGCGGGCCGTGGTGGACATCTGCAACCAGATCGGCTCGCGGTTCGATTTCTACCTCGTGTGCCAGCGCTCCAACGCGGTGCTCCATGAGTTGTGCCGTGTCCTTATCGGCGGCTCGCTGCCCCTCGATATCACCAAGATCCCGGGCCTCGATCTGCTGCGCGCCCGGCGTTTCTTCAAGGCCAACGGGGTCTCGCTGATACACCTGCACGGATTCGAAGGGCTCTTATGGGGATACGCCCTGGGCATGATGACCGGCATTCCCGTCGTGTATACACCGCATACCATCGACATGAAGAACCGCGTCTTCTTTTTCTTCTACCGGCTTGCCTGGCGTATCTGCTCCCTGCATCCCTCGGTGCTGATCACGGCTTCGCATGCCGACGAGGAAACCATGGCCGCCCGCAGGATCATCCGGCGCGCGCGACAGAAAACGATATTGTACGGGATCGACCGCGCGCGCTATGCATCGGTTTCAAAAGACATTCCGTCGATCGCCGCATGCGACAACAAGAAATGGATCGTGCAGGTAGGACACTTGTCCTACCAGAAGAACCCGCTGTGTTTCATCCGTGCGGTATCCATACTCGCGCCCAAGCATGACGATCTGGTGTTCATGCTCGTCGGTGAAGGCCCCCTGCGCGGCGAGCTGCGCGATGAAATCGTCCGCCGCGGCCTGGAGTCCCGCGTATTGCTTCTGGGCTACAGAAACGATGCCCTGGCAATCACGCGTCACGCCTGGGTCGTGGTCAATACCTCGCGGTGGGAAGGCATGCCGTTCACGCTCATCGATGCGTGTTTTCTCGGCAAGGCCATCGTGGCTTCCGCGGTGAACGGCATCAACGATCTTGTCAAGGACGGCGTGTCCGGGCTGCTGTTCCGGCCCGACAACGAGCGGGACCTGGCCCAGAAGATCGAGATTCTTCTCTGTCATGAATCGCTGCGCAAGGAGCTGGGCGCGGCCGCGCTCCGGCGCGTGCGGGACAGATTCACGCTCGCGGAGATGGGGCGCCAGCATGCGGAGGTATACCGCGCCGTCGCGGGCAGAAACGGGTATGATCGAAAAGCGCTCGACGTCTCCCGGATTCCGGAAAGCACGGCCGTATCATGAACCATGCATCGCCGCCCGGCGGACATCCTTCTGTCAAAAGCCCCGCGCCGGTCTTTGTCCTGGGTTCCGCGCGAAGCGGGACCACGTGGCTGGGTAATCTTTTGTGCGGCCACCCGGCCGTGGCGGGCGCCGAGCACGAGCTGCACTGGGGCCTTCACGAGAGCAATGTCTTTCTGAACCAGCGGCATTGGGGCGATCTCACCCGTCCCCCGGCATTCGAACAGTTCATGAGCGCGTACTGCGATGCCGACTATTTCCGGCTGGTCGACGGCGATCCCGGTTTCCTCCGCGATGCGCATCCGGGGGATTTCTACGATGCTTTTTTCGCCCTCATGGACCGGTTCGCCGCACGGCAATCGGCGCGCTGGTGGGTCACGAAGCTCGACTACCTGTTGTACTACCGGCCCGCCGAGCTGGAGCGGTTCGTCACCCGCGTTCGTGCCCGCTACGGCGCGTTTGTCTGCATCGCGGTAACCCGCGCCGATCGCCTGGCCACCATGGCATCGTATATCAGGATGGAAGGCAAGCGGCGGCAGCACCGGACCAACCCTGTTGTCAAGGTCTTGCTCCTGGCGCTCCACGCCGCGCGCATGACCTGCCACGAACAGGGCATCCGCGCCCTTGCCGGCCGCCACGGCGGGCTCTCCCTCACGCTCGAACAACTGAAGGCCAATCGCCGCGCCTCGTGCGAATCCATATGCCGGTTTCTCAACCTTGATTATCACCAGTCCATGATGACCGACCGGTACGCGCCAAACAGCAGCTATAACCAGAGCCCGGACAGCCGCGGGGTGCTGGCCGCGTGGCACCGGGATCTCCTGTCCCGGGTTCTTTTCCCGCTGTACAACAGGCTGCCGGGTGTCGCGGCCCTGTTTCTCAAGCTCCGCGAGATCCCCAAGTTCCGTGCCTGCCCCCTCTATTTCCGCCTCAAAAAGCGCGATGCAGATCCGGGCAGGCTGGCGAAAGAGCTTTCTGACGAAGGCGAAGTGAGCCTTGCCGCGCTGGTCGCCGGCACGACCCGGGCATCAGGGGGGGCATAGTGCCGATTACCATTGGAGTGGATATCAAGGCATTCCGGGGCGGCAAGACCGGCATTTCCCGCTACCTGCGCGCGATTCTCGACCGGCTTCAGGAAATCGACACCGAGAACAGCTACGTGCTTTTCGAATACGGGCCATCGGTATATACGCCGCACAATCCCCGGTGGGAAGTGATCCCGTTCACAAAACCGGTATCCGGACTGGTCTGGCAGCAATTCGTACTCCCGTTTCTGGTGAAGCGTCATAAGGTTTCGGTGCTGTGGTGTCCTGAGCAGGTCTGCCCGCTCGCCGCCCGGACCGGGATTGTTACTACGGCCCACGATCTGGTGTTCGTGCATTACCCGCGCACGCTCGCGTGGTCGATGACGCTCATTCTCAGGACGCTGTTTCCCCGGACGCTTCGTGCATCCGACCGGGTCGCCGCCGACTCGGAATACACGCGCCAGGACGTACTCAAGACATACCGGGGCCTGATAGACGAGAGCAGGAT
>WJMI01000218.1 GCA_014728015.1 Chitinivibrionales bacterium | reverse complement strand
GTTCTACCCCAGCTGGTTCTGCGGCAACTACCACGCGTATAACGGCAGGGAAGAGGATCTTCCCGTGGACCAACACGAGCTGCTTGCCTGTGTGGCGCCGCGCCTGCTGTATGTCGGCGTGGCCAGTGATGGCTGGGCGGATGAACCGCGCGGCGTATTCTACGGCATGATCGGCGCCAACCCGGTGTACGAGCTGTTTTCTCCTTCGGCCGCCGCCGTACGTGAAAGCGACTACCCGGTCACCAAAGATCAGGGGTATTTCGGGGACCTGACGGCCTTTCATCATCATGACGGGGGTCATGATCTCACGCTGGTCGACTGGGACCTGTACATGGATTTTGCCGACCTTCGCCTGACCGATCACGCAACGCATCGCGAAAGCAGGGGGGCCCGGCCGGCGGCCCGGCAGCCGTCGCTTGTGTTTGACAAGAAAGGCGGGCGTCTGATCTGGCGTGTCGTGAGCGGCGCGGGTCCGGCGCCCCGCGTGCGCATCTGCTCACTGAGCGGCAGGCAGCAACTGTTTTACGGACAATCGATTGGCGGCCATGTGGTTTTCGACATCTCCGGCCTGGCCCAGGGCGCATATGCCGTGGTTGCCGGTGTGAACGGAAGGCCTGACATGCGCACATTCTCAATCGTCAGGTAGAACGGGACAGGCCTTCGTCACGAAGGGCGCACAGATGATGTGCGTATCCTCAGTCTTGCGACGGAATTGAGCATTCGCTACTACGTGTCACCGCGGCTCAGGTACGATATCACCGGAAGCGTATCCTTCAGCGACCAATACATGACCACATATACCTGGAGCGTATGGGATATCCATGGACGGCATAGCAGGGAAGCAAATCAGAATGTTGAGGCCCGTCTGCAAACAGGATTGACATTCCATTTCTTCTGATGATTCCCGGTCCCGGCCTGGTTCGGGATCACGCGAGCGATGCTATTTTCGCGGATCCGGCTCCGGCATAGGAATCATCAAAACAGATCTCCACCGATTTTGCGAGATCCATTTCATCTGTGCATTGCACGATATCGGGGTAGACGCGAATCTTCTTGCCATGCCTGGCGAACACAGGTATTCTCTCGAGCGGCACTTCAGTGTTCTTGAGCCACTGCGGACCTTCGATAGCCCGGCCGGTCCAGAAATCCACCCACGCGCCTTCAGGAAGGTACACGTTTCGTCTTGAGTCCGGAGTGAATACCGGCGCCACCAGGAGCGTGTCCCCGAACATCCACTGATCGTCGATATGCCAGCACGCGGGATCGTCACCAAAGTCGAACACCAGCGCGCGCATGATGGGGAAACCAGTCCGGGCGGCCTTCTCAGATTGGTCGACAAGATACGGGATGAGCGCATACCTGAGGTCCAGCCACATGCGGACGATGTCTGCAACTTCAGGGAATTCATAGGGTTCCCGTGGAGATGTCCCGTGGTACCTGATGTGTGATCCAAACACGGCGGCCTGGGTCCATCGAAGGTACAGCAGGGGATCCACGCGCGTGTTCATGAATTCCGGGATGCTGTGGAACCCTGGAACGTCATGGCTCCAGAATGCGAATCCCGAAAGCCCGAGGTGCAATCCGCCGCGAATACTTCCGGCAAGACCGTCCCATGTGCACGCGCTGTCGCCGCCCCAGTGCACGGGGTACCGCTGCGCGCCGGTCCATCCGGACCGCGCCCAGATTATGCCCTGACCGGTGACTTCGCGAGTGCGGTTGAACACGGCCTTCTGGTAAAGCAGCGCGAACAGATTGTGGAGCAGCCTGGGCGGCAAGGAATGATACCCGCCCTGCATGTTTATGTTTTCGCCGAAATCGGTCTTGATTGCCACCGCGCCGAGCCTCAGCAGGTTTTCTATCTTGTCGAGGTACCATTGTTCGGCATCCGGGTTGGTGAAATCGATGACATCGACATTGCCGCTTTCATCGGACAGCGCGCCGCCAATGCCGCCTTCCATGGTGGGCGCCACGTAGTTCTTGTCCCGGGCCTCTTGGAGCCACTTGCATCCTTCGACCATCCAGGGGGTCTGCCACAGCGTGATGCGGATGCCCTGTTCTTTCATGTCGCGTATGTAGCGGGCGGGATCGGGAAAGCGTTCTTCGCCAAACTCCCACTCGCACACCCAGTCCTTCCTGAACCACCCGGTATCGAGGTGGATAACGTCACACGGGAATTTCTCTTCGCGCAACCTGGACACGATATCCCTGGTTTCCTTCTCGCTGAAATAGGTCATGCGGCTCATCCAGCTCCCGTATGACCAGAGGGGAAGCTTGGGCGGAAATCCGGTGAGACGGCGGTAGTCATACACGATCCGCTCGACCGTATCGCCCCCGATAAAGAACAGATCGAGGTTGTTGTCTTCGATAAGCCCCTGCGCCGCGCGCGTGGAAATATCCGCCAGGGAAAGCCGGATATGGGCCGAGCTGAGAATGAGCAGGCCATAGCCTTTGCTGGACACGTAGAACGGAACGTTCTTGTAGGCGCGGCGGGAATTCACCCCGAAGCCGTCGGTATTTTCGAGCACATAGGTTCCGCCGGCAAGATCCATGCGCGAGAACCGCTCGCCGGTCCCGGCGAATTTTTCATCGGGCCGCGCATCAATCGAGTAGCATATCCGGTTGATACTGTTGTCGCGTTCCACGTATCCCAGCGCGAGAGACTCGGACTGCAGGGGACCGAAGCAGTCGCGGCACTTGAGCGGCACCGCATGGGCGCCATCCGGATACACGGTTGCGCAGAATGCCGGAAGCGGCTTGTCGCGATACGGTTCGGTCCAGGGCCTTTGCGGCGGATTGACGGTTTCGATTTCCATTCTTGTCCGGTTATGAGAATCGGCAATGCGCCATCCATGCCCGGTGTCTGTCACCTGGAGCGGTTCTTCTGTGAGTGACTCGTGCTTCTGGAGCATGGGATTGTCGCTGTCGCTGACTGCGGACGGGCCGCGCATTGAAACGCGGACAATGCTGTCGCCTTCGGCGCGGACGGCAAGCTGCCTGGTTACCACAGAAGTGGTATCGTCAGGCACATGCCTTCCCTGGCGCCCGTCAAATACGACCCGGACAGGGCAAAACGGCACTTCGATGACCGCGGCGCCGCTGCTGTCGGCCGTTACCGCTGACGGTGTTTGGGCAATCCAGAGTCTGTCGTTCGTGGATTCGGGCGAGTCAAAGTCGAGGAAATCGTGGAAGAAATTGTCTTTCTGTTTCATTGAGGTCCTTGCGGCGGTGATGAATGGATGGAACAACGTCCTGGAAACGCGAGAGAGAAATCACTGGAAAACGCGCGTGCTTTCCGGTGGTTCCGGGTAGGAAAATAGTTTTGGCATTATGCCGGAACGCCGCACCGGCCCGTTCAACATGAGAGCGCGTACCGACAACGCAGTATATTCCCTGTATGAACAAGTCCATACAAGTGTTCACAAGTTTCCAGGCCCAACGTGATGCCGAGCGGGCCCGGTGGCGTGCGATGTCCCCCGAGGAGCGACTCGACGAGGTCGAGCTCCTTCGTATCGAGGCTGGAAAGCTGCTCTATGCGTATCCAACCAGACTTCGAAGAGTTGTTGCGGTTACTCGAAGAAAATAAGGCCGAATACTTGATTGTGGGGGGGTATGCTGTGGCGTTCCACGGATATCCTCGCATGACCAAGGATATTGACTTCTTCTTCAACAG
>WJMI01000217.1 GCA_014728015.1 Chitinivibrionales bacterium | reverse complement strand
AGACCAACGGGCTCGGCGAATCGCGCGGCTCTGCCTACGGCTGCATCCACTTGTTCGCTCGCCTGTGGCTCTGCGAACAAGCGGATACCACCGTCCGCCAGACGCGGCCACCTGAACCTGCGGTTCGCTGTCCGCGTGGCGGCGGCAGATCCGCGCGATTAGACAGGAAGCCAAGGCTGCCATGCGGACATTGATTCTCCTCGCGCTCATTCTTGCCGAAGCCACCTTCTCTGGCGAGCGGGTGCTTGGATTGGATATCTCTGGAAATGTTTCTTTCACCAGATACAGGCCCACACCCTTGCCAAGTGTATCTATGAGGATACTCTCAAACTCATTCCTGCATGATCTCTCCGCCGAATTCATGGCTATCTCAACCGGAAGTTCGGACACAAAAGAATCATCCACACTGATTGGTGGTGCATATGCATTCCTGGCCAATCCTGGAAATAGGTTCTTCTATATCGGCCCGACAGTGTCGTTTCTGTATTTCAGCCACTCGAGAAATATACCGGGTCCTCCTTACACGCAATTGCGGGTTGAAGAAGCGGACGGATGGTACGTTGCGGGGTTAAGGATGGAAGTCCTGCTCGGGAGGGGACCTTTTCGCTTTACTGTAAAGGAAAGGCTATTGCTTGGCGGGGTCGCGGAGGGCTATACGGACCGTACATTCTCGGCACTCAATACCGTTAGTGTGGGCAACAGCGTCTCATTTGTGCTCTCGACGCCGTATTATTCCTCCATACGTTCTCCAAATGCCTTCCGTGCAGAGGTGCAAACCGGGCACTCGGTAATGCGCACAGTCGACCTTCTGGGCAGACGCGTGTCGGACAGTCCAATGACCAGTGGGGTGATGTTGTCAGGGCAGAAGAAAATCACACGGTGCGATGCACGGCGATTTCCTTGAATGCCTTCACCAAGAAAGCATTTCCGACATCAGTACCTCCGACCGGATGACGGAATTCGTCGCCATGAAAGGTCAAGATCGCGTTCGGGCTGGAAGTTTTTCCTCTGGAAGTGGTGAGTCGTGATGCTGTCGGTGCGAACAGTGCTGTCGCACTTGTACGACATATACGTGAGAAGCATGCCTGCCGGAATCTGGACCTCGAAGGCTGCATGCCGAAGCGGCTTGTTCCAGCGCGATGTTGTGGTCAGGATGTACCGACCTTTGCCCGATTCCACATGCTGCCGGTAAAAAACTGTCAGCGTGCATGCAGCCTGTCCCCGCTCAAATGCGGCCGGAATTCTGATACCGTTTCCACGCTTGTGAGCCGTAAATTCGACCGCAGAATCCCCTTGTGCCACCGAGACGCTGCACGGATACATCATGGTCGAATCGACTGGGAACGGGTAGAAGACAGGATACGTCCGCGGCTTTCGCGCGCTGTGCGAAAAGACATAGGTGCCGGAGACCTCGATGGTGTCGAGCGCGACCAGCCTGACAATAATCTTCTCGCTGTCGAAAGAAAGAGGACCGGCGTGCACCGCAACTGCAATGAGAAATACGGTCGGAGGAAAAAATCTCATTTCACGAGGTTAACAATGTCCTGGGCCATCATGTCGTCGAGAATGACCCGGACAATATACCTGCCGGCGGGGATCGTGGAAGCATCCGGAACTGCGCGCTGCAGGGACACCACTGTTCGATACCCGGATGAACAGGCCTGCTGCCAGGAACGCACGCTTTTGCCGGCAAGTGTGAGGATTTCGACTCCAAATGATTCACCCGCGTGTGAGGGATGATGGACTATCAACTCTGTCGCACGAGATCCGGAACCTGCGTGCTCTATCCGCAGAACGGGCGATGCCCCCGTTTTCGTTCTGGTGTCTTCAACAGCGGTGTATGGTCCCGGATGATAAATGACATCCACACGCTTGGTCGAGTCGAGGATAACTTCGAAATTCGTATTGCCCACCGTGGAACTGCCGCCCGAAAACCGCATGTCCCAGCAGGTCGGAATACAATCGAGATGGTAATACCCCGTGGTATCGGTGCGGCTGCTCTCCGAAGCGTCACGGATTTCATATTCGTACGAAGTGAACATCTTGATATAATCGGCGTCATAAAGCTCTACGGTGTGGTTTGTCACGGGGTCCCCGTACAGATCCCGCACATAGCCTTCGAACGAGCCGTATATCCGCTCCGTGGCCTCAAGGCTGTTGGGTTTTCCGAAGGAAGGCCACGCGTTTCTCGTGTATCGCAACTCGGTGTCGGACATATTGGCTTCCGCAGTCATCACAACGGCACTCAAGGCATGACGAGGATGAGAATAGAAATCCTCAAATACGACCTCCCACGTGACATCTTCATCGTCCAGGGCATCGCTGAGTCCGGAGGGCGGCGTGAGCGTGAATTTCATGCCGTTTCCGATATTGGTCAGAGGGATGCCGGTCGAGCTGTACCGAAACACGGCTATGCCATTTGTGTCAAATGGGACAGTGTCCGGGATTGCGATCTGGATCCCACTCGCAGAGACGTACGTCAAAACAAAGTCACGAGTATCAACCGGCAGATCGTCTTCGTCTATCTGGTAGAACTTGAATGGATTGATATCGATTTCCACGAGCCACACGTCCCACCCGTAGACAAGGGCCTCGGACAATACAGGCCAGTCAGGCGCAAAGGGATAGAACGGAGTGGGATTGGCCGCTATGGTGGTAGAAAGAAACAGGATCGCAGAAATGGCGATTGCAGCCCTGGCAGGAATCCGGTCCATGCGTATGTGATGCCCCCCTTCATTTTTAATTTATTCAATTCCATGATGATTTTGCCGAAAATAATGAACAACCTAATGAATCGAAACTCGACAAAGTGGCTCGCCTTCATACAGACGGGTTTCCCCATAACTCATTGGCTCTATTGTCGATACAACAACGCTTGCGCGGGCATTGTGTCGATTGCGTTTGCTTTTTGCCGACCGCCTTGCGTTGCCGGCCGGTTAATCGTACGGTACATTGACAATATGTCAAGCAGTACCTATTATCGCAACACATTACCCAAAGGGAACCACATGACCAGACGCCTTCTTGCCACACTCGCTGTCCTCACTCTGGTAATCGTCGGATGTGAATTGAATCCGGGAAGCGGCACAGGGGGCACGCAATCGATCATCGGCAACTGGCGGCCGCTCGAGCTGCGGATGACCATGACTGTGAATAGTGAGACGTTCGCCGACACACTTGTGAAGGTTGAAGATGGTGTCATTGTCGAAGAAGACGGGACGCGTGCAGAGCTTTTTATCCAATTCACCGAAAGTCAATACAGGGGATACGCGCTTATTGAGGGTGAAAGCCGCTATTATTTGATGACATGCGGATACAGCATATCGGACAATGAGCTCACCTTCGACTCAGAGCATCTGGATGCCCAGATGGACACTCTTGCCGAACTTGGATGGACAGCGCAGTACAAGTACACAGCACGGGCCGAGAACAACATTCTTTATTTCAACACGGAACTGACAGCCGAGGATGCTTCGGGGAATGTAATGCTCACGTCGGCCAGGGAAAAGGCCACGCGATACGACGGCGATGTTCCCCCGGAGACGTGGCCGGAAGAATTTGTCGAGATGGACATGTTTGATCCGAATGCCATGTCGATCCTTGGCAAGCGACGCGATTTGAGGACGGCGATAATTGGTGATATCCTTTTGCAGAGTTTTCGCACAAAGGTGGCATTTCCGTGAACAAAATCCCCGTCATTTTCATTCTCGTGCTGCTCGCTTTGAACCGTGGCCCGAAGGCGGAACGTGTTGAAAGCCGGTGCAACGGCTACTGGCACAGCCGCAGTACATGGAAAGGCGGCGCGATTCCGGTGTGCGGAGATTCGGTAACCGTCAAACACCATGTCATCCATAAATACGATCTGCAGCTGTGCAGCAACTACGTGCACATTACGGAATCCGGTTTGCTTTGCGGAACAGATTCGTTGCTTGTGGATCCTGCCTCGGGTATGCTTGCTGGTCGAAGGCGAAGCCATTTTCGGCGGCGGAGCGAAGCACGAGGCACATGTAGAAATCAGGGGGTATCTCTGCTCAGCCGGTGGCTGGATAAACGGCGCCACAGTGTGGATCAACGGTGGGCAGATGCGATTGGACAACTGCCCCTGCCCCGAATTCGATTCCACGGAATGTCCAGCTGAAAACAGGGATCCAATCTCGACACCTGCATGCGGCAGGATCAAGGACTGGATAGGAATTTCCTTTTTTTTGTTCGGGTGGACTGGAATTTAAAATCTT
>WJMI01000216.1 GCA_014728015.1 Chitinivibrionales bacterium | reverse complement strand
CCTAGAACCCGTGCAGAACACAAAATAAACGCACGGACAGCCTGCGGGATGATTTTCGCGCCGATACGGGGCTCCCGCGACCGTCCGTGGATTTCCTGTCCGCCCTGCTTGGGCAACAACATTTTGTAGCCATTGCCGAATTCAGCCACCACATGTGCACAGATTGATTGTCGACGATAGTGAGAGAGCATTATTTTCTGGATGGTTGTGACATGCTTCGGCGAGAGGTGCTGTTCTATCAACGAGACCATCCGCTATCATCTGGAAGAACTGGCCATTGCGCGGAACCCAAGCGACCCCCGGTACGCCATGCCGTCGTTTGTGGGCGGCGAGCGGGTGGTGGTCGATATCGGCTGCGGCATCGGCCAGACATTTGTCGCTGCGCATCCAGGACCGGGGACGCTTCCGGTGGGAGTCGATATCGACTTCGAGAGCCTCGTATACGGACGAAGGCATTACAAAGGAATATTTTTTGTCAATGCAACAGCCGAGAATCTTCCGTTCAAGTCGGGGACCGTCGATCTGGCGTTTTCGCGGGTAAGTCTTCCGTATACACATATTCCCCGGGCGGCCGGGGAAATCGGCCGGGTACTGCGTCCCGGCGGCAGGACATGGCTGGTGCTGCATCCTCCGGGAATGGGACTGCGCCATCTGGGGGCGGCGCTCGCTCGCGGGCGAGTGAAGGAAAGTCTGTATGCGATGTACGTGCTGATCAACGGCGCCGTGTTCCATTGCTTCGGGGTCTTGTTTCACTTTCCGACCCGAAGACGGCGCATGGAGTCATTCCAGACCAGGGGCCGGACTCGCAGGGTGCTCGCATCGATTGGCTTCGAGAACATAGGGCTTGGCGGGGGGCGGGAGCTTGTAGCGACCGCGACCAAGCGCCCCGGGGCGGGTGCCGGCTCATGAAAGGCGTTGCTGGCCGATACGGATGGCGGCGTGCGGTAAAGGCGGCGTTTCTACACGCCTGTCGTGTTTCCGGCGTCGTGCATATCTTCCGGCTTTTTGCCAAACGCAAATTGCTGGTCCTGTGTTATCACGGGTTCGAGCTGGACGATGAGAGCAGGTTCCGGCAGATATTCACGCCGCGGGACTCGTTTCGGCATCAGCTCGAAGTCCTGTCCGCGCAGAAATCGAACGTAGTGTCGCTCGGAGAGGGGCTGGCGAGGCTGAAGGAGGGGAGGCTAACAGGGAACACGACAGTCATCACGATTGACGACGGGTTCTACGGCGCGTATGCGGTGGCAGCGCCCCTCCTGGAGAAGTTTGGCTATACCGCGACGATCTACGTGAGCACGTACCATGTGATCAAGGAGACGCCGGTTTTCCGCCTCGTGATCTACTATGTCTTTGATTTCGCCTCGGTTCCGGTGCTGCGCGTGCGCAACGTTGCGTGGGGCGAAGACCAGGATGTTGATTTAGCGGACAGGGATGCATCACGGCGGGCGATGTGGCAGTGTATCACGTATGGGGAGACCGCGTGTAATGAGGCGCAGCGGCAGGAGATTGCGCGGCGGATGAGCGCGTACGCCGGCATTGACTACGAGCATATCAGCAGGACGCGCATGTTTTCGTATATGAACCGGGGCGAGATAAGGGACCTGGCATCCCGGGGGTTCGACATACAGCTGCACACTCATCGGCATCGGTTTCCGCCCGGCGATCGCGCCGCGGCGTGCAAGGAAATCGAAGAGAACCGGGGCATTCTCGAGGCGTGCACGGGATATCGACCGGTCCATTTCTGTTATCCCGATGGTATCTGGGACCGTTCGCAGTGGGCGTGGCTGAAGGAGATGGGGGTTGAAAGCGCGGTGACATCCGATCCAGGCCTGAACGATCGCCGCACTCCGCTTCTGGCGCTGCGGCGGTTTTCGTACTCGCCGCGCATGCCCGACGTGGAGTTTGCGGCGGGGGCCGCCGGACTCATGCCCTTTCTCAGGCCGATAGCACAGCCTTCTCGCCGCGGCACGCGGCCCTTACAGACGGAGGAACGGCACAATGGCAACGAGCAGAAGTAAGAAACCGGCCGGCAAAGGCCCCGCCGAGTACGATGAGAGCAAGGTAAAGACGCTGAGTTCTCTCGAGCACATTCGCCTGCGGACGGGGATGTACATCGGGAGGATTGGCGACGGGAGCAACCATGACGACGGGATCTATGTGCTGTTGAAAGAGGTCGTTGACAACGCGGTTGACGAGTTTATCATGGGACACGGCAAGAAGATAGATGTCAAGATCAAGGACAACAAGGTGACCGTGCGCGACTATGGCCGCGGGATCCCGCTGGGCAAGGTGATAGAATGCGTATCGGTCATCAATACCGGGGCGAAGTACAACGATGATGTGTTCCAGTTCAGCGTGGGCTTGAACGGGGTCGGCACGAAGGCGGTGAATGCGCTGTCGGTGCATTTCCGGGTCGCCGCCTTTCGCGGCGGCAAGTTCATGGAGGCGATATTTTCGCGGGGGAAGCTGAAGAAGAAGAGGGAGGGGAGCGCCCGAAAGGAAGCGGACGGCACGTTTGTGGAGTTCATTCCCGATGAAGAGATTTTCGGGGAGTTCGGCTACAACGACGAATACGTCGAGCAGCGCATGTGGAGCTATGCGTGCCTCAACAGCGGTCTTCGCCTCAATTTCAACAATCAGAAGTTCGAGTCGAAGCGGGGCCTCTACGATCTGCTCCAGGCCGAGGTGGGTGATGAGGCAGAATACGATATCGGCCATTACAAGAGCAAATACCTCGAATGTGCCTTTACGCACACGAAGAGCTACGGCGAAACGTATTTCTCTTTCGTAAACGGACAGTTCACGAGTGACGGGGGCACGCATCAGAGCGCCTTCCGTGAAGGCATTCTCAAGGCGGTCAATGAGTATTTCAAGAAAAACTACTCGGGTGTCGACGTGCGCGAGGGGATCGCCGGGGCCGTTGCGGTGAAACTCAAGTCTCCCGTGTTCGAGAGCCAGACCAAGAACAAGCTCGGCAATACCGAGGTGCGATCGTGGATCGTGCAGGAGGTCCGTTCGGGCGTGGTGGATTTCCTGCATAAAAACCGGGAGGCATCCAAGGCCCTCGAAAGCAAGATTCTCAACAACGAGCGGCTCCGCAAGGAGCTGAATACGGTGAAGAAACAGGCCAAGGAGGCCGCTAAGAAGGTCGAGCTGAAGATACCGAACCTGAAGGACTGCAAGCATCATCTCGGCGACGGGCTCATGGGTGAGGCATCGACGATTTTCATAACCGAGGGACAGTCGGCATCCGGATCGATGGTCGCGGCGCGCGACGTGTACACGCAGGCCATCTTCTCGTTGCGCGGCAAGCCCCAGAACGTGTTCGGGAGAAACAAGGCGGCCCTGTACAAGAACGAAGAGCTGTACGGGCTCATGATGGCCCTCGGTATCGAGGACGATGTGGAGAACCTGCGGTACGCCAAGATCGTTATCGCCACGGATGCGGATTTCGACGGGTTCCATATCCGGAACCTGTTACTGACCTTCTTTCTGAATTACTTCGAGGAACTGGTAGTCGCCAACCGGCTGTATATTCTCGAAACACCGCTGTTTCGCGTGCGCAACAAGAGCGAGACTCACTATTGTTACACCGACAAAGAGCGCGACGGGCTGGTACAAAAGGTCAGGAACGCGGAGGTGACCCGGTTCAAGGGACTGGGCGAAATCTCCCCGAAGGAATTCGGGCAGTTTATCGGAGACAACATCCGTCTGGTCGATGTCAATGTGCGGAGCATTAAGACGGTACCACAGACACTCGAGTTCTATATGGGCAAGAATACGCCCGAACGGCGCGAGTATATCATGGAGAACCTGGTATAATGGCATACGTAAACAAGCTGTTCAACACCAACTTCCTGGAATACGCCTCCTACGTCATCAAAGACCGGGCGATTCCGCACATCGACGACGGGCTGAAGCCGGTCCAGCGTCGGATATTGCACACCCTGTTCGAGATGGATGACGGGAAATTCCACAAGGTGGCCAACGTAGTCGGCGCGACCATGAAATACCACCCGCACGGCGACATGTCGATATACTCCGCGCTGGTGATGCTGGCCAATAAAGACCTGTTCATCGACCGGCAGGGCAACTTCGGGAACATCTATACCGGTGATGAGGCCTCGGCGGCGCGATATATCGAGTGCCGCCTGCTGCCGCTTGCCAAAGACATACTCTACAATCCCGAGATAACGGCATATGATGCTTCGTATGACGGCCGGAACAGGGAGCCCGTGACGTTCCCCGCGAAGATGCCGGTGCTGCTGGTGCAGGGGGCCGAGGGCATCGCGGTCGGCATGGCCACAAAGATTCTTCCGCACAATTTCGTCGAGGTGCTGGAGGCTGTCGTGGGCGAACTCCAGGGCGAGCAGCATCTCCTGTACCCCGATTTCCCTACGGGGGGCCTGGTCGATGTAACCGAATACGACAACGGCAACGGCAAGGTGCTGGTGCGGGCCAAGCTCGACACCAAGGATCCCAAGCGGATTGTTATTAAGGAACTGCCTTTTGGGACCACGACAGAGAGTCTTATCAACTCGATCGAGAACGCCGCCAGGAAGAACAAGATAAAGATCTCCGGCATCAACGATTTCAGCGCGGAAAATGTCGAGATCGAAATCAAGCTGGCCCGGGGCGTGCACACCAAAGACACGCTGGATGCGCTCTATGCATTTACCGACTGCGAGCAGTCCATCGCGGTCAACCTGCTGGTTATCAAAGACGGCACGCCGACACAGATGACGATCACGGAGGTGATTCAGCATTCGGCGAAGCGCCTGGTCGAGGTCCTGACGGCCGAGCTGAAACTTGAAGAGAAGCACCTCAACGACAGGCTCCACGCCAGAACGCTCGAACAGATATTCGTCGAAAAACGGATCTACAAGAAGATCGAAGACAAGAAATCCGCCGATGGTGTGAGAAAGGCGGTCCGTGACGGGTTTGCACCCTTCGCATCCCAGCTCATGCGCGAGATCACCGAGGACGATATCGAGCGCCTGCTGAAGATTCCTATCCGCCGCATCTCGCTGTACGATATCAATCGCGCAAAGGAAGAGATGGATGAAATCCGGACAAGACTCAAGGAGATCAAGAAGCATCTGAAAAGCATCGTGAAATATGCCATACGTTTTGCCGAGGGCATTATCGACAAGTACGGTGAGCAGTACCAGCGCAGAACCGAACGCGTGTCGTTTGAGAAAGTCGATGTGCGCGAAGCGGCTCAGCGCAATCTGAAGCTATGCTACAACAAAGACACCGGATACCTTGGCTACGAGGTGAGCGGGAACGTGCTGTTCGATGTTTCCCAGTATGACCGTGTCCTCATTATTCGCAAGACGGGCGCATACTCGGTGGTCAATGCGCCCGAGAAAGAGTTTGTCGACAAAAACATGCTCTACTGCGGGTTCGCCGACAAAGAGACGGTGTCATCCGTGGTCTTCTCCGTAGTGTACCGGAACAATGCGACGGGGCATCCTTATCTGAAGCGCTGCAAGATCGAGCAGTTCATCCTTAATAAAGGATATTCCATCATACCCGACAATTGCGTGCCCCTCAAGCTTACCACCGAGGAGGACGTTGCGGTCGTTGTCGACTACAAGCCGAAGCCGCGCCTGAAGGTCCTGCAGGAGACGTTTTCGGTGAAAGACTATCTGGTCAAGGGGACCAAGGCGGCCGGCGTGCGACTCGCCAACAAGGAAGTCAAGTCGGCGAAATTCGCAAAGCCTGAAAGCTGAGGCGCACGCGCTGCGGCTAGGACCCGCTTTCAACCGGCTCCCCGCCGGTTTGGTATATGACGCATGGATGCCCCCAGAAACAGGTGAACCGCCCGGTCTCTCGTACCCAGCCGGGGAAGGTGTCGAGGGCGGCTGCATGCTCGGGGTTCTTGTAGACAATGGTTATCCGGCGCGGTTTTCGCTTCCACGATTCGTGAAGGTTTGCCAGGGCCTTGTCCAGAACGTCGCCGCTGAACGGATTGTATAGGAAAACTACCGTAACATCATCGGGAACCCGGTACGCTGCTGCGTCGGAAACAACCAGTTCGATATCTCTGCAGAGGAGCTTCGGCAGCGCGCGGTCGATATGCGCGCGCGCAGACGCGTTGAATTCTTCCGAGATTTCCACCCCGACCACTTTCTTGAACGGATACATCGCCGCCATCACAACCACCGCGCCCTGACCGGAACCATAGTCGACAAACACGTCCTGCGCCGGTCGCACGCGTACCCTTTTCATGGCCTTTTTGAAATCGATATAATGCGTTGGCGAGTGGTAGTGGCACTGCGTCGAATCCAATCCGGCGTCTTCGGGTTCGACCAGCCTCAGGGTATCCATGCCGAATTTCCTGCGCCAGAGCAGTTCCCGCACGGTGTAGTACTTTCGTCTGCATGTTTCCACGGGGCCCCGGGAAGACAGCCGTTTCGTTTCCCGCAGCCCGTATGAAGCAAGCCGGTGCAGCAAGTGCATATATCGTTTCCCCGCGGCGGTGGAAGCAACGGTGCGTCCCCCCGGAAGGCAATTTCGCCGAATGCGGCTGCTCCACCATTCCGGGGGGTCTTCTAGTGCGCGCCCTTACCGGTAAGCACCACCAGGATCGTACGCGCGAGAATCTTCATGTCGAGCCCCAGTGACATGTTCTCGAAATAGTACAGGTCGTACAGCACCTTCTGCTTGACATCTTCGATAGTCTCATCGTACTTGTGCTTCACCTGCGCCCATCCGGTGATGCCGGGCTTCATCTTTATGCGGCGAACATACCAGGGGATCTCCTTGCGGAGCTGCTCGATGAAATACGCGCGCTCGGGACGCGGGCCGACCAGGCTCATCTCGCCTTTCAGGACGTTGATAAATTGCGGGAACTCGTCGAGCCGCGTCTTGCGGATGAACCGTCCTACCGGCGTCACCCGGGGGTCGTCTTCGGTAGCCCACTGCGGGCCTGTCCGCGTTTCGGCATCCTGATACATGGAACGGTACTTGTAGAGAGTGAACGGCCTGCCGTTCCGTCCGATGCGCTCCTGTTTGTAAATGGCGGGGCCCGGCGATGTCACCCGGATGATGACGGCCAGGGCTATCCAGAGCGGTATCCCCAACACGAGCACGAGAAGCGATACGACAATGTCGAGCAGGCGCTTGATCTGCGCTTCCCAGCCCGGCATGTGGTCCTGCAGGAGCACCATGAGAGGAACGCCGAATATCTGGTGTGTCTTCAAGTGCCCGGAGATGACGTCCATGAGCGAGGGTACCATATAGATGGTCACATGGGTCTCGCCGCTGTAGTCTATGATCTTGAGGATCTCGTTTGCCGAAGCCGAGACGTGTGAGATAATAAGGCCGCCAACATGCTCCCGTTTCACGATATGGGCGATCTCGGAATATGTACCGAACACCGGCAAGCCGTCCATCTCGGAGCCCTTCTTCCTGCCGTCGTCGTCGACAAATCCCACCACCTCATAGCCGAGCTGGGGGTACTTGCGAATCTGCCTGGAAAGCTTTTCCCCGGACTCGTTCGCGCCGACAATCAGCATCTTGCTCATCGCGATTCCCTTGGCGAACAGCCAGGCGACTATCGTGTGCATGGTGAAACGGTTGAGGGTCGCGAAGAACAGCATGCAGATCCCATATGTGAACAATGTCGCGAACTTCGTGCGGGTAAAAAACACCCGCGGATCGCCGGTCCGGGCGAACTCGGTCATCTGCGGCGCGCCGGTTATCAGAAACAGCGCGGCCATGCCCACGATTACCGTGCGGGACACGACGAAAAACTCATCGAGGCGGGATTCCTTGTACCAGTCCCGGTACAGCCCGGTGAAGAAAAACAGCAGTATCCAGCCGCCGCACAGCGTGATCATCGGCGTGACATACGAAGAGAACTCGAGATACGGGTCGTACGCTTCGGGGAAGAAGTTGCTTTTGTAGCGGAGCCAGAACGTGGTGATGAACGCGACGGTGAACGCCAGAACGTCAAACAAAAACGTCGCGAGCTTCTCGGTAAACCGTGCGCCCATGGGTCTCCATTCTCACGAGAAAGTGCCGTTGACGAATGTCTCGAAAAGGGACACGCCCTCATAGAGCGGCTTGTCCGCGGCCGCGCGCTCGCAATACACCCGGCCGCCGTCGGGACGAATGCCCGCGCCGGCAACCGCAAAGGGTACGGGCGCCCGGTGGTGTGTCTTGAGCGACAGCCAGGTCCCGTGGTCGGGCAGGACAAGAACGCGCATGTCGTTGTGGGTATCCTGAAGCTTCAGCATCTCGCCCACGACATGACGGTCGAATTCTTCTATCGCCTGGAGCTTTTTCTCGAGGGATCCTTCATGCGAAGTTTCATCAGGCGCCTCGACATGGAGATAGACAAAGTCTTCGGCATCGAGTGCCGCGCGCGCCGCAGCCACTTTGCCCGCGTAGTTTGTGCCCAGATAGCCGGTTGCCCCCTCGACGATACGGACAGTAAGGCCGGCGAGCTTTCCCAGACCGCGTACCAGGTCGACCGCCGATATGACTGAGCCGCGCAGGCCGAACCGCTCGCCAAGGGTCGGCAGCGAGACAGCCTTGCCGTGTCCCCATAACCAGATATCCGTGGCCGTTGTCTTGCCCGCTGCGGCCCGGGCCCGGTTCGTTCCAGCGCCTGCGAGTATCTCATGCGCCTCGGCCGACAAGTCGGCGAGAATAGTATCGCCCGGCCCTGTGGGCACATACCCGGCGACCGGTTTTCCGGAGATATCGTGCGGGGGCGAAAGCGCAAGCCCGCCCTGCGGAAAATCCCGCAGCACCAGCAAATGACGATAGCTCACGCCGGGGTAGAACCGCCTCGCATCGGTGTTGAGCTGTTGCAGGTCTTTGATGAGACGGTGCGCGTCCTTGGTCTCGATATGCCCGGCCGAATAGTCGACCATCCGGCCAGCCTCGATATGCACGAGGTTGCACCTGAATGCCGTGTCGGTTTCGGCAAGCCGGATTCCCATGCTTGCTGCCTCGATAGGGGCGCGTCCGCTGTAGTATTGGGCGGGGTTGTATCCCAGAAGGGACATATTGGCGACGTCACTTCCCGGCGCCATGCCGTCGGGAACCGTCTTGACCAGCCCCACTCTGCCGCGTGCGGCAATGCTGTCCATGTGGGGCGTGCTGGCATGTTCCAGCGGCGTCAGACCGCCGATTGCATCGATCGGCGCATCCGCCATCCCGTCGCCGACCAAAATCGCGTACTTCACAACAAAGAAACCCTTCCTGTATCGCGCCGCGGGGAAGTGCATTCCCAAAATAACATATTCTGCATGTCCAGACGAGAGACGGCCCGCCGGCATCCGGCGTCCTTCTTGCGTGCAGCTACCTGAGTTTCACGAAGAAATCGTCAATGGAATAGCTGCGAATGCGGTCTGAATAGAGCCTGAGAAAATATCGCGGGGAGAACCCGTAGAACGGACTGACAGTCGGCCAGAACGAAATGCCGTTGACACCGGCCTCGCGGGCACGCTCGATTACCTCGGCAAGCATGCGTTCCCGGTCGTTCCAGTTGAACACGACGTATTTCCATTCAATGACGGGCAGCGATTGCCCCCGGGCGTTGCGGTAGGCGACCAGGTCCTTGATGTTCTGGTAGGCCTTGTGGAAGCTCCCGCCGCGCTGGTACCGTCTGAGCACCCGCGTGTTGTTGCCGTCGATAGATACGCGCACGCGATGCATCATCATGGCGGCCGCGCGTTTCTGATCGGTGTCTATCGCGGAACCGTTGGTCTCGATTTTTATCTCGAGGCCGGGATTATCTTCCCGGATGGTCTTGATTTCCTCGTAGATAGCCGGCGACAAGAACGCTTCGCCGAGTTTATGGTAATACAGGCTCTTGATTCCGCATTCCCGAATCGTGCGTGACACCCTTCCGACGTCATCGAGCGACAGGCTCTTTTGACTCCGCTGCTTCGTAATAAGCGCGCGCGTGCACGAACGGCAGTTGTAGTTGCACCGGATGGTGTTCTCGACCATGATGCCTTCGGTGGGCGTATGATACTCGCGCTCGCGACGCCGCGCTTCCTCTCGCGATGCGATGCGCAGCTCCGGGCACGTGGCGCACTGGAGTATCGGGAGACGGCCGCGCGCCAGGGAGCTGCGGAATCCCCGCGCCCGCTGTCCGTCGAAAATCTCCTGCAGGCTGTGAGTCGAAAGGTCCCCGATGGTCCCGCTGCCGTCGTGGTCGGCGCAACTGCACGAAACGGTCATGTCGCAGTTGACCGAGATATTGTAATCCGAAGTGCCGTTGAGTGCATTACAGAAGAACGCCCGGCCGGGTGCGTCCGCACGCGCGTGGTGGTACGCCCGCATCAGCGTGCGGACCTGCTTGAGTACCCAGGCATTGATATGCTGATCGATCATGCCGCCGGCTTATTCGATTCGGGCCAGAATATCGAGCACGGCATCCCGCATGGCGCCGGTCGATATCGACCTCGTGTGTCTGACAGGCTTGTGGCGCAGGTCGCGCACGGCACGATGCACCGGCATACCCGTGAGTTCGTGTAGCTTGTCCACCGAGCGGAATTCATCGCGGATGCCGCCGCCGCTTATTGCCTCCACCACGCGTCGGCTGAACTTGTAGGGGCTGGCGGTCGAATCGATGACCATATGCCCGGATGCGGGGCTTGCGTTTTCGCTCATGGCCACTGCCACGGCCGTGTGTGTGTCGACGGCGTATGCGCATGACCGGTACGTGCGGCCTATTGCATCAAGCACCCGCGGCTCATCGACCCACCCCGGTTCGAGTATCGCATCCATGGCGCTTTTGGTATCGGCATCCACGGTGAACCGGCCGCGCGCGGCCAGGTCTTCATACCAGAGCGCTATACGGTCCGCATCATGACCGGTCACTTCGTAGAGGAACCTTTCCAGATTCGATGATATGAGGATGTCCATGGCGGGTGACATGGTACGGAAGAACTCGCGGTTTTTGTCGTATACACCGGTCTCGAAAAAGTCGGTGAGGATCTTGTTCCTGTTGGATGCGCACAGGAGCCTGCCTATCGGGGCGCCCATGCGCATGGCATAGTACGCGGCCAGGATGTTGCCGAAATTGCCGGTGGGCACGCAGAAGTCAACGGGTGCACCCATTTCGAGCTTCCCCTGCTCGACCAGCAGCAGGTACGCGCGGATGTAATAGACTATCTGCGGGCACAACCGTCCCCAGTTAATCGAGTTCGCCGAAGAGAGCGTAAACCCGGTCTTCGCAAGATCCTCTGCCAGCGCATTGTCGGAAAACAGGCCCTTGACGCCGTTCTGGCAATCGTCGAAATTGCCCTTGACCGCCACGACATGCGTGTTCGATCCCTCGGCGGTGATCATCTGCAGTTTCTGTATTTCGCTTACCCCCGCCTCGGGATAGAACACGATGATCGATATGCCTTCGCAATCACGGAAGCCCTGCAGCGCGGCGGTGCCGGTGTCGCCCGAGGTCGCCACGAGAATGACGGTGTGGCGGGTCTCGCCGACCTTGCGTTTCGCGGCGGCGAGGAAATGCGGCATGATCTGCAGGGCCACGTCCTTGAATGCCGCGGTGGGGCCGTGCCACAGCTCCATCACGGAGCGTCTCTCATCGAGCTGCGCCAGCTCGATGACTCCTTCGGTGTCGAAAGTATCCGGATTGTAGGCGTGTTCGATACAGGTGAGGAGCTCCTCCCCGGTGTAGCCGGTCATGAGCGGCGTGAGAACCCGTAGTGCCGTATCCTGATAGGAACCGCCGGCCAGGGATGCGATATCGATACGGGGGACGTCCCGGGGAACAAACAACCCGCCCGCGGGGACCATGCCGAGATTGATGGCCTGCGCGCATTCGACAGGAGGGTGGTTGTTTCGCGTGCTGATGTATTTCATGGCGCGGGCGCCTGCCGAAATGGATGGACTACTCTTCGATGCGGATGACCTGGGTCTTGTCGCGGACGAAATCCGTGTTCTCGATTGCCGTTATGGCTGCCCGCAACCCCGCTTCCCGAGCGGCGTGCGTAAGGATAATCACGGGCACGCGGTCTTTCAGGGACCCTTCTTTCTGAAGCACCGATGCGATTGAGATACCGTGATCGCCCAGAGTGGCGGCAATGGGAGCGAGTACCTTGGGACGGTCGACGACCGTGAATCGCAGGTAGTAGCGCGACACTACTTCCGCAACGGGCCGCGTCTTCATGATGCCGCCGGCGCTGTAGAACCCCATGGGAATGCGTACCGGCGTGCTGCCGGCGATGTTGCGCGCGACATCGATCACATCGCTGATAATCGCGGATGCCGTGGGCAATTCACCCGCGCCCTTGCCGTACAGAAGTATTTGCCCGACCGCATCGCCTTCGAGAAGCACGGCGTTGTATTCGTGGGACACCGAGGCAAGAATGTGGTCGAGATGGAGCATGGCGGGGTGCACGCGCACGTCAAGCGTGTGCGCGCTGTCGGTTGCCTTGATGATCCCGAGCAGCTTCACGCGATAGCCGAGGTCTCGGGCGAACGCGATGTCCTCCGCCGAGACGGCGGTGATCCCCTCGATAGGGATATCGCCATACGGGACATAACCGCCGCTCAGAAGCGAGGCCATGATAGCCACTTTGTGGCCGGTGTCCCCGCCGCCGATATCGAGAGCAGGATCGGCCTCCGCAAATCCCGCCTCCTGGGCCTGACGCAGGGCCGCATCGAACGGCAGGCCCCGGGTTTCCATATGCGTGAGGACATAGTTGCAGGTGCCGTTGATAATGGTTTTCACGGAAGTGATATCATTGCCGATCATGGCCTCGCGGATGGTCTTGATGGCGGGCATGCCGCCGCCGACCGCCGCCTCGAAATAGACCGAGACACCATTTTGCTCCGCGGCAGCAAAGATCTCCGGGCCGTGCTCGGCAATCAACGCCTTGTTGGCGGTGACCACGTGTTTCCCGACGCGCAGCGCGCCCAGCACGATCTCCCGTGCCGCGGTGGTCCCGCCGATCAGCTCCACCACAATGTGGATATCGGGATCCTTCAGAATAGGATCGGCCGTGGTCGAGCGCGCGGCATCGCCGACCGGCACGCTTTCAAACCGGGACTCGTCGATATCGGCAACGCGTTTGAGCGTGACCGGAAGCCCGAGGGTATCGGTGAAGAATGACTGCTGCCTGGCGAGGATCTTGACGACACCCCGGCCAATGGTGCCGAGGCCGACAATCCCGATATTGTATCCGGCCATGCGAGTTCCTTTCGGCTGCCGGTCATCACCGCGGGTCGCGGGGAGACGGCGGCGCGAGCCCGAAACGCTCACTCTTCGTCGAATTTGTTTTCGAAGATACCCGCGAGCGCATCGACCGCTTCCTGCTCATCGGGGCCATCGGCGCGAATACGCACGCGCGAAGCTTTTCCCGCGGCCAGCATCATCACGCTCATAATGCTTTTTGCATCCGCTGTCGCGCCGTCTTTTTCGAGCGTGACCTCAGAGCGGTACCTGGTCGCGGTCTGGACGATCAGGGATGCGGGCCGGGCATGGATGCCCAGCGAGTTGGAAACGACGATCTCCTTTTCGGTCATCGGCTGCGGCTCTTTCTGTCCTTCCGGAATCCGAGCTTTACGCGGAGCTTGAGTCCGTCTTCCTGAATCTCGCCGATAAGCGTATCCAAATCCTCGATTGACTTTCTAATATTCTTCGAAAATTCTTCGTCTTCGACGAGCATCCCGATGGTGCCTTCACCGCGCTCGATATCCGCGAGCATCGACTTTATCGACGCGGCTATCGAGTCGACGTTGGCGGTGATAGCCAGCGCCTGCTCTGTCAGCTCCGAACCGTTGGCGAGGATATTTTCGACATTGCCGGTATTCTCATCAAGCAGCGACTTCACATCGTCGGTGACCAGCTGCAGGTTCGTGATTGCACGCTGAAGGCCGGGCTTGTTCTCCACCACGAGGGCCTCAACCAGATAAGTAACCGTATCCAGGCGCGCGACCAGATTGTTGAAGAAATCGACGAAGCCCGTGTCGCCGACGGTCTCATCGACAATCCGCTGCACGGCAGAAATAAGGTCCTGTACATCGGTGAGAACGCGGCCCAGCATGCCCATGGCCTCGGCAATTCCGCTGTCGAACTCGCCGTCGATATAGGTCTCGCGGCCCTTCTGGCTCGGTTTGTACGGCGTGCCATTTTCCGAAAGCTGGATGCCGATCATGCGTTCGCCCATCAGCCCGATATTCTGCACGGTAATCGTGCACGAATCGGTCAGCGTTACCGAGCGGTCAAGGCTGATCACCGCCGCGACCTTTGATTTATGCAGGTACATCCGGGCAATGGTTCCCCGCTTGATACCGTTGACCGTCACGGGATCGCCCGGCTGGAGGACACCCACGTTGGGGAATACGACCGTGTACTCCACGAGCTTGTGAGTAACGCTTACTTCCTTGAGCCACATCACCCCCGCGATAAGAATGAAGAGGGCGATGAAAATGGACGCACCGACAAGAAGTTCCTGGTTCTTTTTCTTCACAACAGAGCTTCCCTTCTACGAGCGTTCGCCGGCGGACAGGATGGCCCCGGGAGGCTGGGGCCGTGTATCTCGCGGTCGGGGAGTCGGGCAAACCGGTTCACCTGCAGGATATTCAAATTAATTTCCGATTGGTTCCCGGTACCACTAATTCTCCTCGACAGGCTGTTCTCTCTCACCGCCATTGGAGCGGCGGGGCTTGTGATTCTTGCGGCGTTCGGTGGAGCGCTTGAGCTGCGTGCGGATTTTGTCGACCGCAAGGTCCGCCGCTTTCCCGAGGCTTTCGGCGCGCGCCTTCGCGCTGATTGACTTCTTTCGCACGGCAAGCACTATCTCGACCGTTTTGTCGACATGCTCGGCATCGAGGATTGCGTGGCACGACGTTATCTTGTCGCTATATTTCTCAAGTTTTTCGAGCTCGTCGGACAGGGTGTCTTTCAGTGCCTGTGACGCTTTCACGTGACGCGCTGTTATCTGGATGTTCATGCGGCTTACCTCCTGGAGTTTGTCAGTTCCCCGGGCAGGGACAGGTTCGTTGTGCCATAACAGTCTGGAATACTTTCTCGGCCTTGTAGGAACTTCGTACGCGCGGGCCGGACACGACCCGGGCAAAGCCTATCGCGCGGCCGAGCTCCTCATATCGCACGAATTCTTCCGGCGTGACAAACCGGGCGACCGGCACCTGGCCCGATGAAGGCTGCAGGTACTGGCCGATGGTTACTACTGAGCAGCCGCTCGCATGCATGTCGCGGAGCACGGCCTCCACTTCGTCCTCTGTCTCGCCCAGCCCGACCATCAGTCCCGACTTGACTACCACGCGGGGCTCGTACTCGGCTGCCCGGCAAAGGACCTCGAGCGAGCGGCGGTAATCCGCCTGCGGCCGTATGCGCGGGTACCGCCGCGGCACGGTTTCGACATTGTGATTGAGCACGTCGGGCCCGCTTTCGAGCACGGTCTGAAGCGCCTGCCGACTGCCGCGAAAATCGGGAATGAGCACCTCAACACCGATACTAGACGGGGCATCCTTGAGGGCCCGCACGGTCGCGGCGAAATGTCCGGCGCCGCCGTCCGGCAGGTCGTCACGGGTAACCGAGGTCACCACGACATACGAGAGGCCGAGTTTCACGGCGGCGTCACGCACGTGTTCCGGCTCGCGCGGGTCGAGTTGTCCGGGGCGGGCATGGACCACGCTGCAGAACCGGCAGTCGCGGCTGCAGGCGTTCCCCATTATCAGGAATGTTGCCGTACCGCGCGCGAAACACTCGGTCCGGTTCGGACAGCGGGCCTCCTTGCATACGGTGTGGAGACAGTGCGTATCGAGCTGCCCCTGCACGGCACTCAGTTTTCCAGCCTTGGCAATCGGTCTTTTCAGCCAGTAGGGAAGTCGTTTTCTATTGGTCATACTTCTGTCGCAATCGAGCGGGCAGCAGCTTCAGTTGCTCGCGGTATTTGGCCACGGTCCGGCGCGCAACCTTCAGATCCTCGCGGGACAGGATATCCGCGATCTTCTGGTCCGAAAGCGGCTTCTTCGGGTTTTCTCCCTCGACGAGCTCGCGGATGCGGTTGCGGATACGTTCCGACGAAATATCCGCGCCGTCAGCATCCTGCCCGACTGCTTCGGTGAAGAAATATTTCAGCTCGTAGATCCCGTGCTGCGTCTGAACATACTTGTTGCTGGTTACCCTGCTCACCGTCGAGATATGCATGTCGACAATGTCGGCGATGTCCTGGAGACGCAGCGGGTTGAGATTGGGAGGCCCTTTCTCGAAGAAATCGCGCTGCTTGTCGATGATGGCGTACATGACCCGGAGCATGGTCGACTTCCGCTGCTCGATAGACCTGATGAGCCACGTGGCCCCGTTGAATTTTTCACGAACGTATTTCTTGACATCCTTCTTGACTTTGCTTCCCCGTTTGAGCATGTTCGCATACGCCCTGCTGATGCGCAGTGACGGGACCGAGCGGTCGTTGAGCGACACCACGAAATCGCCGTCGACCTTCTCGACAATGAGATCCGGTATAATCGTGGATGATCGTTCCGGGGACACGAGATAGCCGGGTTTGGGGTGCATCCGCTTGATAACATCCAGCGCGGCCTGCACGTCGCGGACTTCGACCCCGAACGTGCGCGCAATCTCGGGGACCTTCAGCTTTTCGAACAGATCCCATGTCTCAACCACGATACGCATGGCAAGCGAATCGAACATTTTCTGCCGTCGAAGCTGCAACACCAGGCATTCCTGAAGGGTGCGCGCTCCCAGGCCCGGCGGCTCCATTGACCATATCACATTGAGCGCTTCTTCAAGATCGTAGATGCTCGTCTGGGTCTCTTCGGCAATCTGGTCCAGGGGAATGCGAAGGTACCCGTCGTTGTCGAGGCAGCCGATAAGAAACTGAACCAGCAGTCTGATTTTTTCCGGAATGGATTTCTCGGCGAGCTGGTTATTGAGGTGCTCCTCGAGCGTGGCCTGATACACCGCGGTGGGCTCGTAATGGTCGGTCTCGCGTTCGGTCTCCCGGCTGGCATTTTCGGTCAGGTCGAATCCGTCCTCGAGATACTCCTCCCAGTCGATTTCGTCTTCGCCGACCTCCAGCTCCTTGTCCTCTTCGGTCTCTTCCTTTTCGGGCTCCTGTTCCTGTGCCTCCTCGAGTTCGTCGGTGGTCTCCAGAACGGGGTTCATTTCGAGCTCGGTCTTGAGGAGCTGCTCGAGCTGGAGTGTGTTGACCTGCAGGAGCTTGAGCGACTGGATCATCTGGAACGACAGCTTCTGCTGCAGCTTCAGTGACATGTCGAGACCGAGATTCATACCGTGCGCTCAGCTTTCAGTATCCGGGGCGGCAGTATCATGAATAGTAATGATACCATAAAATAGAATAACAAGCAAGAACGAGGCCAAACAAGAAGTTTATGCTCAAGATATACCCGGATGCCGGCCTGTGGATCCATTTTCCGGTTTTATATTGTCTGTTGAGACCTTAACCGGCGAGAATTGTTCTCCTCCTCTGTCGAAGGCGGCCATCATGCGCGGACAGCTATCCGAACCGTGCTTCTGGATTTGCGTGGTCTGTATCGCGGCCGCTGCCCGGGCGGCAACGTATTACGTTTCCAACGATGGAAGTGATGGTGAAGACGGCCTCAGCGAGTCGACCGCCTTGAAGACAATTGCCGCGGCATCGGACAAGGTGTCGTCCGGTGATGCCGTGCTGTTTCGCCGCGGGGACGTATTTCGCGAGACAGCCGGGTTCGGGACAGGAAATACCAGCCTTGGCGCCTTTGGCAGCACGGACGATCCGCTTCCCGTGGTCAGCGGGAGCATTCCGGTCACCGGATGGCAGAAGGTCAGCGGGAACGTCTATGGGGCGCGGGTGTCTCGGGATATCGAGTACCTGTATGTCGAGGGTGATCTCATGCGGATCGCCCGCTACCCGAACAAAGGATGGCTGCGGACCGAGAGCTGGACCGAGAACAATGACGGCTCCGGCACGGTGATAACCACGCAAAGCCTTTCCGGCCATCCGCGCAATGCTAATGACTACTGGAACGGGGCCAACATACGGTGGCACCGCCACAGCTGGTGGTTCGAGACCCGCGAGGTGGTCGATTTCGCGGCATCCGGGCATCTAACCCTTGCGGACAAGAGCATAATTCATATCATGCCCTACGATCAGAATGGCTGGGGTTTCTATCTCGACAACAAGCTCGGCGAGCTTGACACAGCGGGCGAATGGTACTACGATTCGTCTCAAAGCAAGGCGTTCCTCTGGGCGCCCGGCAATGCGGATCCCAACGACCTGCTCGTCGAGGGCACGGTGCTCGCGAAGGGGCTGTCGGTATCCAGCGCTGCTGTCGAGCAGATTTGTTTCCGTCACCAGCGGGACAACGGGCTTTCCATCACGCGTGGTACGACAGTCCAGCGATGCTGGTTCGAGGGCATTGGCGGTGAAGGCGGAGGACAGGCCCTGAGCGCCACGTGGGATGCGGCCGGGTCGGAAGTGCGGCACAACACGTTTCTCAATAATCTCAATGTCGCTATTGGATGGAATGAAGACCCGTCTTCAGGCGGCGGTTCCATAATCGAGAACAACGAGCTTATCAGTACCGGGACCGTTCCCGGATATGGCGGGAGCGGCCCGTGGCATGCCGCAGGGATTATCGTATCCAACGCAACCGATCTTCATATACAATACAACAGAATGGACGGCACCGGCTATGCCGGCATAATCCTCGGCAGTGACGGCAACTTTGCCGAGTACAATGTGATCGTCAATGCCATGGCCACGCTGAACGACGGCGGCGGGATCTATACCAACTGCAGCAGGAGCACTATCCGGCACAATATTATTCTGGATGCGCTGGGCGGCATGGAGTCATCAGGCCCGTGGGCAAACATATCCCACGGCATCTGGCCGGAGTTCCTGGAGGATTTCCGGGAAAGCATAATCGAGAACAATACCTGCGCGGGATGCGGGGGCTACGGCCTGTTTCTTCCCAACAATTTCGAATGCGTGATTCGCGGGAATGTGCTGTACGATAACGCCCGGGCCCAGATGGAGCTCTCGGGCGATGAAGAGAACCCGCGGACCGGCCGCACAGAGAATCTCCCGCAGAACCACCAGATACGGCACAACGTGCTGTATGCCACCGCCGACACGCAGAAGACGCTCCTGTTCAGGCCGGAGTACGACTATGGCACGCTTGACAGCAACTACTTCTGCAACCCATATACGGACTCGTGTATCGGAGAATGGGAGGTATGGAACGTGCATGATCGCACGATTGCACAGTGGCAGTCAGCGTTTTCGTGGGCCGACAGTCATCCAATCACCGATGTCGAGAAACTGGACCGCGTGCCCACGCCGCAGGAGCCTGCGGGCATGTCACAATTGTTTGTCAACGATACCAAGCAGGCAAAGTCGTTTGGCCTGGGCGGTGCCACGTATCGCGACCTTGACGGGGCGACGGTCAGCGGCAGTATTCAGCTCGAGCCGTTTTCATCGGCGGTACTGGTGCTGGTCGACGGCCAGCCGGCTGAGACGGCATCCAAAAAGGCAGGCGATGCCGCCGGAAGGTTTTTCACGATTGTACACATGGCCAACGGTCTTCCGGTAGTGAGCGTCGGTATTGATATCCCCGGCATGGTCGAGATTTGCGTGTTTCGCACTGACGGCCGGCTCGTGCGCACGCTGGCGCGCGGGAGGGCGTCTGCAGGAAGACAGCGTTTTGTCTGGGATGGACGGGACAATCGCGGATGGATAGCGGCAAACGGGATATACCAGTGCGTATGCCGGGTGTCGGCGGGCGGCAGATCCCGCGCGAGCGCGTGCTCGGTTCTTCTGGTGCGCTAGACCCGGCCGCTGCAATACAGGTCAGGAATCCTGTGCGCCTATCTCTGTTATCTTTGTAATTGCCTCGTCCCGGCTTTCGCTGATTGTCATATACGGGAGCCGGTTCAAGTTCACCGACGTGAGCAGCTCTTTGAGCGGCGGCGGGGCGACAACATGGACCTTGCGCTGCAGATGCTGCAGGGTCTGGATGAGCCGCACGAGCGAGCGCATTTCCGGCGAGCCCAGGTCGGTGCAGCCGGTGAAATCGACCATCACGTCCTTGGAGGAACCGATGAGTTCCGCGGATTTCTCCAGCTCTCGCCCGAACGCGGTGCTATCGATGTATCCTTCTTTGACGTACGCTATATAAATGAAATTGTCGTATTCCGCCTTTTTAAGCGGCATGACGAGCCTTCCCCCTTTTGGCCGCGAGGCTGACACGGCCCTTTGCACGATATATAAAAACGGGAGCTGGAAGAGGAAGCGGCATTTCCGCTTTTCATGGAAGAGAGGCGGAAAAACCGCGCCTGGAAGCGGCTAGTCCAGCTTGAACTTCTGCCCGAGATAGATTCGGCGGGCCTCGGGGTTGTCTGCCAGTTCCTCCGACGTACCTGAGATAAGGATTCTTCCTTCATTCATGATATAGGCCCGGTCCGTAATGCGAAGTGTCTCGCGGACGTTGTGATCGGTGATCAACACGCCATAGCCTTTGATGCGAAGCTGCTGGACAATACTCTGGATGTCTTCGACGGCAATGGGGTCGACCCCGGCAAAGGGCTCGTCCAGAAGGATAAAATCCGGTCGCGTAGCCAGCGCCCGGGCGATTTCCACCCGGCGGCGTTCGCCGCCGGAGAGTGTATACCCGAGGTTCTTCTCGAGGTGGGACACGTTGAGCTCTGCCAGCAGGCTGCGCATACGCTCCTTGCGCTGTTTTGCGGACATGTTCTGATGCTCCAGAATGGCCATGACATTGTCTCCCACACTCAGCTTCCGGAAGATCGATGCCTCCTGCGGGAGGTAGCCAATGCCCATGCGCGCACGCTTGTACATGGGTTTTACCGAGATGTTCTTATCGTCCAGGAAGACCTTGCCCTTGTTGGGGCGGATCAGGCCGACGATAATGTAGAATGTCGTGGTCTTGCCGGCGCCGTTTGGGCCCAGGAGTCCGACAACTTCGCCCTGATGGACCTTGATGGTGACTTCGTCGACCACCCGGCGCTTGCTGTAGATCTTGACCAGACCTTCGGTGCGGATTTCGCGCCTTGTGGCCGGAGGATTGGGTTTTGTTTCAGACATGGTTATGCGCTGGCCGCCCGGGGACACTCGATGACGGCACCGGGCCGGCGCCTCCGAGAAGAAAATACGAAGCGGCATGCGATATGCAGAACAAACCCTCTACCTGGAGCGTGCATAGTACGTCCCGCGGACGCTGCCGATGAGCTTGAGAT
>WJMI01000215.1 GCA_014728015.1 Chitinivibrionales bacterium | reverse complement strand
TTCGTGGGCCAGAAATGCAAAAGCGGCCCGTGCTTCAGAACGCGGGCTCAGTCTTCCTCGGGTTGCAAGAGTAGCATCTTCAAGCGAGAAAGCGGCTGTGACAAACTGCTCAAGCCGCTTCAGGTTCCACCCCTGATGTAAATAACGTTTCTGTGCGATCTTGTCAAATCGATTTGCTTTCAACGCGGCGCGGACAAAATCGGGATCACCTACGATCCCCGGCAAGACAAATTCCTGGTGCTTGCGGGGGAAAGAATCGGACGGGATATTTCCGGAGGTCGTGTTGACGGGGTCCGAAGCAGCTATATCGAGCCCAGCGTTGAGGAATGCGATGTAGGACTTTCTCGCCTCTGAAGCGAACCGGCCGAAGCGGCGAAGGGTTTCGGATGTGTTTTGCCAGGAGCATCCCCTCTTGTCTCCCAGAAGCGCTCTGTGGCCGCACCAGAACCATGACTTCAGCGCCTCAATATTCGGAACTACTGTTGCCCGGAGCGGATTCAGGTGCACATATCGAACGAGCTCCCGTGCATACTCCTGATCATGGCATACAACCGACTTGAAACGATCCTGAAATAGGTAGCCATTCCTGGAGTATTTCCGATTGTAGCGGATTGCATAGCCCCCGTTGAGTGATCGCATAAGACGGCTGAGGCGGTGTTCGTTGGTCCTTAGCACCAGATGGTAGTGCGTATTCATGAGAGCCCATGCATAGCATTTAAATCCAGTACGCTTGAGCCCGCTGCCCAGACGGGCAAGGAATGCATGGCGATCATCATCGTCACGAAAGACGGGCATCCCGTCTATGCCGCGAGACATCACGTGTGTGATGCCTCCGCTGAACTCAAATCTGCGCATTCTAGCCATTGTATCCTTCCAAGCGTTCGAGTTGCATTATTAAATTGATAAAATAATCTCCGTCCCTATTAGCTATTAGCCTTTCAGGCCTGGGAATGTGTCTTCCTGAAGGATAGAAGCAGCGTGACTACCCAGATAGCGGTAAACGCGAAGTAGAATACGACCCCGCCAACCATGACTTCGTTGGGGAATGCCAGTGACGGTCTGAGATTGGCGATGACCGTGCACTGGAACGCGAAGATCATGAATGCGTTGGTGACCGCGCCGAACCGATATAGTGCAGTGCCGAATCGGGCAAGGGATTCATCCACGCGGGAAGGCGCCAGCCAGTAGTCGCGGTTGGGAAGGTTGACCCACTTGTGGGGGACCCTTCTGAGAAAATACGGGATTGCCAGGAACATGATCGTGGTAAAGGCCAGACCGCCGAGATAAGTGGCATAGAACGCAAGCCGCGACGACCATGAGTCAGGACCACCCAGGGCGTTAAAATGAGATGCCATGTGGCGCGGAAGCTGGGGGAAATAATAGATGGAGTGCACGACCCCCAGGATAAAAACGCCGATGAGAACACGTCTTGCATTCATAGCACCATGAATATAGCGCAAACGGCGTGCTGTGTCAATGTCAATTGCGCAAAGGGGTGGGCGCATTGACGCACATTTGAACATTTGGGACGGAGTTGCGTTTTTTTGCCTTTCGCGTCAAGGCAACCAAAGCAACTCCGTCGCGTATTCTCTTCATATTCCGGTAAAAGGCAAATCACGCTTCTACCTGCCAATCACCATCCTGGCCCGAGCAGAGGCGGCTATGGTCTCCGCCCGTACCGCATATACACCGGACGAAAGAACCCCTCCGGCAATGCCGCGTCCGTTCCAGTGTACCGTGTGTGTTCCTGGTGTGACCAGCCGCCGCAACGGGATTGCCACCAGCCGCCCGCGAACATCGTACACGCGGATTGTTATTGGCACGGCTCGCATACCGGTCTCTCGCGGTACATCAAAACTCAGTGCGGCATGACGGGAGCCGGCCGACCAGCGGGCAGTGAGTCTCAGGCCGTTTGCCGATGGCCCGGGAGGCAGTGAAGGCAAAGCGGTTCCGCGCGCATCGACCGTCCCTGACGGCGATCGCATGGTGATCATGTCGAACGATCCCAGCGAGTCTATCTGTACCAATCCGTCCTGCATGCTCACCGTGCCTTCTTCGTGGACATAGGGGGTATCCGCATTGCACCGGGTAACACTGAACTCGATATCGCCCGAATCCACAAGCTCTTCAACCTTCACTGTGATATCGTATACAGTTTCTTCGAGAACTTCGGTGATAGGTGTAGTAAGAACCTCGCCTGTGTAGTTCGTGACTCCAATACACCAGCTCCCGTCGGGGTTGACGGCCGCTCCCAGATAGAGCGGCGCCTTGCGGCCGAAGGCGTATACCATTGTGCTGTCTTCGGTGCGCCAGTATTTGGTCGAGTCGACTCGGCGAAGGTTGGTGGTTGATTTGCGAAAGACGGCATACGGGTCGATAGCCTGGCTTGCCGCCTTGAAATACCAGCTCTTTAATAGGTAGCCCCAGTCCTGCTCGACCGCGCGGTACAATATCATATAGAATGCGGTATTCTTGTTTCCCGACATGCGCCAGTCGCTTTCGACCCCCTTGATTCCAACATAGAAGAACCATACATTGCACAAATGGTTCATGTCGGCGAAATACCGGCTCAATGCACTGGAAGCTTCCTTGGCATCCTCCCATTGCTCGGTGCCAAACTCCGATGCTTCAGTCATCCAGTATTCCTTGGCGCCGCCGAGAACGTACGGCTCGACCAGCCCGTTCATGTCTTCGGTGATAGACCAGTTATACGAATGCGTGGCAAATGCATCCAGCGCACTCGTCGCTGCGGGGTCTGCGAGAATTGAATCCACGAACTCCTGGGCTTTCCAGTCCGCGCTGCTGTTTTCCGGCGCCACGATGCGCACATCGGTGAGCCCGAGACTGTCCAGGTGCCGCCTGAACGCGCGGATGAGCTCCGGTATCTGGTCCGCATCCAGGAGGTTCTCCCAGTCGGGCTCGTTGGAAATCCCGGTGTAGGTGATGACCAGGCCGGTATCGCGAAGCGCTTTTATCTGATAAGCGTATTTGCGGGCGTAGGTGTCCAAATCATCGCCGATTTCGCCATGGGGCGCCAGAAGGAGTACGAGGCTGTCCTGATATTTCCGGGCATCCCGGACATACAAATCGTAACTGTCAAACACGCTTCCCGCGCAGTCGCTCGCCGTATCAGTGCATTGACGGACCGTCGAGCGGAGCCTGAGGTAGCGAAAGTTCAGATCGTGCCACAAAAAGCGCGCGAGCGTGTCCCGTACCGAGTCGGGAAGGCCGGCGTACCCCTGCTGCGCATCCCACAGGCTCTGGCCGACCCCGAATCCCTTGAAAACCTGGCGGGCGCCCTCGTGGACAGTGATAGTGCAGTTCTCGCGCGGGGCGGGAGCGGAACAAGCCGCAGCAGCAATGGCACACAGCATGACAGCAACAGGCGGCCTTAGCGGCCGGGCAAGTGGTGACATACCAGTGAAAGGAGCGCGATTGCGTGTTTTCATATCTGGACCTCGTATCTTCGGAGTTCCCAGAGAAGGGTCTGTGCATCCTTGGCAAGCACGTACAGAGTGTCATCAGCGCCAAACGCAATCGCCCCGAGATCCACGCTGCCGTGCCCCACCCCGAATTGCGCAAGGAATTCGCCCTGGGGGTCATACACGCTGATCCGTTGCGTCTTCCGGTGGGCCACGAACACGAGACCGTCACGGCGAACCGCGATGCGTCCCTCCTGCCGCGCCGTGAATTCACCCAGATAGTGTGCCGCCGTATCGAGCGTGAACACGATGGATGATCGGCGGGTGTAGAGAAGGCCGGCCGATGGATTGATGACCAGTCCTCTGGTGGAAGTCGCCTTCGCGGGCCTGGGTATCGAGTCCGGCGCGGTTGCGGTGGTGTCTGTCATGTCGAACCGCTGCATCATGTCCCGCATGGTATTTACATAGAGGTGTTTGCCGCAGGTCGCGATGCCGTTGATGTTGCCGTAGGTGAGACCGGTAACCCATGTTTGCGAAACCGTCCCCACGGAATCACAGCGGAACACGGTCACGTACTTATCATCCTGGTAATTAACCACGTATACATAGCCGGAATCATCGTGGGTGATGTACATGTCCTGAAGCTGAGCGGGCTCGCCGGGCATCCACGATGCCTTGAGCGTACCGTTGCGCCGGTAGAAATACACCAGAGGGATGGTGCCGTTCTGCGCAACGGCGAACGACCCGTTGTCGAGGACCGTCAGTTCGACCAGCTCTCCGCTCTGGAATAAGGCGTGGGTTGCGACGTTTGCTGCAATGCCCGTAATCGCAACCGTATCTTCTTCGGTGCCTGCCCAAGTACCTTCATACTGGAACGTGGTATCCAGCGATGTCACCCGGTATCGGTATGTGGTTCCTTCCCGGGGGGTCGTGTCGACAAACGCGGTGTCGGTTTTCGGCACATATGGATCGGTAATGCGGACGAAATTGTAGTTACCGACCGGCGCGCGATAGACATTATAGCCGGCGATGGCCCCGGTATCGACCGGGATCCAGGAGATCGTAACGAACTGTTTGACTGAATCGTACGACAGCGACAGGCTTCGCGGTGAGGGGACCCCCGTGTAGGCAGGGGTAAGCACACCAATGTCGGTCGCGTGTCCCGACAGCACCATGATAGCGGCTGTATCGAGGACACTGTAGTCGAGGAGCAGCGGGAGCAGGCGGATGTCGTAGATGCCTTCGGCGAGGCTGTCGAACACGAATTGCCCGCCGGCATCAGGGAACACGATACGATTGCCGCCGGATGCAACCACCAGGATCTTCTGCGGATCGCCGCCTTCGGTAAGCCGTACGGTTCCGGTCATCCTGCCGGTGGGCTTGAGCGTGAGCACACCGAGATCCTTGGTTTCGTTGCCACGGACAAGGATCGTTGACTTGCGCACGGCATTGACACTATCGTCGAACGCTTCGACCACGTAGATGCCGGGTCGCACCTTGGCGAACATGAAGTTCCCGCGATCATCGGCCACCGTGGAGTCGACGATGGAGTCGGGACGGCTGCCGCTGCTTCCGGCAGCCGGTGAGGACGAAACGAAATCGTCGGGAAGCAGATACACGCGGGCGCTGTCCGGGGCGGCGCCGTTGGCATAGGCAAGCCGCGCCTCAACCTCGGACCACGAGCCGCCGTCATCCGCAGCCACGGGATCCGTCGAGCATCGGCTCCAGGCCAGGGCCAGGAAACAGACGGAGAGGACGCGAATCCAGTTCTTCATTCGCCCGCTCCTTTATCATCGGTGGATCTGGAGAGAGGGAAGAACTGAAAGTTGAATTGATATGCCCGGTTGACTCCTTCATCGTTGCGCACGATCTCGAGCATCTTTCGCCGAAAGGCCCGCAGCTCTTCAACTATGCGTTCATAACCTTCCGGTGAGACGCTTACAGAGACGGTTGACAGGTTTCGTTCGTTTCGGGGAAAGTGATCGAGCGCGTTCTCGGCGAGGCGGAGAGAATTGAGGACATGGTTGCTGAGCGCAACGCCCTGTGCGTGGTAGCCGGTAGTGAGCATTCTGTCGGTGACCGCATATGAACCATCATCCCGTTTCTCGATCAACCCGAGCTTCTCGAGCAGATTGACCGCTTTTTTTGCTTCCTGCGGAGTGACAGGAGGATCCACCATCTTGGCAAGCTTCCCCAAATCTCCATCAAAAGGATAGAAATTGAGAATCTCGCGGATTGCCGTATAATACCACTCGGAGTAAAACTCATATTGATCTTCGGCGAGCACGCGCACCGATGATTCACGAAAGGAAATGAGCCGTTCGAAATGACGTTTCTTGTCTTCGTGCTTGCGGGCCTGGTTGAATAGGACAAGCTCCTGGAAATAGGAGCGCTCCTTTTTGTTCAGCTTGAGGAATTGGGCGAACCGCTCGATCAGATGTATTGAGATATTGGCCTTGCCCTGAATGATTTGAGTGAAATGACCGGGGGATTTGAAGCCGACCCTGCCGGCCATAAAGCGATAGGAGAAATGGGAATTCTCGGATTTTTTCTCGTTATAGAAATCCTTGAGGAACCTGCGGTAGTCGTTATATTCGAATACTGGTTTCATGTTGCCAAATCTCCGGAGGAGCGGGCGATTAGAATATATCCGGAGTATCTGTCTGTGTCAACAGAAATCTAGATTATAATGTTTAATGAGTTAAACGACCTCCATCGATTTTGACATATACTACATGTGGTCAAGTTTGCGAAACCCCATTAATTTCGCCGCAAAAGCAAAAAAACAGCTTTCATACGCTAATTGAGTATGTGGCATAGTTTAATGCCGACATTGAAACAACGAAAGCATTCGTAGTTTGGGTAGGATTGTAGGATTGGGTCGGACCAAAGCTAATTTGCGCAAAACCAATGCAATGAGCCAATTTGCACCCTTGGTTTGAATCGCTTAAGTCTTAACAGGAGGGACACAACCCGATCCCTGCTGATATATGATCGATCTCGGTTGCCGGCCCTGTATCTCACCACAGCAGAGCTATGTCTGGATGGAATTTCAGGCGGGAAGTGTCTCAAGGCCCCTTATGGTAGGTATTGCGCGAGTATCTCTCTTGAACGTCAGGCCCCGTCGCGCACGGCATTCTTCGAATGCCGCATCAATCTCAGCTGCCAGGTGGCGGGATCGAGATCCACAGTAGTTCACCATCATCCGTGTCCTCTGCGGGCATTTCGTATACTGCTCACACTGAGTACAGGCCACCTTGTGATACAGCCTCATCACCCAACCTCCTTCATGAGTAAACGGGCCGCCAGGCAGGCGTTGGAATGCCCACCTTCTCATTATACACAACAATATGTTGGGTGTCAACTATCTATTGTGTCCAACCAGTTGTGGTTGCTATAGCGGAAGGACAAACAGGCGGTTAGCAGTCATGTATACACAACAAAGATCACGTGAGGCCATGTAGTTTGCAGGCATTTAAGGACTTATGCCGTGTACAACTCTTCAGAAAGGCATATCTTGCGAGAAGCGGTAAGCATATCTTGGTATTGACAGCCCCAAAGGCCGGCTTCCGATCAGACGCAAACCGAAGAATAGCGAACCCTGAATCCTGCAAGCCTCACCGTAGCCCTATTCAAAGGCGGGAACCCCAAAACGGCGCCCACCTCCGCTCCTTGCTTTCATCTACGGTCAATAAATAGTCTCCGGTCCGGACAGCCTACCTCCGCTGGCGCCTGGTCTTGTCGTCAGGACTGTATCCCAAACCGCCCCACAGGGATATGGCATGCACAGGGCATACATCAAGGCAAATCCCGCAGCCGATGCATTTGTCCTTGTTTACGACATGCCGCTGCCCCTGCTCTCCCGAAATAGCATCCACCGGGCACACTTCGACACACTTGCCACACCCATCGCACTTAGTATCGATATTGACCTTGGGGCGGGCCTTGGCAAGATCGACAAAGCAGTGCTGGGGGCATTTGTGGGCTGCCGGCACAAATGTCTCATTACCGGAATAATCGAGATGCGGGATATTGTTTTCCATAGTGACTGCGCCCGATGGCGTGGCTTTGACGCACAGCGTGCATGCCGTGCATCCCACGGTGCAGTATTTCTTTACCTTGGCGCCCCGATCGTGGTTGTTGCAGGCAAGAAAGATTTTGTGCAATCTCGGTATCAGCTCGATAAGATTTCGCGGGCACACTGACACGCATTTGCCGCACCCCGTGCATTTTTCGGGATCCACAACTGCCACACCGTTTGTATTGATAGAAAGCGCATCGAAGGGGCATACGCGCACACACGTTCCCAAGCCCAGGCACCCGTCGGGGCACATTTTTCCCGCGTTACCCGCCAGGACAGCGGCCTGGCAGTCGGCAATACCCTCGTATTCGGCGCGCTCCTTTGCCTCGGCGTTCCCGCCCTTGCAATGCACGACAGCCATGAGAGGCTCGGCCTGCCCGGCTTCTATGCCCAGAAGGTCGGCGATGTCGTGCGCGGCCTTCGCGCCGCCGGGCACGCATCCCGATGGTTCAGCCTGACCCTCTACCACGGCCTTGGCAAACGCGCTGCAACCCGGGTACCCGCACGCGCCGCAGTTTGCTCCCGGGAGCAGTCCCAGCACCTGGTCGATACGAGGGTCAACGTGTACCGTCAGCTTGCGCGATGCAATGCCGAGGCCTATCCCGAAAAACAGGCCCACACCACCGACAACAAGAATCGGTACGACAACCACTCTTTCCTACCCTCCGCTTGTCCTGAAAAAATCCAGACCGGCGAATCCGAGAAACGCGATCGACATCAGTCCGGCGGTAACAAATGCTATCGGCAGTCCGCGAAGCGGTTTCGGGACATTGGCAAGCTCGAGCCGCTCGCGAATTCCCGACATGAGGACGAGTGCGAGCGTGAATCCTATACCCGATGTCACTCCGTTGACCAGCGACTCCACAAATGAATATCCGGCGCCCGTGTTGAGCTTGGCCACCCCCAGAATCGCGCAATTCGTTGTTATCAGCGGCAGGTATATGCCCAGCGCCTCATAGAGTACGGGCGAGAACTTCTGAATAGTCATTTCGACCAGCTGAACCAGCGACGCAATTACCAGGATAAAAACGATGGTTTGCAGGTACTGCACGCCGAATCTTTGCAGCACAAACGCATCAATTGCCCAGGTGAACATCGATGCGACGCTCATTACGAACACCACGGCCATACCCATGCCAATAGCGCTCGACAGCCGCTTTGATACGCCAAAAAACGGGCAGAGTCCGAGGAACCTCGCCAGCACGAAATTGTTGATCAATATCGCTGCTATAGAGATCTGTACGAGAGGTATGGGATCCATTCGTCCGCCCTATCCCTTTTTCCTGTCACGAATCCAGTTCGAGAGCCCCATCACCAGCGCGATGGCCAGGAACCCGCCGGGTGCGAGTGTAAAGATGGTCATCGGCTTGAATCCCGGAATCACGTTGAGCCCCCAGAGCTTATTGGCCCCGAGTACCTCGCGAATCGTCGCAAGCGTGCAGAGTGCGACCGTGAATCCGAGTCCCATGACAATGCCGTCGATCAACGATTTGAATACATTGTTCTTGGAGGCATATGCCTCGGCGCGTCCCAGAATTATACAGTTTACCACAATCAAGGACACGAAAATTCCCAGGCTCTTATTGAGGTCGGGAAAGTATGCTTTCATGATCAGCTCGACCATGGTCACGAACGTGGCGATTACTATTATGTAGCAGGGAATGCGGACCTTGGGCGGGATGAACCGTTTGATAAGCGACACGATGACGTTGGAGCATACGAGCACAAACGTTGCGGCCGCCCCCATGCCGACCCCGTTCTGCAGAGACGTGCTGACCGCGAGGGCCGGGCACAGGCCCAGCGCAAGTACGAGAATAGGGTTCTCGGTGATAATACCGCGTTTCAGATCCTTGATCATTCTTCTTCCTGTTCGGCCGCAAGCGCCGAGAGATACCGCGGGATACGCTCGGTGACCGCCCGTATGACCGAGCGCGTCGAAATTGTTGAACCGGTGACCGCGGTTATCTGGTTCTTATTCCTGAGACGCTCGCGCGCTTCGGGCTCGAGCGCATGCCATTCCGCCGACTTGTCGAATGTAATGGTTTCGTCAACATGAAGCCCCTCAAACTGCTTGGTAAACCATGGCCGTTTCTCTTCTTCATCTCTCCCCAACGGGTTCCATAGATATTTCTTGGATGCTATTTCGATGACGCGCTGTCCCAGTCCCGGGGTCCCCGCCTGCGCTATAATACTTACACCGAGGATGGTTCCCTCGGGGTCTACCCCCACGATGACCTTGTTTAGACCGGCATATCCTTGGCTGCTGTCGCGAAACGCATACCCGACACGGGTATCATTCATTATTGCCACCCAGTAGCGGTCGGGAAGGACATCTTCACCGTGTCTTTCCTCGATACGGACACCATCAGGAAACACCGCCATGAGCGCTTCCTGCTGTACCAGCCGCTTCTGTTGAGCAATGCTTTCCCGTGTCTGTTCGTAGGTCAGCCCGATAGCCAATCCCGCGATCAGCGCCACGATAGTGAGCACGAGCGACAGTCGAACGATGTCAAGCACGTTTTTCGACCTTTCCGTATATCCGCGGCCGCGTGTACCGATCAATCAGCGGTACGACCAGGTTCATGAGCAGGATTGAATACGAAACACCTTCCGGATATCCACCGAACTTCCGGATGAGAAACGTAAGCACCCCGCATCCTGTCCCGAAGATGATCTTACCGATGGGAGTGATCGGCGAAGTCACCATGTCGGTAGCCATGAACAGAGCGCCGAGCATGAGCCCGCCGCTCAACACATGAAATATGGGCACAATCAACGCCTCGGACGTGACCAGGCTTCCCGTGCCGTTGAAAAGCCAGAACAGCACGAATACGGTGCCGATATAAGATACAGGAATCCTGAATCCTATGGCACGGCGATACCATAGAATTGTCGCGCCCAGAAGAAGCGCCAGTACCGAGGTTTCACCGATGCATCCTCCCACCTTGCCAAGGAACAGGTCCGGGAGCGCGAGTTGAAACTCGAGTGCCTCGAAATTTCCGGATGCCATGGCATCGGCAAACGTCTTGAGCGGCGTGGCGCTGGTGATACCATCAATGCTCTGAGGGAGCCCGGAAAGCGTGCCGCCGCGCGGAGCGCGGAATGCAGTCATGGCAGCCGGATAGGAAGCCATTAAGAACGCGCGGCCGGCAAGCGCCGGATTGATGAAATTGTTGCCCAAACCGCCAAAAACCATCTTGGCCACACCGATTGCGAAAACCGATCCGACCGCGGCCATCCACCAGGGAAGATCGGGCGGAAGGTTGAACGCGAGCAGCATGGCGGTTACCAGCGCGCTGAAATCGCCGAGGGTATTGCCTTTCTTTAGAAAAAAGACGGAAATCGTCCATTCTGTGGCACAACACGAGACAATACAGGTAGTGACCAGCGCCAACGATCGCGCGCCGAAGAATACGATCGATGCAACAAGCGCCGGCACCAGTGCAAGGACCACCGACAGCATCACCGACGGCACGCTGTCGCCGTACCGGATATGCGGCGAGGTCGAGAGGTGAAGCCTGTGCTGTGGAATTTCGTCAGCCATAGGTACTGCTCAACACGCTACTGCTTTTTCCGGGCCGCCTTGCGCGCGGCGGTCACATGATACTTCCCGAGCTTCATGAAATGGACCAGGTTGATTTTCGACGGACACACGTAGGCGCACGAGCCGCACTCAATACAGTCGAGGACATTGTAGCGGTCGGCATCATCATACATTTCCCGATCCACCAGCTTTCCCAGCACCGAGGGCATGAGATGTATCGGGCATGCCTTGACACAGTTCCCGCAACTGATGCAGTCATGCGCCCTTACCGCCGGGGTCGTGGTATCAAGCGCGAGTATGCCTGATGTCGATTTCACGACCGGCGCATCGATTTCTGGAAGCGCGAGGCCCATCATGGGGCCCCCCATGATCACCTTTTTCGTTCTGTCCAGATCGGTTTCGCAGTGCTCGAGAACGGAGCGGACAGGCGTGCCGATGCGCACGAGCAGGTTCGACGGCTTGCCCACGGTGGGGCCGGTGACTGTTACCACACGCTGGTAGAGCGGGACACCGTTGATCACCGCATCCCAGACCGCCAGCGCGGTGCCGACGTTGTGCACCACGCAGCCGACATCCATGGGAAGTCCTCCCGAGGGCACCTGCCGGCGGGTGACTGCCTGAATAAGCTGCTTTTCGCCGCCCTGCGGGTACTTGGCCCGCAGCCGGGCGACCGATGTATTCTCGTAGCTTCCCGCGCGAATGGCTTCTTCGAGCTTGGCGATCGCATCCGGTTTGTTGTCTTCGATACCTATAAACACGCGGTGAGCATTGAGCGCCTTCTTAAGTATCTGCATTCCCAGAATAATCGCATCAGTCTGCTCGAGCATAATGCGATGATCGGCGGTAAGATACGGCTCGCATTCGGCGCCGTTGAGGATGAGTGTGTCGATGGGCTTGTTCGACGGCGGGGAGAGTTTCACGTGACTGGGAAAACTCGCGCCGCCCATACCCACTATTCCCGCATCTGCTATCCGGTTGACAATCGCCTGCGGGGCATCCTCACGCCAGTTGATTCCTGAAAAATCAACACGCGCATCGGTGGTGTCATTCTCGATTTCGACCGCGGTGACATGCTTGCCCGACGGGTGCGGGCTGGCGCCCACACCGGTGACCTTGCCGGAGACGGATGCGTGGACCGGGGCGGAGACAAATCCGCCGGCCTCGGCGAGCACCTGCCCGATTTTTACCTGATCACCCTTTTTTACAACCGCAGCTGCGGGCGCCCCGAGATGCTGACTGAGGGGAATGACCAGCGCAGGCGGGGGAGGCAGTTCCTGTATCGGAACGGATTGGGTGCTGTGCTTATGATGGGGGGGATGCACCCCGCCTTTGAACGAAAGCTTGCCGAACAGGCCGAACAACATTGTTCCTTTGCGTTAGGTTCAGCAACGAGCGAAGAAAAAGTGCTTCAACATGGGTCAAAAGAGAGAGCAAATCTACTTCGTTTTCAGGATGGAAGTCAAGGCATGACCACCCAGTTGGTAGTTGGGTTCGCCGCTGGGTACTATATGTAGTAGAAGGACCATGCGAAGCTGCTGAATCCGGGAGGAGCAGATTGATCTCCCGCAAATGGCGTATATTTGGTGCATTATCGCTGCACTTCGCGGGGACGAGGGATTGATGGGTACTACACAACCTGGCGAAAAGGTTACCAGGTTCTGCGCGATCACGTTTTCGGCGCCGGCCGACATGGACCGCGTGCTCGACGATGTCAAGGCGCGCTTCGGCACAGCGGCAAGCTCGTACGGTCCGGTGCCGTTTTCCGCGTTTACCGGCTACTACGCGGGAGAGATGGGGGAGAACCTGGAGAAGGTGTACCTCACGTTTGCGGGGCTGGTCGATCGGGACGGGCTGGCGCGCGCGAAGCTCGACACGAACGAGATTGAGCGGGAGTATTCCGCGAATGGGCGCAGGACGGTCAACCTTGATCCCGGATACCTTGCGCGTGACAAGCTCGTCCTTGCCACTACCAAGGACTTCTTCCACCGGCTCTATCTTGCCGATGGAATCTACGCCGAAGTAACCCTTCATTACCGCCAGGGACGGTTCCGCTATTTCTCATGGACGTATGCCGACTACAAGGAGCCGGCATTCCTGGCGTTTCTCGAGAAGGCCCGCGCCAGGCTGGTGGGGGAGTTACGAAAGAAATGAAATCCGTGAACCCGCATCTTGCGCTTCGTGCCTGTGCCACTCTATGTTGTCAGCCGCTCGTTCACTCGGGCAGGCACGCGCATGAATCCCCGGTGTGTTTTCTTTACCGGGAAGTCGCCTACTATAGTATGCGCCATGAGATATCCGGCGCTGTCCCAGTCCGGCTCGCAGCATGAGATGCCAAGGTGGTAATGGGCGGGGTCATTTTCGACGCCCATTACGCCGATGTCCTCTGGTACCCGGCGCGCATCCTCTTGCAGCAAGGAGAGAACGCCGGCCGCGGCGGCATCCTTCCGGAAAACCAGCAGGGTTCGACGCGGTATCTGCCGAACCGCCATCCTGAGATCGTTCACCGCGGATATCTCCGTCGAGACCTGTGCGTAGGAAGTACCAGTGTATTTGCTGAGCACGCGGCTGGCGACGGGTTCATGGACCCATGATAATACTGGCCGCGTAGTACCCCCGCTCCGCGCGGGCAGCACGAGTATCCGGAATTCGAAGTCCGGGTCTATCCGTTTGAGTTCGCTGCGGAGCCGCATCCAATCGTAGATATGCCACCGGGTGCCCGGCCGCAAGCCCCGCTCGGTCGAGCATATTACGATCCGTCTCCAATGTCTCTCGACTGCATAGTGTGCAAGGGCGCGTGCCGAGGACGTCAGCATATTCGGGCGGGACAGAACCATCGCTCCCCGCGGCATGGCGGAAGGCATTCCCCATACCCAGTCGATCACGACCGGCGGATGCTGCACGCGTTTGTCCGCGAGCAGGCGGTTAATCGGCGTAAGCATGGCCTCCGCGTTTCGTTCGTCAACCCCGAAGGCCACAATGCCGTATGGCAGCCGGCGCGTGCTTGTCCAGCCGCTGACCAGGCGATCCAGATCGTAGCACGACTTGCATCGCAGAACAAAACCATAGAATCCCAACTCGGCCTGCAGCTTGCGATATGCCTGGGAAAGGAAATCCCGCTTGAACACGTGTGAAAAATCCCTGGGGCCGTGGAGGAACAGAAAGACCTCTTTCTTTGTGTCCGGGTGGGCCAGCTCCTTGAAGCGCCCAATCCAGAAACTTTTTCCGATCTTGGTGACATAGCCTTCGTCGACAAGCTGCCGGTATGCCGCGGTTACGGTAGCAGGCGAAACCTTGAACCGCCGGCGCATGTATTTGATCGAGGGAAGCGAATGGCCGCGTTCGAGCTCGCCGCTCCGGATGAGGTCGTGGATGGTGCCGACCAGGGACTGCGCGGCATTGGTCGAAGAAGCACTCCAGAGGCTGTCGTCGTCCGTGGCATCTTTCGGCACGAACGTTCCTTTTCCCGAAATGCGCAGTATCCGGCCATCGCGCACATAGTTCCTTCCGATGCGAGAGATGGTCCTTCGCGAAAGACCGAACCGCGATGCCAGCTCGCGGTCGGTGGGCAAGGCTGCCCCGGGAGGCAGGATCTCGAGCTGCCTGTCGAGCCATGACGTCAACTGTTCACGCGGCCCCTTCTTCACGACATTCCTCCCCTCTGAATATATGACTCTGCCGATGATGATTGCGTAACTTTGGCGTCTTTGTGTGGTTTTTCTGGCTTTATTTCACCGGCATAGCACCGGCCGTCCGGCTACATTACCCGTTGACAGTCAAAGGGGCGGGTAAGAAACCGCAAAAAAGGAGGGGGCCATGTCAAGGCATTTGCTTGGGGTACTCGGTATTGCAGTGTTGGTCGCGCGGATCACAATGGCGGGCCAGACTACCGTGCTCGACCAAACCTACGTTCACGACGGCTGGTATAAGCATTTCGGGACCGGGGACATGACCACGGTGCCCAACGGGAGCAACCAGAATGATGACTGCTATTTTCGTTTCGAAATCATGGAGTATACCGGCAATCCGGGCCCGTTCATGCTCCAGCCCTGCTTTTTCTGGAACAGCATAGCGCCTGCCACTCATGCATGCTTCCAGCGCAACGGCGCATATACATTTACCGAGCTGGAAACGCGGTATATCAAGCGCGAGATGTCAACAATGTGGCAGTATGGCTCCGTCAATTGGAACAATATCATGGACTACATGCTTATCGATAACTACGGAGCGGATAACGCGAACGGCAAGGGAACGGTCAAGCCGAGGGTCCGGGCGGAGTTAATCTGCGTTTCACCCGGAGAACAACTCCAGGCGCCGGATCACTGGATTGAACCGGCCGACTGGGATGCCTGCGTGGATCAGGGATGCCCCGAAAGCGCGGATCAGGTATCACTGTCCAGGAACGGGCGCAGCGGAGCGCACGCGGCAATGTTCAGCATCGTACGGGCGCAGGGCAGGATTGGCGTCAGGCTTTCGAATGGCGGCGTTCATCGGGTAGCCCTTTTTGACATGAGGGGCAACAGAGTATTGTACAGGCATGTCCGGGGCTCAGACCGTCTCGCGCTCGACCGAGCAACCCTGGGCGTGTCCGGCACGTACTTGATTCACGTATGGAATGCGATGGCGGCCGAATCGCGTACCATCGTGATTCAATAGGCACGGACTCAGCAGTCTCCCCCTTGAGACTGAACGCGGCGGGGAATGTCCTTAATCAGACTTCTCCGCCGTTTCCTTTTCGCGCGCGCCCGCGTTGAGCATCTTTGCGCCCTGTCGTATCTCGTCCGCACACGACCAGTCCCATCCCGGCAGCCGGGTGACAAAGAACGTGTCGTTGTGCCAGAGCGGGTCGTCCCGCAGTCGGGGAAACATCCGTGCGTACGTTTGGAACAGGCCGGTACCCGGTACCGGAGACAAAAAGACCGGCTTCACCAGAACGCCCAGGGACGTTATAAACCTCATTTCCTCAGCGACATCGTCCGGCAACTGACCCGGCAGACCAGCCATCAGATACACACCAACTGAACCAAGATCGAATCCGGCTTCTCGTATCCTCGCAATGCCTCTGGCCAGTTCGTTACGGCCGGCCTTTGAAGCGGTGTCGATATCGAAGCGTGCTTGACCGCTTTCGTAGCCGAAGCGAAGTGTTGCAAATCCACTCTCGCGCATGGCTCCCAGAACGCGATCTGTTGCCAACCTGATATGCAGGCCGTTGGGGGTATGGAAACGAAGAGGCAATCCGCGCTCCTGCAGGGCAGAAAGCAGGACCAGAAAATTGGTCTTGGAATCGCACTGAAGGGCATCATCGCAAAACGCAAAATCGCGCACCCCGAGATGTCCCGCGGCGAACAGGATTTCTTCCAGCACTGTCGATATATCGCGATGCACGAACCGGGGCTGCAGGCATGATGAAGCGCAGTAGGAGCATCGAAAAGGACAGCCCAGGGTCGCCAGCACAGGGGCATGATGCCGGTTGTGTGCCAGGCGAAGAGCAGGGACCAGGCCGGGATGCCAGTCATTAGTTTCGAGATCCCGAAGGGCGGGATGCAGCCCGGCGAGCTTTGACGGCTCGCTGAGAAGATCGGCATTACACAGGACAGCCTCAGGGATTGCCTCGCCAAGGCACTCGGGCATCAGCCGCGCGGGTATGCCACCCGCCACAACGGGAACGCCGGGCAGCATGCGGGCAATGGTTTCAATCGTCTGTCTCAGGCCCTGGATCCAGTAGGTCATCATACCGCCGACAAAGACAATGTCGGGCCGCGGGCATTCGTTGAGGCATCGCGCCAACTCCGATTCCGGAATGCCGTATCGCTTGTATTTCCTGGGAACGGCCGCATACGTTTCCGGTTTGGCTGTGTCATGTGCAAGGAATTCGCCGGTACCGTATTTCTTGCGCCAATCGCATGCAAGGCAGTTGACATAGTGTGTGTCCCACCGGTTGTGTTCAAGAAGAGAGATCAGGAAGTAGAGACCGAGCGGATGCATCCACTCGTCATACAGCTTGAAGTCGGTCACCCAGGGGTTGACCACGATTGCTGTCTTGGTTCTTTTGCCCATGCGTATGCGAGAGGTCTCCGGAAGGAGTGCTGGCAGTATTGCCGCGGCGCACATGCGTGCGGCGCGGCTCTTTTGCGATAGGTTCGGCGAACAGGGCTCTGGAAGAATCTCCACGCGATGCAGCGCTCGGGCCCCGCATCAGGGAAGGTCACCAGCACTGATTCCGCTTTCACAGCATGATAGTATATTCCTCCACAGATGCTTACTCCTGTTACGGTAATTGCGTTCGTTCTCGGCATTGCGATCGGCGCCGCGGCCGCCTGGCTTTTCCTGCGCGACCGGATTCGCAACGCGGGGGCGCATGTCCGGTCGCAGTTCGAGCCCAAGGTCGCCACGCTCACCGAGCGCCTCGACGGTAAAGAGGAGCTTCTGGGCACGCAGAAAAGCAAGCTCGCCGAACAGGAAAACGAAATCCGCCGCCTCAACGACCAGATCACTTCGCTGAAATCCACCCAGTCGCAGCTCGAGACCACTATCGACAAGGAGCGTCGCGCCGCCCAGGAAAAACTCGAGATCCTCAACGAGGCCCAGAAAAAATTGAGTGATGCATTCAAGTCGCTGTCCGCCGATGCTCTGAAAAGCAACAACGAGTCATTCCTCGAGCTCGCGCGGACCACCCTGGAAAAATACCAGGAATCGGCCAAAGACGATCTCGGCAAGAAACAGCAGGCCATCGATGAGATGATCAAGCCGGTCAAAGAGGCGCTTGAGAAATTCGATGGAAAGATCGGCGAGCTTGAGAAGGCGCGCGTGGGCGCCTACGAAGGGCTGCGCGAACAGGTCCGCGGACTTCTCGAAACCCAGACACAACTCCGCCAGGAAACCGGCAACCTGGTCAAAGCGCTCAGCTCGCCCCGCGTGTACGGACGGTGGGGAGAGGTACAGCTCAAGCGGCTGGTGGAGCTTGCCGGCATGGTTGATCACTGCGATTTCCGCGAGCAGCAGAGCATCGACGGCGAACAGGGACCGCTCCGGCCGGACATGGTCGTCATGCTCCCTGCGGGCAAGACCATTGTTGTGGATGTCAAGGTCCCGATGGGGTCGTATCTGGAGGCGCTTGGGGCTGAAAACGAAGAGGCGCGTCAAACATGGCTCAAAGACCATATCAGGCTGGTCACCGACCACATGACCGCGCTGAGCAGAAAATCCTATTGGGACCAGTTCGACCAGACGCCTGAGTTTGTCGTAATGTTCCTGCCCAACGAAACGTTCTTCACCGCGGCGCTGGAGCAGGACCCGACGCTCATCGAAAAGGGAGCGCGTCAGCGCGTGATCCTCGCTACGCCCACTACGCTTATCGCGCTGCTCAAGGCGATTGCCTACGGCTGGCGGCAGGAACGTCTTGCCGAAAACGCAAAGGTGATCAGCGAGCTCGGCAGCGAGCTGTACAAACGTTTGGCCGACATGGGCGGCCATCTCGCAGAACTCGGGTCGCGCCTGGGTAAAGCGGTCGAGAGCTACAACAAGACGATCGGTTCGCTCGAATCGCGGGTGCTGGTCAGCGCGCGCCGGTTCGAGGAGTTGTCGGTCACCGCGGAGGGTAAACAGATAGAGTCGCTCCAACCCCTGGAGCAGACGCCGCGCCATATTCAGGCGCCGGAGATCAGCGGCGGCGAATAACCCGCGCTGATGCATACTTGCTGAATTCAGATCCGGACCACCGGGCACCCGCGCGCCTGCGCGGGCCTGCAATTTGCTGTTGACAGCAGATCCTCCCGATGATATACTGATTTATATACAATATGTCTATCATATTGATATAAAATGTATACGATACATATATTCAACCTTTTCGTGATCGAGCGCTTTCAGAGCCATGAACAGAAAACGCGAACAAGCCGGTGCCGTGCCGGACGTGCACCTGCCCGATATCCTCGATGTCGAGCAGGCCGCGCGTTTTCTCGGAATATCCAAGCTTTCGATGTACAAACTCATTCGCGGCAGGAAGAACAAGGTCCCGGTGAAACGTGTCGCCGGGGCATTCAAAATAAGCAAACGTCAATTGCTCGACTGGTTTGAATCGCTCTAGCCGCATGCGGTGTCGGGTTTCACCTTACCAGGGAGGCCGGTCTATGAAAGTGAAGGTCGAAGGCAGAGAGTTCAACGCGAAAGTAGCCGAATATCGCTGCCGCGATTTTGTCACCGCGACGTTCTTCATAGATGGGACCCCGGTCCCGCTTGCCGACACCGTGGGCGGGCAGTATCGCCTTGTCGAAGCGACTCCCCGCGAGCGGGAAATCCTCAAGTGCTGGGGCTATCGGCTCGACGGACTCTGAGAGCAGTCCTTTCCGGTATTTCCGCGAACCATAGCTTCTCGGCGACGTTCTTGCGTTCCTGCCCGGTTTTCAAATGTCGGCCGCACAATGGGCTGATGCACGGCTCCGGGGACCGCAATATGCGCACGGATGTATACCTCGCGGCCGCATGATATTTTTTGGGGCGGGGTATTGTTTCCCATGCGCGGCACGCTCACGAAGACATTCAAGCATCCGATTACCAACGTCTGTGTTGCGGGAACGGGCGCCGGCAGCGGGTTCGTGCTCACCCGGGTGCACGTGGGATATCGCCGGGCGAATGCCGGGAACAGCCGGGACAAAGACTGTGACGAGCTGGACAACTGCGCACTGTTGATCTCCCGGTTCCTCGACGGGGAAAAGCGCGATCTCTCGCGCATCCCTATTTCCCTCGAAGGGTTTACGCATTTCAGAAAACGGGTTACGCACGCGGCCAGGCGCATTCCCTGGGGAACGACCGTGTCCTACGCGCGGCTCGCCGCCATGGCTGGCTGCCCCCGCGCGGTGCGGCCCGCAGCCATGGTCATGCGCAACAACCCCTTTCCTCTCGTCGTGCCCTGCCACCGGGTCATTCGCTCTGACGGCACTATCGGCGGATTCGGCGGGAAGACGAGCGGGAGGCAGGTCGCGCTGAAGAGAAAGCTGCTTCGAGCTGAAGGTATTGCTGTCTAGTGTTGGATGTGGATGGGGACGGAGGTCAAAACATCAATACAACAATCCGAAGCTGCCTGATATTGACGTATTAACCTTCGCCCCCAATTGGTTCCCTCACCCTGACACAGCCGCTTCCCAAACTCCTCTGCTTGTGGAATGTATTTTCGCAACAATTGCATAATCTGGGAAAATATCATGAAGAACTACATCCTCGATACTACTGTCCTCCTGCATGATGCGCAGGCGTTGTTCGCGTTCGAGGAGAATAACGTTGTCATTCCTATCAGCGTGATCGAGGACATCGACCATTTCAAGAAGGACGTGAGCGAGACGGGGCGTAACGCGCGCCATGTCTCGCGCGTGCTCGACGGGCTCCGTCGACGGGGCGCGGTGACCTCGGGCGTGAAACTCGACAGCGGTGGAACCGTGTATGTCAAGACCGGTTCCGAGAAGGTGCTGCGGCAGATTGCATCGGTGTTTCGCGAGCGCAACGGCGATGTCTACACTCTCGCGGTGGCTGTGTCCGCCCGGGACAGCGAGTCGATTCCCGCCGTCCTGGTCACCAAGGACATCAACCTGCGCATAAAGGCGGATGCGCTCGGATTGACAGTCGAGGACTACGAATCAGACCGGGTCGATATCGAGGAATTGTATTCGGGTTCCGCCGAAATTCGCACCGCCGGCGGGCGAATCGATACGCTCAACAAGGATGGGCGGGTCGTTGTCGAGGAAGAACTCCTGCCCAACCAGTATATTGCGCTGATCGATGTCGAAGACGAAGCGCACGTGGCGCTGGGACGGTTCGATGCCGAACGCAACCGGATTGTCCGGCTCTACCAGGCTGAGCACGAAGCTATCTGGCGGGTCAATGCGCGCAATCGCGAGCAAGCGTTCGCGTTTGATGCCCTGCTGACCGATTCAATCGGCCTCGTGACCCTTCTGGGCAAAGCCGGCACCGGGAAAACCCTGCTCGCCGTGGCCGCCGCGATCTACAAGACCGTTGATGAAAACGTTTTCAGCAGGATCCTGGTGTCCCGCCCCACGTTTCCCATGGGCAAGGACATCGGGTACCTCCCGGGCACGGTGGAAGAGAAGCTTACTCCCTGGATGTACCCCATCGCCGACAACACCGACCTGATCATGCGCAACGAAAGCCGCGCCCGGCGGCAGATTCGCGGATTTCGCGAACTGGTCGATATGGGTATCCTAGTGATCGAGCCGCTCACATATATCCGCGGCCGCTCCATCCACAACCAGTATCTCATTATCGATGAAGCGCAGAACCTTACACCGCACGAGATGAAAACCATTATCACACGCGTGGGCGAGGGCACCAAGATCATTATTACCGGTGATCCCTACCAGATCGACAACCTGTACATCGATTCGTCGAGCAACGGCCTTACGTTCGTTGTCGAGCGATTCAAGCGGGAATCGATTTCCGCGCATGTGACACTGCGTAAAGGAGAGCGGTCGGTGCTCTCCGAGCTTGCCGCCAACCTGCTCTGACTATTGTTTCAGACGGGAGGCAATCCGTTCGCATGCCTCGCGCATGCGCGTCTTGTTGGGCCCGAACATCCAGAACATCCCCTCGCCTTCGACGACCGTTGCGCCGAGCGCTTCGAGTTTGCCGGACAGGCGCGCCAGCGTGCGCCTGCATCCGCCGAACCCGCCAAAGGGGAGCGCGAAGGTGGCAAACGGCGCGCATCGCTTGCCTTTCAGGTTCTCAAGCTCTTCGAGGTAGGCAAGTGCCGCCGGGCTGGCTGTCCCGCCGTGTACCGGGCTGCCCGCCAGCACGATATCATACTCTGAGGGGTCCGGCGGCCGAATGAGCTCCACATCGCGGGAGTAGGGGCGGGATGCGCCTTTCGTTCTCAATAGCTTGATATCGACATCGTGGCCGTCTTCCCGAAGGCGCTCGCCGATTGCGCGCGCGAACAGAATAGTATGTCCGGTTTTCGAATGAACAACGAGCAGGGCTTTCATACGCAATCCTTCCGGCGCATTGATTGACAGAGAGCCTGAGAAAAATAGTCCGTGGATCGCGCCGGGCGATCATTGTCCCACAGGTACGACCGATGGAGTCGCTTGCGTATAGGGGACGCGCGCGAACCACTCCTCGATATGGGCCTCGATTTCGAACCGGGGGAGCCGGGTCACTGCGAAATTCCCGACGATCTGGCAGTACTCGCTCGGGCCGTCGCCGCCGCTCGACGGGAACACCGGGCCGACAAGACTCTCGCGGCTTCCCCCTTGAAGCACCAGGCCGTCGTGCAGCCGGACCGCGCACAGCTCGCCCTGTGCGGTTGTTGTGGTAACCACGTGAAGCGCGATATCTTTGGAACGGGGCGAGATGAGCGCAAAGCTCTGCACGCCCAGATCCGCCTGGCTGAACGGATTGACGTCCCGCTTCGGAAAATGCAGAACCGCGGCTATCACCACTACGGACAGGCCCGACAAGGCCTGGAGCGCGTCACAGGTAAATGGTTCGAGCGAGAATACCGTGTACCGCATTTCTGTCAACAGGGCGAACACGACCGAGAGGTTCTTGATGTCCGGCGCCGCGGATGATTCCACCCCGGCCGAAAGCGTGCTCCAGTGACGCTCCCACGCATTGTCCAGAGAGATGCCCGAAACCGAGTCGCCGAACGGGGCGACGATGTACCCGACCGCGTCCCGCAGCGATTGCCCGCTCAGGTCAATGCGTCCCGCGCCCGGGTAGCGTCCGGCGATACCTGTAGGCACCGATGTGTAGCTACGATTGCATCCGGCCAATACAACCGCCGCGACGGCGCACCTGATTGCGAATGAAGCGATGGGGTGGCGGTGCATCACACCAAACTACCTTGTGGTGTCTACCGGAACGGGTTTGGGCCGAAGCGCCGGGATATCCTCGGGCAGAATCGTGCGCGCGGGGGAGAGCGTCTTGAGCGAGAAACCATCAAACGGTTTCTGCGCCGACAAGGCTGCCGTATCACCGACCACCACATAGGTAAATGCCGACGGGCGGAGATATTTGCGCGCGACGCGATTCACCGTATCGCGCGTGCACGCTTCGATTTTCGCGGGGTACACCCTGAAATGGCCTTTGTCCCGGCCGTAGTACTCATTCCACGCGTAGTTGTCCACGATGTCACCGGCGGAGCGGAACATTGACGGCAGCGCGTCGACAAGAATCTTTTTTGCGCTGGACAATTCATCAGCGGTGACGCCGTTCTTGAGAAGTGAATCGATTTCGGTCAGGCTCAGAGCAATTGCCTTGTTGACCGTCTCGCTTTTGGTAAAGAAGGAGATATACAGGGTCGCCGGAAACGCATAATTCGATTCTGCATTCGAATAAATCGAATACGTCAAGCCTTCATCGGAGCGGACCTTCTTCCCGAGCCGCGAGATAAACGAGCTGCCGCCGAGAACCAGATTGAGCAGCGACATCGGGTAATAGTCCGGATGCGGGCGCGCGAACAGCGGGAGACCCATCCGGACATACGCCTGCGTGATAGGTTTATGGACCACCACGCATTTCGCCAGCGGGGCGACCGCGATTTTCGGGAAATCGATTGCGCTTGTGCCGGGACGCGCCTTGGGAAACAGGGCTTCCAGTCGCGTTGCCATGGAGTCGGCATCGAAATTTCCCGACACGCCCAGAATCATGTTTTCGGTGGCTATTGCGCGTGAGTGAAACGCCGCGAGATCCTCGCGTGCAATGGATTCGATGCCGCTCACCGTGCTCAACCGGCTGTTCTCGCCCTCCGGATACATCGCCCGATAGTACGCTGCACTGAGCGTGGGTCCGGGATCGTCGAACCGATGCCGGATGCCTTCAATCGCTCTATCGCGCTCCTGCTCGACCCGGTCTTTTTCGAACGAGGGATGGAACAGGATCTGCTTGAGAAGCATCAGGGCGGTATCGGTGAACTCAGAAAGAAAAAATGCCTTGAATTCGCCGTGCGACTGCGTACACGAGAGTGAGACGTCGATTGCCAGTCGCTCCAGGAGCGCATCGAGTGTGTCCGCCGGGAAATCCCTGGTACCGCCGGTGCGCATGAGACGGAACGTCAGGTCACCGAGGCCCTCTTTGCCCCCGGGGTCGAACAGAGTGCCTGATGCGACATAGCCGACGATCTTCACCAGCGGCAGGGAGCGGTCCTCGGCAATGTAGGCGCGCAGACCATTGCCGAGCGTTCTCCGGTACGGCGCGCCGAGCGGCACTTCCCAGTCAAGGTCGGGATAGGAAAGCTTGGCGGGATGGCCGGGAACACCTTCGCGGCGTGCTTGAAGCGGCCCGGCCGCGAACAGCAGCAGGACCAGCATGAGTGGAAACGAGCGCGTAGCGGCACTGTCCATGTCCTATTCCTTGACCGCAAAAGGTGCGAAATACTCGGAGAAAAAGCGCTCTGTGGCGACTGATGTTGCTACTTCGTGTGGCGACCCTGTATCGCCGGCTGTCCAGACCGTCGTGCCGGCTGTCTCCGGCGCATCCGTGAGCACGTTCACCGTGCCCCGGCTGAATGTACAGATATCGTCATGAAAGAGCGTCGTCGCCGCCAGCGGGTCATGAAAAACCATGGTGTCCATGTTTTCGAACCACACTTCGGAAAAATCGAGCACGGGCTGCAGAAGCGGCGCCGTGAACTCCTCCCGTACGCTGCCCGCATCCCTGGTGACCCGCAGCGTCACGTCGAGTCCGACGGAACGATGCTGTTTGACCGGGGCCTGATACACGATCGCGGCCGCATGGGGATCGCATCGCGCGTTCCATTCCGGCCCGTAGCCGGTGTCCGGCGTGACGAACCTCCCGATCATCATGGTGAGGCTCGCCAGAAGCGATGCGGCTTCGGGATCTTCGCTCAACAACAACCCGAGGTTTGTCATGGGCCCGATGGCCAGCAGGTGGATCTCGCCGGGATGCTCGCGCAGCGCGCGCCCGAGGAATTCCGTGGCGTTTTCGGCGGGAAACGACTCGTCATGGCTCCACCTGTCAAGCTTGCCCGCCTGGGATGCGCGCGGTTGCTGCTGCGGTCCGCGCATCGGGTTCTCGGCTCCCGGGCAAATGGGAACCTTCCTGCCGGCAGCCTTGCACAGGGCGCTCGCCATCATGGCGCGTTTTACCGGCTCGCCACTGACTGTCGTGATACCGACAAGCTCGCACGCCGGGTGCGCCAGCAGGTAGGCAAGGCATACGGCATCGTCGATGTCCGACCCGATATCCGTATCGAGGAGCACCTTTTTTCTCATCGGGCATTGCTCGTTTCCATCGCGCTCAGTGTTCCCTGTGGGGATTGAACGCGCCGGCCTCCCGGGGCGCGGCGCTGGCGGCCTGCGCCGGTTCCAGCACGCCGATGGTCTGATGCCCCGGTTTGAGATACGCCGCCACAACCGGGGGTACGTCCGGAGCGTTGACCGATGCTATTTCGGCCGGGTACTGCAGCATGTCCCGGTACGAGCCCAGACGCTCGAACCAGGCGAGCTGATCGGAAATACCCTCGAGGCTTGTCAGCCGTGATGCGAACGACATGCGAATGCTGTTCTTCACCCGCTCCATTTCATGCTTCCGCGGCGGCCGCGCGGCCAGTGCGGCTATTTCCTCGTGCATGATTGCCTCCACTGCGGCGGGATCGCTCTCGCCCTTCAGTTTCGCCCACACATGGAAGTATCCGTCGTGCAGCCTGAATGCGTTCGACGCTCCCGCCTCGGTACACAGGTCCTCTTCGGTTACCAGACGGCGATACAGCCTCCCGCTTCTGCCGGAAAGCACGTTCTCGACAACATCGAGCGCGTACAGGTCCCGGTGCCCGTAACCGGGCGTATGGAAGAACATGTCTATGCGGCCCTGCGCATCGTCGCGCACCATGAGCCGTGTTTCGCCAATCGGAGCGGGCTCGCGTGTTACTACTTCTTTCTTGGGCGTGGCGGCCCGGGGTATGCCACCGAAATATCGCTTGATATCACGCATTGCCCCGGCCGGCTCGATGTTCCCCACCAGCACGATAACCGCATTGTCGGGCGTATAGAAACGCCTGACATGATCGTGAAGTTTTTCCCGCGTGTAGGCCCGGATATCGGACATCCATCCGATAGTCGGGATGCGGTAGGGGTGCGCGACGTAAAAAAGGGCCCACAGCCGTTCGAAATACCTGCCGAGCGGGCGATTGTCGTATCGCATGCGGCGCTCTTCTGTGACCACGTCGCGCTCGCTGTAGAACTCGCGCAATACCGGGTTCTTCATGCGATCCGATTCTATCCAATAGAACAGCTCGACCTTGTTCATGGGAAGCGTGACAATATACGCGGTCATGTCATCGGCGGTCCACGCGTTGAGATGCGTGCCCCCGTTGTTGAGATAGGTCTCCCAAATCGCATCTTTCCTGATATACGTTCGTTGCTTTGCCAGAAGTGAAAAGATGCTGTCCCGGTGTGCCTGCACGGCCGGGTCGGACTCGGATGCGCCTGCGTCCAGAAGCTCCCGCATCCGGGCGGCGACTGAATCTATCTGTTCCATTATGCGCCTCTCTTTGCGGTAGTCGGTGGTCCCGAGATGCTTGGTGCCCTTGAACATCATGTGCTCGAACATATGCGAAAGCCCGGATGTACCGGGGCCTTCATACATGGATCCCACGAAATAGTACAGGCGGCAGGACACCACCGCGACATTCGTGTCCGGCACCACGATCATCCTGAGGCCGTTGCCCAGCGTATCGTAGTGGACCGGCACATTGATATCGAACGTCTCCGCCGCCATGGCCGGCAGCGAGGCAAACGCGATCACCGAGAGGAATATCTTCCGCGTTGTCATAAGCGCCAAAATACATGAAGGAGGACCGCACGGTTTACGGTTTCCATCACGCGTGAAAGGTACCATAGAACCAGATTACGGTCGGCGTCGTTCCGGAATTGCGGGCCGGTGTGCTGCAGCGTCATTCCCGTACTCCAGTCCGCACCGCGCGGGGGTTTTTCGGCCTCGCTGCTCAAGCGCGCGGTATCACTTCCACGAGATACCTTGAAGCTTCTGGTAGCCGTAGTGGGCAACCAGATTATCGAGCACGAGCAAGGCGGTCATGGCCTCGGCAACCGGCCAAATGCGGGCGACAATGGTCGGATCGCGGCGCGTAATAGCCGCGAGCTTCTTGTTTTCAAGCGTATACTTGTCGATCGTGTGCTGTTCCTTGTCAATGGTTGGCGTGGGCTTGACCGCCAGGCGCGCGACAACATCCTGGCCGGTCGAGAGACCGCCGGCAATGCCGCCGGCATTGTTGGAGTCGAATACCACAGTACCGTTTTCGGAATGCATGCGATCGTTGGACTCGTAGCCGGTCATGTCTTTCACCGCGAACCCGGCGCCGACCTCGACGCCCTTGACCGCGCCGATACCCAGCATGCGGCCGAGTTCCGCATCCAGTTTGTCGAAGACCGGTTCCCCCACCCCCGCGGGAACCCCCGTGGCTACGACCTCGACCGTTCCGCCGACCGAGTCGCCGGTGGCCGACATTCTGTTGCACGCATTCACCATTGCCTGGGCCGCCTCGATGTCCGGGCAGTTGAGTATGGGGTGCACCCTGTACTGCTCCTGGACAGCCGCAGGATCGAATTGCGGCGCTTTTTCGCGAATGGCATCGATTTCGTTCTCGATCTCGGCGAAGATACGCATCTTTTCCAGAAATCGCATGTCCATGGTGATTCGCCGGCCCACATAGATTTGCTGGTAGAACGGGTCGAAGTCACGGCGCATGCGCTTGTATGCCTCGCAGTATTCGAACGCGCGCCCGGACTCGACCTCCGGGCATTTGACACCGGCAAGCTCCCGCACATACGAAAAGACCCTGACACCGAGCTGCAAGAGAATCTTCTTGGCCACGCACCCCGCGGCAACGATGGTCGATGTATACCGCCCGCTGAATATCCCCGCCCCGATAGCATCGTCGGCCGGACCGTATTTCTGGAATGATGCGTACGATGCATGCCCCGGCCGGGGCGTCCGGTTGGTGTCCTGGTACTGCTTGATATGGATGAAATGACGGTCGAGGTTGGGCAGGAGAATGGTCAGCGGTGTCCCGTTAGTCAAATTTTTGTTGCCGGCGTTCTCGACCGTGTCCGCCGAATTCAGCCCGCAGTATACAACGGGAAGGTCCGGCTCTTTCCGGGGCGAAGACAGCTCATCGGCCCCCGGCTTGCGAAGCAATGTGTCGCCGTAGATTTCCTGTTCGGTGATTGGCATGCCCGCGGGAACGCCTTGAATCACGCTGGCCAGCCCTTCCTGGTACGAGCCGCCTGCCACGGTAAGCTGAAAGAACCTTCCGAGATGACATCCGATCATAGAGCATGTCCTGTTTGCAGGTGAATTGTGCGCGGTCAGTGTGCAGAGAACCAGCGAAAAATAATAGGTGATCCTTGAGCCGGGCGAACCCGGGGAACAGGGGAGGTGGGCGCGGCGGCCGTTCTGCAGGAAGAAACGCGGGTGCTGGTACTATTCGGAGGTGAGAATGCCCAGCGCAAGCCCGTCTCGACTTCCGGAACGCGTGCGGTAGGCGAACATCCCGGCGCCGGGGGCAAGGGAGGCATTGTGGACATTCGCATCCAGGGTGTACCAGGTGCGATCGCTTGAACCTATTGCGTAGATTTCATAGGTGCTGCCGCTTACATAGCCGATAGTATCGCTTCGGGCCGCCCATGTCGGGCATTCGGCGATGCCTACGGTACGCTCGATGCCGCCTTCAGATTCCTGGTACACAACTTTGCCGAGGTCGGTGTTATAGTATGCCACGGTCTGACCATCCGGGCTGATCATGCCGCATGACATGGGCTGCGTGAACCGATGCGGGTCCAGGAGGTCTCCCGCGGAAGTCCACCTGAGCGTGTACGCCGAATCTTCGGCCCAGATGAGGAACGCATACAGCCCGTTGTCCGAAAGCGACATCCGCAGCGGCGTGCGCGCCTCGTTGTGCGCCATGTCGACATCCGACCCGTTGAATGAGTGGAGCACGGAAGGCGCTGCGGAGCCGGCTGAGTCTACCACCATGATATGCATGTCCAGATCCGCGCCTCTCCACCCCGTGAAATACGCGATTCTGCCATCGCTCAGGTACGACGGGCAGTGCGCGCCGCCAACATCTATAGGAACCGGGTCGCTTCCCGGAGCAGCGCGTACTTTCCAGATTACGGTATCGGTCGATGCACTCGTGCGATTGCCCGAAAACACCAGGGTGGAGCCGTCAGGCGACCATGCGGGCGGGCAAGAAAACACCGTAAACGAAGTGGTGGAAAACACTTCATCGCTCCGGACAGAAGAATCCCCGCCCGAGCCTCCGCCGATCTCAAGCAGGCATCCGCTGCAGAGCAACGAGACGACACTGCATACGGCGGCGATGTGTACGAGCAGCTTCATGAAGAATCCTGACGGTTTGCGGGCTTTCCGACCGATATCCATGAAAATACTTTGAGTCAAGGTATCCTGGAAGCTGTTTTTCGTGCCGTAAAGGTGCGGGAGGGGACATGCAGTACTTACCGGCATTATATTACATGGAATCCACCGTGTGCAGCCACCCGCATTATCCGTGCGCTATTCAATCAGTGCACGATATCTCGAGTTGGATATGGTACCAGCAAGAGCATACGTGTTGCTTGCCCTGCTTGTGTTTGAAACAGTTGCAGCGAACACGCCGCTGTCAACGGAATTGGCGAATGCATGCGCGACAGGCCAGTTCGGGAAGGCCATGGGCCTTATCAATGACATGGCCGATGTCAACGGGACCACCGCCGGGGGAAGCACACCGTTGATTGAGACATGCAGGGCAGGGCATTTCACCGGTGTCATGTTTCTGGTCACTCATGGTGCCGACGTCAACCTGAAAGCTGTCAATGCGGCCGGCACCACGCCACTCATTGAAGCCGTCCGCGCCGGCGATGCACGCGTGGTACAGTTCCTGCTGAATCGGGGAGCGATGGTCAACAAGAGTGACAGCATGGGAACGACACCGCTCGCCGTGGCCGCACAGGAGGGGAATGAGGAACTGGTCAAGCTGTTTCTTGACAAGGGTGCCGATGTTGAGGGCAGAGCCGGCGCGGAAGGGGCCCGGGCCGGCAGGGAAAAACGCAGCGTCGAAGGCCCCGAGCCGCTGGCCGGCGCGTCACCGCTGATCAACGCGGTCGAGCAGGGCCACATGGCGGTGGCAAAGCTTCTCGTGGATGCGGGCGCCGGCGTAAACCGGACGGACAGCGAGGGCATGACCCCCCTGATGTTCGCTGCGCTCATCGGCGATCTGGAGCTGGTCCGGTACCTCGTTGACAATGGTGCGGATGCCACGGTCACCGACATGCGCGGCAGGGGCGCGGCGGATTACGCTGCGATTCTGGCGGACCCTTCAGTATCGTTTTATCTCGTTGAGCGCGGCGCACCGGCTCCTGAGGGGGTACACTATGCGCTGTGCTTTGGCCTCTATCGGTGTACAACTCCCACGGCGGCGTTCGGTACCGATCCTCATTATCTGTGGTTCCGCGGCGACAGCACGGTCTACGCCCTTTCAACCGATGCCGATTCTTCCGACCTGGCCAGCGTGATTCATATCAACAATCCGGAAATGACTTCGGGCACTTGGACAATGCGTGCCGGATACCTTCATGTCATCCTGCATCCGCCCAATCAGGGGCCATTCTACTTGTCCGCACGCGCGGATAACGGGCATCCCGTGGCCGGCACGCTCAACGACGGCGTGCTTGAGATGGACGTCCGCTCCGGCGAACAGTGGTCGACTTTCTCCATGCGATATACTTACCTCGATGTAGCACTCTATTGCGTTGAAGACGAAAAAAACCAGCCGGAAAGACAGGACCCCTAGCAGGCGCCCCGCGGATCGTTTTTTGTCCTGATTGGCTTTGCGGTTCCGCGCGCAATATATTAGAATCAAGGGGTGTGGATGGTGCAACACTCGTGGGCTCCATCCAGCCCCGTTTGTGTATCCATCCCCGATTGATCGCTTCATTCTGCACAAGCCCGCTGGCCATCCTTTTCTCAGGAGGCTGTCATGTCGTCTGCAAACTTCTCTGGAAAGCCGAGGGAGTCGTTGTTTTCATCGCTTTTTCGCATCTCGCTGGCGGCCCTGACATTGTGGTGGACACCCGGGATCGCCGCGGAAGTCTGCGAACTGGTATTCACCGGCTGCCCTGAGGATTTCAGCGGAGACACTATCATTGTGCCGGAAAACATTATCGCCCTGTCAGCCGAGATACCCGCCTGCCCTCCGCCTGATATCAGCGAAGGCACCATTGTCGACACGACCGACACCGGCGGACCGCCCTCGATTGTATTTGTTATCGACCATTCCGGCAGCATGACCGGCACGGGTAACGGTAACAATGATCCACTCGGCGCCCGGTTCACCGTGGTCCTGGATCTTCTCGATACGATATCCACTACGCATCCGGATGCGGAAGTCGGCATTGTGGTTTTTCGTGAGCACCTGTATTTCGACACGGCATCCAACGACTATTTCGCCGACTATTTCAAGGCGCTGCCGGTGGTGCGTGACGGGGAGCCGCGGCAGGCCTACGTGCAGCTTCTCCAGTTGAACCAGAACTACAAGGGCAGGACCGGCAAGGAGGTTATTGAAGATATTCTCACAGTGCGAGCCGACAGCGTGCGGCAGGGCGACCCGGATACACTCCATCGTTACGTCGACCTGGAGTACGAACCCGGATTCAACAACGTGCAGAGCACCAATATCAATGTCGCGCTCGAAGCCGCCAAGCTCGCGCTTCAGGAAGCGCAGTATCCGAAAGAGAAGCGTTTCGTGATATTCTTTTCCGACGGCTACCCCGTTCCGGACAACATTGACCATGCGGGCAAGGAACCCTATGATTTCGTGAACGGCACGAGCATGCCGACCACGTTTACGGTGTTTTTTAATGCCACGCCGGAAGACAGCAGCGTTTTCAAGCTCGCGCGTGTCGTAGAAATGACCGAGAATATCCGGAACAACGGATACTCGTCGAGCAATCCCAACAGCGAAGTGTGGACCCTTCAGGCGAGCCATGATGCGCTGTTCGACCTCCTCCGCGAAGAGGTCCTGGGCATACTGATATCTCCGCAGACCATCGTTTCGACCGGTGTGCCGACAAAGATGGTGATAAACAGCGAGTCGTACAAGTCCCAGACGGGCAATTCGTTTGTATTCTCGCAACGTTTCGGACTGAACGCCGACCTGACCGCGTTCAGCATGAACATTGACTACCGGTATACCAATCAGGTTACCCAGCAGACCCGGGACACGTCGGTCACGGTCACGTTTCATGTCAAGCGCGAAGCCGGCGCCTCACTGCCGAGCGGGATTTCGGCGGTGTGCTGGACACAACCCACAATCGACCTTCTGCACGAAGGCACCTCGGTCGTGGGCGGCACGGTGAACGAAACCATGGACCAACTCGAGGTGCAGCTGAACGTGAGAGATGAAACGGTGTCATCGGGAAATGTGACCGTGAGCAGCAGTCTGGAAGATGAAGACTTGAATCTCTCACAGAGCGGCAGCATCTGGACCAAGACGTTCCCCCGGTTCGTGGCCGAAAACGCGGAAGACAACGACGGCAGACTGCAGCATGATTCGCCGGACAGCATTGTCGTTGTATGGCGCAACCCGAATCTGCCCCTTGACACGGTCCGCATCGCGGTCCCTTTCAGTGTCAGCAGGACCCTGAGCCTGAGCGCGGCCTATTATTTCGATCGAAACGCCGACGGGTTCATCGACAGTATTCAGGTCAACATGAATGTCGATCTGACCGCGGCGGATCTGGGCGCCATAGAGGACTTCGTGAAATTGCCCTCGAGCCGTTCCTTTGGCAGCGATGTCCGCTATGTCAGCGCAGGCGGCGGGTTCGCCATTCTGGTCAGCGAAACCGGTGACGAGCCGCGCACCGGTGTTGATGCGCAAGACAAGCTCCGATTAACGAGTGGCGTGATGGATCACGGCGGCCTGGTAAATGCATCCGAGAAACAGATCCAGGACCGTATGGCGCCGGTCATTGTCGAGGCGATCGTGGTGCTGGGTGATTCGCTGGGCGACACCTTGAAAGTCCGGTTCTCCGAACCGGTGGCGACCATCACCCATACCCGGCCGTTTCTGTTCAGAAGCGTGACCGATTCGCTTTACGCCGGTACGATCAAGGAGCCGGACCAGAACGGCACGGCATTCAGTTCGCTGGTAACCTTTTCAGGCATCTCCGACGTGCGAAAGGGCGATTCG
>WJMI01000214.1 GCA_014728015.1 Chitinivibrionales bacterium | reverse complement strand
CTCCCTGTCCGCCGGCATACACCAGAGATCCATCGGCGCAATACACCCGCACCGAATGCGGCGAGCTGAAATGCAGGGCCATCTCCTCGGCAGAATGCCGTCTCACATAGAAATCGCGCGGCTGCGCGCCGATCATTCGCTCCTTGCGGATGCCCGTGAGATCGTCCGGGTTCTCGCCCGCGTTGGCCCAATCGGCGATCTGCCTGCCCAGTGAAAGGACCTCGGATGCCCCGGCGGTCACGACAAACAGGTAGCCGGTCTTGGCGTTCCAGAACCATTCAAATCCCTTGCCGTGCCACGGAAGCAGCTTGAGGATGCTCACGGTCCCCGGCATCACGCGGCCCCACCCGATATTGGAGCCGGTGTGGTACAGCCCGACAATAAACCATCCGTTGTAAAGAAGCGATCCCGGATCGCTGTCAGGACCTTCGCCATTCTCATCCGTGCAGTGGGCATCGTCCTTGTTGTAGTAGCAGCGGGGATACTCCACGAACCCCCGGTCCCACAATTCCGATCCGTAGACCACGTAGTTGCCGCCGCCGTTTGATATGTCGACGATATTGGGGGCGTTGCCGGTCTGGTCGATCTTGACGAACGGCTTGTCACGGTAGATAGTGATGTCCGCGGTGGTATGCGTCCCCCATGTGAGACGGGCGGTCTTCATGTAGCTGTCTTCATAGGTCACGGCAGCATCGGTAAGCATGGGCCTGTCCGCGCAGGCATCGATGTATTTGCCCGCAAGATTCGTATTGTAGTTCTTGACATACAGCTCTTGTATGGCGTGCTGGTCGGTGTTTTCGCGGAAATGCGCGTAGGTCACGCGCATCTGAGAATTTTGGAGCGTAACAACGCGATCCTCATCGTCGGCGCCCGACTCGATAACGATCGAGCCCCAGTCCGATGCCCTTATGCCCGCGGCGAATGCCGCCAGAAGTAGAAACGCGGGTGCGGCTTGTAAGCGGATAGAGCAGCAGCGCATCATCTCCCCCTGCGATGAAGTACTACAAACCCTGAATAGTACCTGCGTGGAGTATCCCCTCCGAAAACATAGTGCCGGATCGCCGCTCGTGTACAGGGCGTTGTGCATCCCGCGAACCCTCCTGTCAGCCATGCCTTCTGGTGCGCGGGAAAAGCCAGTTCGCAGGCGAAGAACGCAAAATTCAGGTCATGCTTCATGCCCCCGGTCCTTCTCTGATGATCCAAAAAGCATATCCCGTGTAAGGGTCTTCATGCGCATAATATGCACTGTCACCGCGGCCGCGATACCCACAAGCGCAACATCCATCATCCACCAGGAAACAACCCGAAGGACCGCATAGCCTATCGTGGCCCACAGAAGTATCAGCACCACGACCTTGGTTCCTGCCGGCAGGGCGCGGTGTTCCTGATAATTCTTTATGTACGGGCCGAGCCACTTGTGGGAGAGAAGCCATCGGTGCAGTCGTTCCGAGCTCCTGCTGAAACAATAGGCCGATACAAGCAGAAACGGTGTGGTCGGCAGCAGGGGCAGAAATATACCGGTTCCCCCGAGGCCGAGGGAAATCACTCCCACCGTAACCAGCAGCAGCTGAAACGGCCTGTTCTCCGGCGCGGCCATGCTTATGATTGGGTAACCCGTATGTGCAGCTCGCGGAGCTGATCGGCGGACACTTCCGCCGGCGCGTTCATCATGAGATCCTGCGCGCGCTGATTCATGGGAAACGCGATGACCTCGCGGATATTCGAGACCCCCGCAATCAGCATGACAACACGATCGATACCGGGAGCAATCCCGCCGTGCGGCGGCGCGCCCAGCTTGAATGCGTTGACCATCCCCCCGAACTTGGCATCGACTACAGAGCGATCGTAGCCAGCGATTTCGAACGCCTTGTACATGATATCGGGCCGGTGGTTTCGTATCGCCCCGCTGGAGAGCTCGACCCCGTTGCATACGATATCGTACTGGTACGCCAGTACGTCGAGGGGATCCTGTGACTCGAGCGCCTGGAGCCCTCCCTGCGGCATGGAAAACGGATTGTGAGAGAACTCCACTTTCTTGGTCTCGGCATTGTATTCGTACATCGGGAAATCGACCACCCAGCAGAACCTGAACTCATCCCGCGCGATCATGTCCAGTTCCGCTCCGAGACGAAGTCTGACTTCGCCGGACAACCGTTCGGCCTCGGCTTTCGGCGCGCACACGAAAAACACAACGTCGCCGGTCCCGATGCCGCATGAGGATGCGATGGCTGCAAGCTGGTCCCCGGTAAGGAATTTAGCCAGCGGCCCCTTCACCTTATCAGGCTCCCACACGAGATAGGCAAGCCCCTGCGCGCCGATTGACTGGGCATATGCAACGAGCTTGTCAAAGAAACTCCGGGGACGAGCCGAAATGCCCTTGACCGGAATGGCCCGGACCACGGCGCCCTGCGCTACGGCCGAACGAAACGCGCGGAATTCGGAATCCTCGAATACCGACGAAACATCGCACATCTCTATGGGAATGCGCAGGTCAGGCTTGTCGGTACCGTACTTGAGCATGCTTTCGCGATACGGTATGCGCAAAAACGGCGGCGGGTCGACCTTGTTCGAAGAAAACTCCGAGAAAACGCCGTGCAGCACATTCTCTACCACGTCGAATACGTCATCCTGCGTGGCAAACGCCATCTCGATGTCAAGCTGATAGAACTCTCCCGGTGACCGGTCGGCCCGGGCATCCTCGTCGCGGAAACAGGGGGCAATCTGAAAATACCGGTCGAATCCGGCAACCATAAGGAGCTGCTTGAACTGCTGCGGCGCCTGCGGGAGCGCGTAGAACTTGCCGGGATACAGGCGCGAGGGGACCAGATAGTCCCGGGCGCCCTCAGGGCTGGAGCTGGTGAGAATCGGGGTCTGGTATTCGTTGAAACCCAACTCGTTCATGCGCCGGCGTATACTCGCGATGATTCCCGATCGGAGCACGATATTCTGATGGACCCGGGAGCGACGCAAGTCTACAATGCGGTACTTGAGACGCAGGTCCTCGGTGACCTCTTCCTCCTGAAAGACCGTAAACGGCAGCGATTCGCAGATCCCCAACACCTCAAAGGCCTCGGCATTGACTTCGATCTCGCCGGTGGGCATCTTTGGATTGATGTTCTCTTCGGAGCGGAACGCGACTTCCCCATCGAACCGGACAACGGTTTCCTTGGGCAGATGCCCCACATCGTACTGAAATTCGGCGGTCGGGTACACGACCACCTGGGTTATTCCGTAGTGATCGCGGAGATCGATAAACAGCACGCCTCCGTGATCGCGCTTGTTGTGGATCCATCCCGAAACCCGCACGCGCGCGCCGATGTCGGTTTTGCGCAGCTCACCGCACGTATGCGTCCTGAATTCGTGCATTCGCTTCAACCTCACTAACACCTTGAAAAAACG
>WJMI01000213.1 GCA_014728015.1 Chitinivibrionales bacterium | reverse complement strand
GCCGTAGGGGCACGACATTGTCGTGCCCCCACGGAGACCATGGCAAAATCCCGCCATCCACATGCCAAATCACGGTAGTATGATCACCCCTTTCCATGATATTCTGATCTTGTGGACCGGTGATCCGCGGCAATCCAAGGGGCAGGGGGGAGGCCATGATCAGCCATAGATTTAGCCGTTTTGCGACACTGATAACCATCACAATATCAGTAAGTTACGCTCTAAGCGGCACCGTGTTGCTGACCACAGATGAGGACGGGAAGGGGCGCGACGGATCCGGGCATGTCGTGCTTTGCGATGTCGGGAGCGGCGCGCGCGATACTATCGTCCCGGGGAATGTACGCGGCGCCTGCTTCTCTCCGACAGCCGACCAAATCGCCTACTCGAAAGCCGGCAAACTCTGTATCTGCAACCTCGACGGCAGCGGGGACCGTGAAGTCACCAGTGTCGCGACTTCCACCGATGCCGTAACGTGGGCCGCCAACGGCTGCCTGTACTGGTCGCAAGGCGACAACAGCATTCGAAAGGTCAAGCTCGACGGCTCCGACAAGGCCACGGTCTACACAACCAACTACAAGAGCCCGATCATCTACGCGAAAGCATCGCACAGCGGCAACCGCTTCGCGTGGTGGACACCCAACCTGACGGTCCGCGGAATCGATATCACCACGTCTGAAGGCGAGATCTTCTATGGCGGCGGATGCCGCGGGACGGTATCACCCGACGGCTCGATGGTGCTGCGCAACCGCGCGGGACACAAGCAGTTTTTCATTTACGATTTCGAACAGGGCCTCAATGGCGAGCTCGCCATGTTCGATGTGCCGCAATATACGAATCCGGTGACGGGGAACACGGCGACCGAGCCGTGCAACGCCCACCGGTTTTCCAATGTGTCGAACGACTACATTGTGTTTGTCAATGAGTGGCGTTTCGTTGCCTACGTGTTCAATATCAGGACCGGCGAGGCCACCCTTGTCGGTCCGGGCCTCGCCCGGGATTTCAACCCCGGCCCGTCGGTCCAGCGTCTTGCCGCACCAACCATAACTCCGTCCCGGGGCACGTTTGTAGATGCGCTCGAAGTAACCATCACGACCGATATTGACAACGCAACAATCCGCTATACGCTTGATCACAGCGAGCCGACAGCCGAGAGCGACGAATATACCGGGCCGTTTACCATCGATCAGACCACCACGGTGACGGCAAAGGCGTTTGCCGGCGATCAGACCAGTTTTACGGCAGTGAAAGCCTATACGCAGACCGCGAGTGAAGCAGTACTGGACCACATCGAGATTGAGCCGACCGGCGTTGAAGTCGTTCGCGGCGGTATACAGCAGTTTGCGGTCACCGGGTACGATCAGTTCGGCAACGAGATGAGCACCGATGTCGAATGGAGCGTGAGCGGCGGCGGAACGATCTCCGCCGACGGAGTCTTTGCCGCGGGCGATGAGCTTGGCGGACCGTTCGATGTCACGGCCACGGTCCCGGGCACCGGCATTTCAATGCTGTCGAGTGTGGAGATCGTGGAAGCGTCGCTTCGGGTAACAGCGCCCAACACCGGCGACGGGTTCGCGCTGGGGCAGACTATTACAGTCGAATGGGAGTGGACCGGCGCCGGTGAGTATCCCGGCCAGGTCGATATCGAGCTGTCGGCCGATGGCGGCCTGTCGTGGTATAGCATAGTCGAAAACTCCGGAAGCATCGCGCCCGCCGATGCCGGGTGGGGAAGCCTGGAATGGAGTGTCGGGCCGCTCGGCAGCGAGGATATCTCGCCGGTTGCCGAAGAGGTGCAGATTCGTGTCGCCGATTATGTGTCACCGAACGATCCAGGCATGACCGGTCTTTCGGGCGTGTTCCGGATAGCCGAAACAATCGATGCGGCGGTGCTCCCCCGCGCATCCATGGAAACTGATCGCGTGAGCATTGGCCGGCGAGCCGGATTGCTTTGCATCGCCATCCCCTTGGGCGGGAATCATCATGTCTCGATGGTAGACATGCGCGGCGTCACAATCCAGCGCTTGCAGGGCCGCGGCCCGGGCGAGTATCGCCTTTGCGCCGGTCTCACGCCCGGCTGCTACCTGCTCCGCGTGACGGCCGGCGGCCGCACGGTTTCCCGAAAGGTGTGGCTGGCGCGGTAGCGATTGTCCAATATGTCGGCCCGTTCCGCAGCTTCGAGTACGGGCATCTCTGTGTGGATCGAATTGAAAGCGTCGCACTACAGGAAGGTACAATCTCTCTCCGGGCGCGGCCTGCACTACGCGGTATAGACAATCACCCGTCCGGATTCAGCATCGGGAGCATAGAACTCGCGCAGCCGCATCTGGTAGACTTCGCTGTTGTTCCCGAACGCGCTGTGGTAGGTCTTGCCGTAGCCGAGAAGCATTTCGGGGAGTTTGTCTGCGTTTATCCTTGCCTGGGCCGAAACGAGGGAGTCGTAGGGGGTGCGCTCGGTCTGCGACTCGTGCTGCCGCGCGCCGTTGATCTTGGCCTGCAGCTCATCGTCGCTCAGGCTCACCACCACATCGATTTCCTCAGGCAGCGTGGAGTGCCAGGGGCTCTGGTAATACCAGACCGTGTACTCGAGTGACGGGTTCAGGGCCCGAAGCGCGGCCTCCGTGGATGCGCGGTGGGCGGCCTGCGGGTCACTCGGGTGCGGGGTGAGCAGGAGCGGCTTGCGCGCATTCCGGGCGCAAGTTTCGAATTCTTGCGCGACACGCTCCAGCTCCACGGGAGTTATCTGCCTCCGGTAGAGGTGAGGCAGAGCGAGGAAGCGAAGTGAATCCGGGGGGTTAAGACCGAGCTGTTCAGCCTCGCGCCAGCTCTCGCTGAACCGGATTGCGGTTTTTAAAAGGTTTTCGGCTTTCTGCTTGTCGCTTGCCGAGTTGGCGCGCGTGAACTGCGTGAGAAGATCCGCCGTGGTTCGATCCCCTGACAGCTTTTTCGCTAGGTCCGCGACGGTCACCATGCCGGAAGCATCGATGCTGAGCCATCGCGACAGGCTCTTGCGGATATCGGGAGAATGCATGGCCCGCGAAAGAAACTCCGAGCTGACTCCCTCAAACCCGGGAGTCATCACGAAGATACAGATCCGGCAGTCTTTCTTGCCGTCGACAATTTTCTTGAGCAGGCCGCCGCATCCCAGCACCGAATCGTCCGGGTGCGGCGCGATAACGAACACGCAGTCGTGGGGGAACTGACCGATGGTCAGCTTGGTGATTTCGTGACTGTCGAGGGGCAGCTTTGTTGACATAATCCGGCCTTGAAGTTTGAGATATGCAGACCGCAAGAATGACGAAAATAGGTTTCGCCCCTTCCATATCGAATCGGGTCCGGCGCCCGGCCTGTGTCATCTATTCTGCCGTGCCAAGGAGCGGCCCGATCAGCGTGACCAGCGGTGCGGCGATGCGGCGGTGCCCGGCCGCGTTGGGATGCCAGTTGCAGCCCCGCTCGTTGTCAGGTATGCGGCCGTAGCAGAGGAAATGCACGAATTTATTGCCGTCTTCGCGCTCCCGCGCCACAACTGCTTCCACATGCGTCCTCAGCGGCTCCTTCTCGCCGGTCACGCATACTACGTGCCTTCGCGAATCGCCTTCGCGGGCTTTGTGTATCAGCGCACGGTACCGTGCGCGAAAAAGCTTTCCCGGTGCCTGGGGAGTCGACGAGAAGTCATTCAGGCCGACGCACAGCACCACTACGTGCGGGTCCCACATGCCGGCATGCCGCCTTGGCAGCCTTCTGGAGCAAAGCACCTGGTTATAGTACCTGCCGAACGGTTTGGGCGTGGACAGGAAGGGATACTCCCACTCCCGCACGAGTCCCTTTCCGGAAACTGCAACGATGGAATATTCCGCATTAAGCTCCCGTGCCGCTACCGGGCCGAACCCCAGGTAGGCATTGGATGAATCCCGAATGGAGGGGCATGTGATGCTCGTGGAGTGCACACCAAAGCCGGTAAGAAGCGAGCCGCCCGCAAACTCGATGCGGTAGGGAGGGCGAGGCGGAAGCGCGCGCATCCCGCGGGCCGAATCGAGAATCAGTCCGTGAAACACCGCGGGCATCCCGTAGGCTTCGAACCTGTTGACAATGAGCAAAGAGTGCACGGTGTCGCGCAGACCTTCACACACAGGATATGCCGAGCGGGACGAATCGAGCGCCAGGACAGCGACCAGTGAATCATCGATATATGCTCCCAGCCTGAGACCGTGTCCCGCGAATCGCGCCGCGCACGACGTTCCCTCAAACCGGGCGCGAATCTGCACGCCCGGCCAGTCAAACCGCGGGGCGTTTGCATTACGCCGGTCGAACCGTCCCGTGTAGCGGATATGGGGGTGGGCTGGGGATATGTATGCATGATCGGCAGGGAGGAGCGATGAGATGAGCAGGATCCAGACAGCCGGGAAACATATGGAATATGATAAGCCTTTTAACCGATCGTTGCACATGCTGCTATGGCGACTCCGCAATTTTCTGTCTCTATTCCAGCTCGAACGCCTCGAGGTCCCCGCCGGTGGTTGCAAAGATTGCCCTCGAATTGCCTCTGTCAATCCATGGACCGGTATCGGCATTGCCGCTGGCGCCGACATAGGGCCATTTGTTGACCAGATCGCCGCTCGTGCCGTTGTCTTCCACCGCATAATACCTTCCGCCCTCACGGCCGAAATAAAGGACACCATCATATTCGATCGGTCCCGACGAAACCGTGTCGCCCGCCCAGTACGTCCAGTCGATCGTTGCTGAAGACCCATTGTCGGTAATCCGATACACGCTGTCTTCCGCAGCCGCATACAGGATGCCGGTCCGCTGGGCTGGCTGTCCCGTGAAGCCCATGAAGGCGGGACCGGTGTTCACCTTGCCGATGTCCTTCTCCCAAACCGTGTCCATGGTGGATACATCCACTTTGTAAACCTTGCTGCTCTTTGGCGTTACGTATATCATCTGGCCATCGCCCAGAAGGGGCAGTTCGACGCTGGCCCCGGCCTCAAATGTGGCCTCCAGCGTGCCGTCACCGGCATCCCGTTTCTCAACGTCGCCGTCGGTGGTTGCGACAAAGACCTGATCGTTGAGCACCATCATATCAGCCGTTAGGCTGATATTGCTCACCGCTTCAGACCAGACTACGGATCCATCCGAACAGCTTCTCTTGTCAAGGTTGCCGGTATAGGGTACATAAAAGCTGTTCCCGGCGGGATCGGCAT
>WJMI01000212.1 GCA_014728015.1 Chitinivibrionales bacterium | reverse complement strand
CGGCCCGGCGAACGCACATACGCGCCGATAGGGATAATAAGAACAATGGTGGGTATCAGCGCGAACGCCAGCATCTTGGTGTCTTCCCAGCCGACAAAGGCCCAGCCAAGGTTCGCGAAGATATTCATGATTTCCTTGGTGACCAGAAAAATGACAAGCGCGAATCCGATCACGCCCATTTCGCGAAGCATTTCGCGATAGGAAACGCCCGCGAGCACGCGCTCGCTCGCCGGGAACACCGCGCGGAGGAGCATAAACCCGTAGATGATCATCGGTATGAAAATGAGTCCGACCTTGAGCCGCCACGGCGCATCCCCGAGGAATATCGCCACGAGGGAGCCGAGCAGTATGCCGCCGGCCCATCCCGCGTGAAGAATGTTCAGCCACTTGGTCTTGCCGGTCTTGAACAGCGAGGCGACCGCCGGATTAATGACCGCTTCGACAATACCGTTGCCCACCGCCACCAAGAGGGTCCCGAAAAACAGCCACCAGAAATTGGGCCCGAACAAAATCATCAGGGTGGACAGGGCGTGGCACGCAAACGCGCAAAACAGCCCCAGCTTGTACCCGAGACGATCGACCACGAGGCTGAAACCCACGATACCGATTGCAAAGGGCCACATTCCCGCGCCGAGAAGCCATCCCTTGTAGGTTTCGTCAAGACCGAATTCGCCGGCGATATCGCCGATAACCTGCGCCCGCGAAGCAAAGCTGAACGCGGTCGTGACCAGCGCGATGAAGCACATCCAAAAGAGATACTGATTGGAGCCCAGCTTCTCCTGCTCTGGCTGTGCCTGCCCAGCAGTTGATTGTACGTCCGCCATATGCACAATCCTTCTGGTTAGGGTTGATGGAGAGAGGAATTGTAATTGAGTATGCAGAATATCGATCAGGTACCTTAATATAGGTGAGTGAGGTTCTGGAAGCAACAGGTTAATGGGACCGGTCTGTCTTGATGCCTAACATGTTTTTAGAGACACATTTGGAGGGGCCTCCCCGGCCCTAGCTGTTCCACATTGTATAGCCCCCCTATCACGGGGGCCGCGCTGCCTGAACTATTTTGGATGTCTGTTTCCACGCCTCGGCTGCGAAACCTGCAAACAGCAATCCTCAACACTGACCCCAAAGACCAATGAGTACTTCCACGCCACGCACGAAATTTCCGGGCCTGAGAACAGCCGTTCTGGGCATGACGTTCCTTTCGGGTAGCGCCGCACTGGTATACCAGATTGTGTGGATACGCGGCATGACCACCGTGTTCGGGAACAGCTCGCTTGCCGTTTCGGCAGTGGTCAGCGCGTTTATGGCAGGCATGGCCCTGGGAAGCTTCGTTACCGGCAGGTTCATTGACAGACGAACAGTTTCCCTTCTCAAGACCTATGCGGTACTCGAGGCTGGTATTGCAGCAGGCGCGCTTCTGTTTCCCGTCCTTCTTTCTCTCGGCATGCGGGTATATACGGCCATGTATTCCGGCGTGTCGGCCAATAGCATCGCGCTCAACCTCAGCCGGTTCATACTTGGCGGCGGCCTGGTCTTGCTGCCAACGTTCCTCATGGGCGGCACGCTCCCCGTCCTGTCCAAGCTCTTCGGGCAATACGGTATCTCGATTCGACGCGGCTTCTCGGTTCTCTACGGGATCAATACCCTGGGCTCGGTCCTCGGGTGCATCCTGTGCGGCTTTGTCCTGCTTCGGTTTTTCGGCATGCGCGTGTCCGTCTACATGGCCGTCGCGGCAAATCTCGCTGTTGCCGCGGTTGCGTTCGCCATGTCTCGCCGGGAGAACGCTATAGCCGCCGAGCCGTCCTCCACGGAAGCGAATGACAAGGCATTAGATAACGAATGCATAGCCGGGCGGCAAACCGTGTGGCCGGTCGTTCTGGCCGTCGGGCTCGGCGGGTTCAGCGCGCTTGCATATGAAGTGCTCTGGTCGCGCCTTCTGACCCTCACCCTCGGCAACACCGTGTACTCGTTCACCACAGTCCTGGCATCGTTTCTCGGCGGCATCGCCCTGGGGAGCCTGGTGTATCGGACTGCATTGTCTCGAGCAAAGCACCAGGCCCTTGTCCTCGCCGCCGTCCAGTGCGCCATAGCACTGCTTGCCTGCATCGCGCCGCTGGTTTTCGCGGCGACACATTATCGTCTGTACCATGAAGAGAATATTGCTCTGGCCATGATACTCAACGGGCTATTTCTCCTGGTCCTTACCACGCTCATCGGTATCGCGCTTCCCATGGCCGTGCATATCTGCCGCAAAGGAAGAAGCCGCGAAGGAGAAAGCGTGGGCGATATCTACGCGGTAAGCACCGTTGGCTCCATACTCGGCTCGTTTGCCGCGGGCTTCATCCTTCTGCCGGCGCTCGGACTGATGCAAAGCATTACGCTGGCCGCAACACTGAACGTGGCGGCCGGCGGGCTGGTCCTGGCCGTGGTGTTCAGATCGTGGAATTACCGCACGGCAGTTGCGGGCGCGGTCGTGCTGGTCGGCGCCGCAATCAAGGTCAGCACACGCGAGTCACTGGTGGCATCCATCCATAATCGCATTCAGCCCGGCACCCGGCTTGTGTATTACAAGGAAGGCGTTGCTGCAAACGTAGCGGTATACGACTTCTATCGCAACGGGTATATCGACCTATACCTGAACAGCTCCGAAGAAGCCTCTACCCGTCTGTGGCACGTGCAGCTGTTCAAGCTGCTCGGCGCGCTTCCGGTACTGGTCCATGACAGTCCTGATAATGCCTGCATGATCGCATTCGGCTCGGGCATGTCTGCCGGCGCCTGCGCACAACTGGTCGATTCCCTGGACGTAGTCGAGCTGAACCCGGACATCGACAGCGTGGCCGCGATTTTCTCCGAAGAAAACCTCGACGTTCTTCACAACCCTAAAGTCAATTTCATTTTCAATGACGGCCGCAATCATCTGCTGCTGACCCCGAAACGGTATTCAGTCATCATCTCCGATGCCACGAATCCCCGGTCATTCGATTCGTGGACCCTGTATACCAGAGAATTCTATGAGCTGTGCCGGGACCGGCTCAAACCGGGCGGCGTGTTCTGCCAGTGGGTGCCGATCCTGCTTCCCAGGGATGCCCTCAAGGTTATTCTCAATACCTTCCGCACCGTGTTTCCGCACATGAGTTTCTGGTGGATCCATGGAAGCTCCCAGTGCCTGATGCTCGGCACGCCCGAACGCCTCTCTTTTGACTATACGGACCTGTCCCGGAAGCTTCCCGTGATTCTCGACAGCATAGGGCTTGACGACTACGGCGTGCATGGCCCTGAGAAGTTTCTCAGCTTTTTCGGCATCGGCGAAGACGGTCTTGCCACGGCACTCGCCGAAACCGAACGCATCAGCACCGATGATCTCCCATACTCACAGTTTCTGGGGCTGGCCGGCAGGGAAGGGGCACTGCAGGGACTGGATCTGGTCGGTCACCTGCACACGGCTGGTATCTACCTGAGCGGCCTGGAGGGCCCTGCGCGGGACTCGGTCCGCCAGACGCTTGACTGCTATCTGACGCTTTCCAGGCATCTGGATCGATCATTTCTGATGACCCAATCGGCCGAGGCGCGCACGGCGGAGCTGTACGCCCGCATTGCCCGGCTGGAAGATGACCAGAACGTGGCATCGGCCTTAAGCTATGATCGCATCCGTAGGCAGTACTTCGAAAAGCGGCTGGAGAATCATCCCGACGATGCATTCGGCCACGGAGTGCTCGGCTACATCTACTACAAGAAGCGTCGGTACGGCGAAGCCATTGCCAAGCTGGAGCGCGCGGTGTCGCTTAATCCGGGCCTGGTTCCCGCATACCGGCCGCTCGTGCTCTCCTTGATTTCCAGCGATCACTTCGAGCGTGCCGCAGAACTGATCGGGCGCCTTCTGCAGCCCGGCGCTCCCCCCGCGCTTGCGGCGTTTGCCCGGGGCGCACATCGGCTTCTGAATGTCAGTCAGCGCCTGTCCGCCGCGCCGGGCGACTCCACGCTGTATCTTGCCGTGAGCGGCGCATACCTGAACCTTGACGAGCCAGTATATGCGTTTGAGGCCGCGAAGGCGGCCTACAATGCCGGGGTGCGCGATCTCCTGGTGTACTCCCAGCTCGGGGGATTGTATGAAATCGCGGGCGCAGTCGAAAGTGCGCAGAGCCTGTATCTCGAAGGGCTGGCGCGATTTCCCAATCACCAGGGGCTTGCTGCAAAAGTGCGGGAACTGGCAACGCGCCGGAAATAGAAGCGGGCGGACCGCTTTTGCGCTCCGCCCGTCTACAACTTGCTAAGCCGTCTGTGTCTGTCTACTCGGTATAATCCTCTCCAAAATCCGCGGGCGGCGCGGACTCGTATGAGG
>WJMI01000211.1 GCA_014728015.1 Chitinivibrionales bacterium | reverse complement strand
GACCGGAGAGCCGGTTGAAGGCGTGCTTGTCAGCGTGGTCGGAACGAAGGTGTCTACGCATACGGTTGTTGACGGCATGTTTTCATTCGCCGATCTCAAAGAGGGGGCATTCCGTTTTGCCTTTTCACATGCCGACTATCTGCCTGATACATCCGAAGAAGTGTCACTGGTGCGGGGCGTGGCCCACCGTATGGATATAGAGCTTCAACCGGCCAAATCCATTGAGGAAGAAACCGGCATAGTGTGGGGGAGCATTACGGACAGCGCGACACAGGATCCGCTGGCGCATGCAACCGTGTCGCTGCTCAATACGAACCACAGCGCCCTTTCCGACAGCGCCGGTTCGTTTGCGCTCGCGCATGTCCCTCCGGGCACGTATTCGCTTCTTGCCACGAAATGGGGATATGAAACCAAGGTGACGTCCGGCCTGGTGATTCGGGCCAAGGAAGAAACGCAGGTTGACATTGCTATCGTTCCCCGGGAGGTGGGCATGCTTTCCGCCGGCGGAACCGTGGGCGCGGTAGAGGGCGTGGTTGTCGACGATGAGGGTGAGCCCTTCGAAGGAGCCATGGTGTTGGTCAAGGAAACCGGCGACTGGACGAGTGCCGACCACGTGGGCCGGTTCCGGATGGACAGCATTGCCGGGGGCGTCTATACGGTCATCGCCGCGGCTGAGGGTTTCGATACCGTGGTGAACCAGGATGTCGACGTGTGGAACGGAGAAGTCACCAGCCTGACCCTGCAGCTCAAGAAGGAATCTGCCGCCGATGGAGAGCTGAGCGTTCATCCCGACAAGGCCGCAATCACGGGGATCGTGGTCGACAGTGAAAAACAGTCTCCTCTTGCCGGCGTTGCCGTCGGCGTCATCGATTCCGATGTCAAGGCAGTCACCGATCCCTCCGGGCGCTATGTCCTTGAAGACCTTGCGCCCGGCCGGTATACGCTTCGATTCCTGCTTTCGGGCTATGATGACCGGATACTCGAGGGTATCGAAGCTCCTCAGGGAAAAGCAACGCACGCCGATGCAGTGTTGCGTCCATCAGGCGTGACCGAAATGGACCGGGCCACGGTGCGGGCCGCATCGGTCCAGAGTACGACCGCAGCGCTGCTCAAGGAACGCAGTCAGGCTATCAGTTTCACTGATGCAATCGGTTCGCAGGAGATTTCCCGCACCGGCGCGAGCAATGCCGCGGATGCCATGAAAAGCGTGACCGGCGCATCGGTGGTGGGCGGCAAGTACGTCCTGATTCGCGGGTTGCCCGAGCGATACACGATTACCATGCTGAACGGATCGCCGATACCAAGCCCGGATCCCGACAGGAAAGCGGTGAACATGGACCTGTTTCCCGCGGGCATGATTGAAAACATCAAAGTAAACAAGACCTTCACGCCCGATCTGCCCGGTAATTTCGCGGGAGGTGTTGTGGATATCCGCACGAGACCATTCCCCGAAAAGTTCACCCTGAACGCAAGCGCAAGCGGAGGAATCGACTGGCAGACCCACACCGCAAACGGCCTTCACAGAAACAGGGGTTTTCTTTCGGCCGAGGACGGTTCTCTTGACTGGCTTGGGTTCGATGATGGATCGCGTGAGCTGCCGGAAATCTACGAGGACTACACCAAAGTCCAGATAGACGAATACGCCGTGTGGTACCAAACGCCGATACAGTTTTACCAGAACCGGCTCCAGGACCCGCAGGATGGCCTGGCGGACACGATCAACGCGCTCGACAAGATGGCCAAGGCTCTCGACACGAATATGACTTTTCACCGACAGGCAGCTCCTGTCAACCAGAGCTACGCTTTTTCAATGGGAAACACGTTTCGACCCGGGGATCGTCCCCTGGGCATACTCGCGGGCGTGAGCTACAGCAACGGATACGGCCTTTCTGAAGACAATGCATATCGAGACTACCAGTTTGTTAAGGACGCTCCGACGCCGCAGATTGACAATGACTTTAAGCGCACCAAGTCCGAGAACACTGTCCTGTGGGGAGGCGTGGCAACCGCCGCATTCAAGATCACCGACGAACAGGTGGTGAAGCTTGACTACATCCGGACGCAAAACGCGATAGACGGTGTCGAATACGTCACCGGCGCCTATACTTATTACTATTCCAGGGATGACGACGCTCCGTACGAGACCAGGGTTATCTATTATATACAACGCGCGGTCAACCACCTGCAGCCCTCGGGCAAGCACGAGATATGGATTGGCGATCAGCCCTTCCATCTTGCCTGGCGGGGCGCCTACACCACCAACACCCAGAGCGAGCCGGACCGCCGCGAGGTGCCGTTCTTCACCAAACCCTCATTCCCTCCCGGCACGTTCGAGTACCCCATTCCCGGCGATTTCGACAAACCGACGCATCAATGGCGCGAACTTGAGGATCGCGCGGGATCGGCCGAGCTATCGCTCGCCATACCGTTTTACCAGTGGTCGGGCGACTCCGCCACCGCCACGGTGGGCGGCTCATGGTACGGCAAGCGGCGGGAGCGCAGTCAGCGCGAAATCCATATGGACTGGGAGGACTTTCGCACGAGCAATGAAAACAGATATACCTACCCCATTGATCTGATCACGCGGGAAAACGCGGGACTTCTGGAAGACTCAACATGGGGAATGATCATTGTTGATGAATCGGATGACCGCGCGCAGACTCAGGGATTTCTCGATATTATCTCCGCGTTTGGAATGGTGCAAATTCCGCTGTTTGGCCCCTTCTCGACCACCGTGGGACTCCGCTATGAACGGGCCGACATGTTCGTCGCGACCACGGTGGCGGAAGAAAAGGAAAGCACCATCGGCACGCTTGACGACCACGACTTCCTTCCTTCGGCATCAGTCAACTACGCGCTCAAGGAGAACATGAACCTTCGCGCGGCGTACGGACGGACCCTGGTCCGGCCCTCGATGCGCGAGAAATCACCTTACCAGGAGAAGGCGTTCGCCGGCGGGCCGTCATATCTCGGAAATGAGGAACTGAAACGCTCGAAAATTGACAACGCGGACCTGCGCTGGGAATGGTTCATGAAGCCCGGTGAGCTCCTCGCCGCGAGCGGGTTTTTCAAGGCGATTCACGATCCTATAGAATTGCGCTTCTGGGGCAACGATGTCCGGACCCCCGTGAATACACCGTCGGATGCCCTCATTGCGGGCGCTGAATTCGAAGCGCGCAAGCAGATGGATTTCGTTCCCGCCCTGAGATATTTCCAGGTTGCCGGCAATCTCACGCTTGCCTGGTCCCGGGTTAAGCTCGACTCAACCATGCAGAAGTATGACATATTCGAAGATGCCGGGGAGGATACTCGTCCCTTCCAGAACCAGTCTCCCTACGTAGTCAATATCTTCCTGACCTTCGACCATCCGGATGCAGGAACAAATTTCAACGTTACCTATAATGTATTCGGCACTCGCCTCGCAGAACTGACAGACCAGGACAAGAAAGACTTCTGGCAGAAGCCCGAGCATTCGCTCAGTGTAACCGCGGGCCAGAAGCTTGGCTCGCGACTCAAACTGTCGGTAAAAGCAAAGAACCTTATCGGAGCCGACGAGAGATACTTCTTTAAATACAAAGCCAAGGAATACACGGTTAGGGAAACCAAGAAAGGCCCGAGCTTCTCACTAGGCCTGTCCTATGGTTTCTAGAAACACACACCTAATGATATCGATATCGCCCTGTGGGGCACAATGCCCCACAGGAGCCGTATTCGCCGCATGGTCCAAGCCCGTCAAAGTGGCTCCATGCGATTCTTACGACAATATAACGTCCTCCTAATAGAACCCAAATGATCGTGGTTCATCTTTTGGAGAATCACAAAAAGGATTTCCCTCGGTTCCCCTACATTCACTATAGGCCGTTGTCGCCAAAGGGGGTTGGGTCGGACAACGAGCAATAGAGTTTCGGGCTTCTCTGCAGGAATTATGTGCTCAAGTAGCAAACTTCATTTACAAACTCTCACCCATATCCACTCAATTCAAAGGAGGACCCATATGGGTAGACTCATCACAAGATTCTTCGCCGCGTTACCAGTACTGTTCGTGGCGACCCTCATCGTTCCGTCTCTCATCGTTATGACCGGGTGCGATGACAGCCCGACGGAGGTTGATACCGTAACGCTGACCGACACGCTGATCGACACGGTGCAGAGTATCGAGTACGACACGCTGATCGACTCGCTCACCGGTGACACCATCATCGACACCCAGGTGACAGTCGATACGTTCACTGTCAATGACACGCTGTTCGAGGACGGCATGAAGATCATCCGCGATGCCGACATCGACAGCGGAGAATCGTTGACCCTGTCCAGCGACACGGTGTATCTCCTCGACGGGTTCGTGTTTGTAGAAAACACGGGACATATCGAGATTGAAAAGGGCACGGTAATCAAGGCGAAGCCGGGTGGCGGACTCAATGCCAGCGCACTCATCATTTGCCGAGGGGCGACTATTAAAGCCAAAGGCAGCAAAGACGACCCGATTATTTTCACGGCCCAACAGGACAACCTCGACGAAGTCAACGACCTGACCCAGGCTTCGCGTGGTCTGTGGGGCGGTCTGATTCTTCTCGGCAAGTCCAGAACCAACCGTCAGGACGGTATCGAGCAGATCGAGGGTATCCAGGCTGACGATCCCCGCGGCGAATACGGCGGCGGCTCATCCCCCGACCTCGACGACAGTTCCGGCGTCCTGAAGTACGTCTCCATCCGTTATGG
>WJMI01000210.1 GCA_014728015.1 Chitinivibrionales bacterium | reverse complement strand
GGTGTATTCGCCGCTGCATGGCAGCGGCGCGGTCCCGGTCTCGCGCGCGCTGGCCGAACTCGGCATAGAGGTGTCGTTTGTCGAGGAGCAACGCGATCCCGATGAAAACTTTCCGACGGTCACGATGCCGAATCCCGAGGAGGCCGATGCGCTTAAGATGGCGCTTTCGCTCGCCGCCAGAAAGAAAGCTGATCTGGTGCTGGCCACCGACCCGGATGCGGATCGATTGGGGACTGCCGTTGCCCACGAGGGATCTTTTGCGCTCCTGACCGGCAACCAGCTTGGTGTCCTGCTCGCCGACTACATCTTTGGCGGCAGGGCCGAGCAGGGAACGCTGCCCCAGAAACCGGCCTTTGTCAAAACAATCGTGACCACCGAGCTGCAGCGGCGGGTGGCGGAAAAATGGGGTGCCCGCTGCTTCGATACGCTTACTGGTTTCAAGTACATAGCCGAGAAGATTGCACGGTTCGAGTCGGAGGACGATGGTCTCGAATATGTGTTCGGGGGTGAAGAGAGCTATGGGTATCTCGCGGGCACGGCGGTGCGCGACAAGGATGCCGTTTCGGCCGCGGTCCTGACCGCGGAGATGGCATTGTACCACCGTACCCGCGGCCAGTCTCTTCTGGGACGTCTCGACCAGATATATGAAGAGCACGGGTATTACGAAGAGATGCTGATTTCCCGGTATTTCAAGGGAGAAAAGGGCGCGGATGTCATGAAGGGTCTCATGCGAAGGCTGCGTGATTCCCCGCCGGCGGAACTGGGGGGCGAGCAGGTCGCAAAGATCAAGGATTATGCGGACGGCACGGTCCGCGACCCGACTTCGGGAACGGTGGAAAACAGCATCGACTTGCCGTCATCCAATGTGCTTCAATTTATATTGTCGGATGATAGTATCGTCACTGCCCGTCCCTCGGGCACCGAGCCGAAAATCAAGTTTTATGCATCATGCTGCGGCGCGCCGGGCGACGATCTAGCCGCATCGAAACGTACCGTTTCCCGGAAGCTCGCGGGCATCCGGGATGCGATCAATTCTCTGATCGGCGAGCAGGCCTCATGACAGGACCGTCACGAAAGAACCCGCCCCCGGTATCCGGAGCGCCCGCTCCGCAGGAGGGGGCCGGGCGAGAGCGCGATCCATTTGTCGGCAAGACCATCGGCAACTGCGAGATCCTTGAGAAATACAACGAAGGCGGCACGGCCTACATCTATAAGGCGCACAACGTCCGTTTTCAGCTCGACAGGATTGTCAAAATCCTCAAGCCGTCGCTGACCCGCGAAGAGGAATTCTTCAGCCGGTTCACGCAGGAGGCCCAGCTCACGGCGCGTCTCGATCACCCGAACATACTGCGCGTGTTCGATACCGGCGAGGTCGAGGGGTATTTCTATATCGAGATGGAGCATATCAGCGGCCGCACGCTGCGCTCCTATCTTCAGTCGTCGTCGCGCATAAGCGAGCGTGAGATTCTCAGCATCGCATCCCAGATTACCAGGGCGCTCGACTATGCGCACAACATCAAGATAGAAGCGCCCACGAAGGAACAGATTTCGGGTATCCTGCATCGCGACATCAAGCCCGAAAATATCATGATCACGCCCGACAAGGTAGTCAAGTTGATGGACTTCGGCGCCGCCAAGCCGCTGAACCTGACATCCGACACCATGCAGGGGATGATTGTGGGCACGTTCCATTATATGTCGCCCGAGCAGCTTGACGGACGGGACCTCGACGTGCGCAGCGATTTTTTCTCGCTGGGGATCGTGCTGTACGAGATGTTTTGCGGGAAGAAACCGTTTACCGCGGCCAACCTGACCTCGCTCATCGAGAAAATTAAAAACGCGAAATACGATCGCCCCAGCAAACTGCGGCCGTCAATCTCGCCCCTCAGCGAAGAGCTTATCGAGCGGCTGCTTTCGAAGAGCCCCGATGACCGCCCGCGCAGCGCCAAGGACATCCACGAGAGCATCCAGATATGCCTGCACTCCTACGATGCCTGGGGCGCCGGCCGCAAGGTCAGGGTGCCGTTTTCGTTCAAGCGGTTCTATCCCACGCTGTCGCTGATCCTGTCGCTCCTGGCGGTCGGCGTTTCTCTCACCGCCCTCCTGCGCTCGCCCCGCCCGGCCGGAAGCGTCCCCGCGTTCGCCGAGTCCTCCCAGTCGCTTCTGGAGAAGGGGCGCGAGATCGAGCGAAAGGGCCAGTGGGAAGAAGCGGTGAACATCTACGAGCTGGTGCCCACGCCCAGGGACGGGGGGATGGCGAATGAGTACCTGGAGGCGCAGATACGCCGCGCATCAATATGCTTCCGCCACCTTAACCAGTTTACCAAGGCCCGATCGATACTCGAGAAACTTCGGATGGAATATTCCGATCCGACGATCGATGCCTATCTCGGGCAGATCTATTTCAAGCTCGCGCTGTATAATGAGGCCCGGGATCGCCTCGAAGTCGCCCTCAATGCAAAAAAGGGCTCGATTATCCCGCAAACCGACGAGTCCCGCCGCGAGATGCTGTTTTACTATGCCAGTGCTCTCGACCGTCAATATACCTATGTCGACGGGAGCAGCCCTACGCTCCTGATCGATGCCATCAAGGCATGGGACTACTACATGCAGTTCTCCGACTGCGACAACCGCGTCAAGGATGAGCACTGCGCTATCGCGAAAAAACGCCGCGAAGAGCTCGACAAGGTCGATGCGCAGCTCAAGAAGCGGCCATAGCCACGCGCGGCCATAGCCCCCCCGCCTGCAGGCCCGGCACCCGGGAGCCACACCGGCGCGCACGGAACGATATTTACACGAGGGAATGTTCCAGCCGTGTGAGCGCGTCAGTCAAGTTGTCGAGATGCCGGATACGCGGCGCGCACGCAGCTTCTTCGCGCTCCAGGAGGCGCCGGCGTTCGGAGGCGCGCTGCACGGCCCGGGCCAGGATACGCTCGTACTGGAACCGCAGCGCTTCGGCCAGACGGGCGAATGCGGCCCGCACTCTGTTGCCTGCGGCATTCTGTAGATCCTGCACGCACCGGTTCGCGTGTTCCAGCACCGCCGGCCCCACGCGCTGCGAAGCATGGCGCGCGCGGCCCGCGCGGCCGCGAAACCGCCCCGCCAGACGATGCGCCCAGGGCTCGCGGGCGAGGTCGAGACGGATCGACGGACGCCAGGGCGTGTCCACATCGATTTCAGTCTGCAGGAGCGCATCGATATCATCCGGCCCCGGGCCATCCCCTTCCCCGAGATCCCTCACGATTTCAGCGGACAGGGTTTCGAGGTCTTTCGCGCGTGATGCGGCGATCTTTCTCAGCGACCTGTTGAGCCGGGAGACACTCTGCACGAACAAACGGGCGTACACGGCATCACACAGCCGCTGCAGGGATGCGTGCACCAGGTCATGCGCGCCGGCGCCGGATGCGGCATCCTGGAGAATCTGTGCCAGGGAGTCCTCGATTTCACGCCGTGCCGCGTCTTTCCCCGATGCGACAAGCTCCTCCAGCTCCCCCCCCGCGCGTATCTCCTCACGGGCGATGCGTTCCAGCAGATCGTCGATCCGGACACGGACGGCATCGGCGTACGTCTGGGCGCTCGATGCCT
>WJMI01000209.1 GCA_014728015.1 Chitinivibrionales bacterium | reverse complement strand
GCCTTCGCCTGATAACACCTATCGGGCCCGTCGGTCTGCTCTACGGACTGAAGCTCGGCCATGATCCGGATCGCGAGGCGCCCGGTGCGTTTCATTTCTCGCTGGGCTACACGTTCTAGAAGGAAGCCGGACTCACAAACCGGCGGCCGGATGAGGATGCCCGTACGCACGGCCTTCGCGCATGCCCGGCCGGCGCCGGCCCCACATGCTGAAACCAAACACGTATCCTATTATTTTCGGTCTGGGCATCGAAAGACAGGGAGCTCAACCGGCAATGACTTTTCGATTCACGCGTACCGACCGGATACTGTGGCTTGTGATCGCTGCTTTCACGGCCTTGATCTACTCCACGCTCTCCATTGTCTCCGCGTTGCGCAAGTGGCTTGAAGAGACGTTCGGGCGGGAATGCTACAATGCCGTGTACTGGGTCTTCGCGGCAATTGGCGCGGTCATTCTTGTTTACCTTATTCGCAAGCTGCGGGGCCTGCGGCTTCTGGGAAGCATCGCCGTCATCGCAATCGTAGCCGCAGTCTACTGGTACTACCTGTCCGGGATGAAGTATCCGGCCGAGAAGATTCATTTCCTCGAGTACGGCCTTCTCGGCGCATTGCTTCTCGCCGCCTTGCGGCATCACTGCGCCCAATGGGTATCGGCGCTCAGCGCTGTAACAATCGTTTACTGGATCGGCCTTGGCGACGAGGCAATCCAGTGGATGCTTCCCAACCGCGTAGGAGAGATTCGCGATGCGGTCATCAACCTTCTCTCGGGCGCCCTGGGCGTTGCGGCCCTCCATTTCTCGGTATACATGTATCATACATCGCCGGCGGCAACGCGGCGACAGGTGAAAGGCCTGCCGATCCTGGGTGCCGTAACATCCGTGATGACCGCCCTGTTTATCATGCAGGTCCACGGCTTCGGCCATGTGATCGAAACAAAGGAGCCCGGGAGAATCTACTCCTCCTTCAGTAGCGGTGAGCTTGGGAGGATACACCACATGGGATTTTCCAGCCATCGCGAACAAAAGGTGTATGAGAACGAAGCGCTCCGGCACCTTCACCAGCGGGCGTTCTATTTTACCAATAACTTCAAGGGCGCGGACGGCTCGTTCTACCGGATGTATGACAAGGCATACTTTGAGAACGAAGTTCTGGAAGCCTATTATAGCCGATACCTCCACGATCATGCGGACATGTTCGTGGGGCAGCTTCTGGCGGACATGGACAGCGAAGTCGCCGCAAAGCTCATGCGGCAGCCGCTCATCTGGCCGGACAGTCTCACGAGCTGGACACGGCAGCACACGGGAAATGCAAACCGGATATACGAGAGCCGGGTAAAAAGCACGCTGGTCACCACGTATGCGCCGGGCGATCTCGTGTTCTATGTCGCGGTCGTTCTGGCGGGTATGGCGTATGCGTGGTGGGTGGCATCAAGGCGCGGGACCGGAACTTCCCCGATCTCAAGGGATCGGAAGTAGCGCGGCGTTCTCTCCCCTACGCCAGCCGCAGCCGGACCGTGACAATCTCGAACGGCCGGAATGTCAGCGTGCAGCTCCCATCCTTGCGCATGCGTAGTTTTCTCCTGCGACCTTCCAGCATATCGGTCTGCTCCGCCGCGGCGACCGGCAGGTCTACCGCGAGCACGCACGCACTTGCAGACCGCATTGACTCGTACAACCTGACAATGATATCCCCGGATCCGTCCTCGGCAGGCTTTACCGTTTCGACAATGATATTCGGGGCATCCACTGCGACAACAGATCGTGATCCGGCATCGCCGTCAACAGCGAGGACAGGACAGTTAAGTTCGTAGCCCTCGCGCACGATGTCCGACGCGGCAAACGGACCGTTCCATGCATACAAGCTGTACGTGCATTCCTGGGATCCCTTGTCGGCATTCATGTCCGGGGCGACCGGCGCTCTCAGGAGCGTAAGGTTGATTGCGTTGCCGTCAACGCTCACGCCGTATTTGCAGTCATTCAGCACGGCGGCGCCATTCTTTCTGCCGGCAAGCGCGGTCCAGCGGTGATTGCATACTTCGAACTTGTCGGCATCTTCGGAGCGCGCCTTACGATTGGGCCTGGCGATGTGGCCGAACTGAATTTCCTGCAGGGCCTCCTTGGCACGAACGTTGACCGGGAAGCTCACCTTGAGCAGTTTGTGCGTCTCTCCCCAGTTGATTGTCGTGCTGAAATCGATCCGGCGGCTGTTGCGACGGAGGATTATGTCCTGGGTCATTGTCGACTTGTTGAGTTTCCTGCGTATCCGAAGCACGGCGGCCAGGGGCCCGGATGCCACGCGTTCAAATGTCGCCCGTTCATTGAGCTGTACCGGTTGCTGCATGTACATGCTGTATAGATCCCATGCATCGAACGTGGGAGGAACATCCTTGTACATGCAGAACCTGTTGGCCACACCGGAAATTACCTTGCGGCCCGTTTCTTTGTCGATGATGCTTTGGATTTCGCCGCGCGTATTGAAACGCACGCGAAGCACCTCGTTTTCGAGAATCCGCCCTGCTCTTCTCGAATCGCGTACGAGCGGCGCCCGTCCTCTACTCCGGCGGAGAGTGGTCCATCCGCACGACGGGACCGCGACTTCCACATACAGCCGCCGCCCGATTCTTTGACAGGTAAGATCACGACCATTGCTGTCCGTAACACCTGAAAAACCCGGCGGCAACGGCACGAGCTCGTTCCGCTCCCAGCTGAGCGAATTGAATACGGCAATCGTATCCGCTCTCCTGCGAGAAAGCCTGCCGGTGGCTTTGCGCGTAACCTCCGAGCAGATGCTGATTATCCGGCGGTAGTCTTCCTCGGCCTCCTCATAGACACGGCCGATGGACGAGCCCGGCAGGATATCATGGAACTGATTGCACAACAGCCTTTTCCAGTGCCTGTCCATGAGAACCGCGGGATATCGATAGCCGGCGATTGCTGATGCAAAAGCGCCCCACATTTCCGTTTCGCGCAGCGCAATCTCGGCTTTGCGATTGCCCCGCTTGGTGCGGGCCTGTGATGTGTATACACCTCGATGGCCTGGATAATAGAGCTCGCCCCTGTGGCGGGCCCGAGGCATTCCCCGTCTCTTCAGGTCTTCGAAAAATGCATTGGGCGGTGCCAGGCGCATCCGCGGCATGCCTTCGAGGTCGCGCTCCCGGCGAACGTATTCGAGATGGTCCCGGTCCGGGCCGCCGCCGCCGTCGCCATGCCCGAATGGATACAGCCGGCCCCGCGCGCCGTCCTTCTGATGCCGGCTGTTCCACAGCTTGTGTACATGTGCGGGATCAGTACTCGCATTGTAGTCGGCAAACACGTGGGCCATCACCCGCGACCCGTCAATGCCCTCCCACGCGAACGTGTCGTAGGGAAAATCAGTGCCCCCCTGATAGTGCCAGCGTAACTTGGCGGTTGCGAAGTACTCTACGCCGCATCCTTTCATGATCTGGGGAAGCGCGCCGCAATACCCGAACACATCGGGCAGCCACAAAAGGCGTGATGCGCGCCCGAACTCTTTCCGTATAAACCGCTTGCCGTGCATAAACTGGCGTATCAGGCTTTCCCCGCCCGTAATGTTGGTGTCGGCTTCGACCCACATCCCGCCTTCGGGAATGATCCCGCCCGTGCGGGCGGCGGCTTTCGCGCGGCGGTAGAGGGCGGGATACCTGTCTTTCACCATCTGCAGAAGTTGCGGTTGACTGTGAAGAAAACCGTATCCCCGATACTCATCGGCAAGGGCGAGCTGGTTGGAAAGAGTACGGGCCGCCTTGCGTTCGCTCTCGGCGAGGGGCCACAGCCAAGCAACGTCGAGATGGCCGTGTCCAAACGCGTACATCGCGGGCGGCGCCGCTCTGTTTTTCCTGTCGAGCAGCGGTTTGAGGCGCTTGCGTGCCTTGCGCACGGTCTTGAGCATTTCGTCTCGCGGCAGTTCGAAATCGACGATAAGCGTCATGTCGCACAGACCGGCGTGGATATCGGCGGCGCGCTTCGAATTGCACTTGATGCTCGTGCGCAACCGGTCGAGCGTCTCGACATCCATCAGAAGCTGGTAGACGTCCTCCTGCCAGATGCCATACGTTGACTCCCTGACTTCGGCTTGAGGCGCGGTTACTTCGGGCACGCTCTCCTCGCCCGGCGCAAGCGGCCCGGCATGACATCGTCGCGGACCGTGCCCGGCATAGAATTCGGCAAGAACGGTGAACGATGCGCCCGCGGCCGCGCGAGATGTAAGCGTGACATGCGGCCGTCCGTCGCCAACGCTGCCGAGTTCCCTTCCGTTTGCAAATACGAGGCCTTCGGCGGCGGGATTGACGAAGAGCACGATGCGTTGCCGTCTGGCCGTGGCGGGCAGCCGAAAGCGCGCGCGGAACCAGCCGTATTCCCACTTCATTCCCCACCTGGTGCCGGCCGGCATGGGGCGAAACCTGCGGCGCGCGGCCTGCGCTGCTGTCAGCTGCTCCCTGGTTACGAACCCTTCGAGGGAGAGCGTGCCCAGACGCCGATAGCAGTGTCTGCGCAAAGCTTGCTTCCAGGCATTGATGCGGTTGCTCCATTCATCCTGCAGTAGTGCCATTGCGGTGCGTTCCTTGTTGGGGATGGCGAGCTTCGAATCGAGGTGCCGGACAGCCGGACTGCTCCGGCGCAGTAAAATATGTTTTCACGGCGCCCGGATGGCCCGGCAAAGCAGGGCACTTCACGACGAGCAGAGAAGCGCCCCTCAGCCGGATGCAGGTCTCTGTAGAAATGAAGTGGGTCGATGCCTACGTGAAACGCATGAGCACAGGACGCTAACGCGTGCTCTGCAGCTAGGACGACAGGGCCCGTTTCCCGCCCGTCACGGTACGCCCTGCACGGGGCGGGGCAAGTGAGCCGCGGTCGATATATTGAGATTCGGTGCGGATCAGCCCCCAACGGTCGGCTTTCACCGGGATATCATTAATAAAGATATGCGCGGTGCTGTACCCCAGCATCTCAAGCCTGAAATCCAGAGTGGAAACTGGATGCGGGGCATAGGGAAGGTAATTGTCGAACGAAAGGATGGACAGGTCGCCTGGAATGCGCACACCGAGGGACGTCAGGAAACGATGGTAATTCAGAGCAAGCCATTGATTGATTGCGAGCACGGCCGTGCATTTCGTATCCGCAAGCATGTTCTGCATGGAAGGCACTTCCTTCACTATTTGTGCGCGAAGGCGTTTTTCGAAGCGGCCGTCTCTGGTTCCCGGCCAGTATGCCGGCATTTCGCGTCAAACAGCATGATGT